>DGFH01000105.1:0-3960 GCA_002391565.1 Anaerolineales bacterium UBA3905
CGCGTGCCATGAAACGCAGCGCCGGGCCGGTGCGCCCGCAGAGCGGCGACGCCATGCTTGTCGATGTCGTCGGCACCGGCGGCGACAGCATCGGCACCTTCAACATCAGCACCACCGCTGCGTTCGTGGTGGCTGGGCATGGCGTCAAGGTGGCGAAACACGGCAACCGCGCCGTCAGCAGCCGCAGCGGCAGCGCTGATGTGCTGGCTGCGCTTGGCGTCAATCTACAATTGACGGCGGAGCAGGCGGCGGAGTGCATCGAGGAGGTGGGGCTGGCGTTTCTCTTTGCGCCTGCCTTTCATCCGGCCATGCGTCACGCCATCGGGCCGCGCCGCGAACTCGCCGCGCGCACGATCTTCAACATCCTGGGGCCGCTCACCAACCCGGCCAACGCCACCAACCTGCTCGTCGGCGTCTTCGATCCGAAGCTCACCGAACCGATGGCGCAGGTGCTGGGTCAGATGGGCGCGCGCGCGGCGTTCGTCGTACACGGTGCAGGCGGCGCCGACGAACTGAGCCTGACCGGCGCCAACCGCGTCAGTCATCTCCACAATGGCGAAGTGCGCACCTACGACTTCGACGCGCAGGAGTTGGGTCTCAGCAGCGCCGCCATTGCCGAGCTGGTCGGCGGCGCCGCAGAGGAAAACGCCGCCATCACACGCGGCATTCTGGCCGGCGAGATTCACGGCGCCAAACGCGACGCCGTGCTGCTCAACGCCGCCTTTGCGCTCAGCACCGAGTGTGGCGATCTGGCGGCCGGGTTAGAGGAAGCGAGACAAAGCATCGACAGTGGCGCCGCACGGCGCGTGCTGGACGCATACATCCAGAAGACACAGAGCTATGGCGCGTAGTTCGGTTGGAAATAAAGGTCATATTCGTGATACCATGTCTCGCATGGCAGCACGAACAATGGTTTCCGAACTACGCAAATACGCTGTATTGAATGTAGACGCCGCGCGGCAAATTGCCCACGTCTGGCTGGAACGAGCTCGCCTACACAATGCCATCGTCTTTGGGCTGCCCGAAGTCGATGACCGTTATCATGTCTGGCGCGTGCCCCTGGTCAACAAGGCGACTCAGGAACGCATTGGCGAGGTTGTCATCGACGCATATTCATCGTTGATTCTCGAAGACAAGTCGACAGCGCCGGAGGTCTTAGAAGCGCGTCTCCTGGGACGCGATGAAGACATTCGGAAGTCACTCACGGCGCGGACGTCGCCCAACGGATACATCCTATCCTCATTGCGGAACTGCATTGCACAGGGCGATGCCGAGGAGATTCTACAGGAATTGCCTGCAGAGAGCGTTGACTTGATTTTTACATCACCGCCCTACTACAATGCTCGCCCTGAATATGTTGACTACATCGGATATGAAGAGTATCTGTTGAAGATTCGCAAAGTGTTGCACCATGCACATCGAGTCCTGGCGGAAGGACGTTTTTTTGTGATGAATGTCTCGCCAGTCTTGATTCGCCGTGCCAGTCGCAGTCAGGCGTCGAAACGAATCGCAGTGCCATTTGACATGCATCGCCTCTTTATCGAGGAGGGCTACGACTTCATCGACGACATTATTTGGGAGAAGCCAGAGGGGGCAGGCTGGGCAACCGGACGCGGGCGGCGCTTTGCTGCTGACCGCAACCCTCTACAATACAAGCCTGTCCCGGTTACGGAGTACATACTGGTCTACCGTAAGCATACGGACAAGCTGATCGACTGGAATATTCGCACGCACCCCGACAAACAAGCCGTCGCTGAGTCAAAAATCGACGACTACGAGCGCACCAATATCTGGCGCATCAAGCCGGCGCACGATCCGCGCCACCCAGCGATTTTTCCTGTCGAACTGGCAGAGAAGGTGATCCGCTACTACTCTTTCAAGGGAGAAGTTGTACTCGATCCGTTTGCGGGCATTGGTACAGTCGGCAAGGCGGCTGCCATCCTGGAACGACGCTTTGTCTTGATCGAGCAGAACCCCAAATATGTGGCGATTATTCGTGACGAAGCTAAACGCTGGTTAGGTCACGACGCCCGACACATCCTTACCCTTCACTGTGCGCCCATCGAAACCGACGATGTTCTGCTGTGAGAATCTATCATGCCACCCGAAGAATTCCTCACCTTGAGCGAGTTGCTGTCACCATCCGCAATCAGACTGCTTTCAGCAAGTGGCAGCGAGCTTGTGCGCCAGATCGGTCTTGATGTTGTGCGCGGCGTTGTCCTGGATGTGTTTAGCGGTAAAAACCTGCGCGACTCGACCGAGCAGTTGACGCGACGGCGCATTGCCGCACTGAATCTGGCAACTGTCGAGTTGTTCTTGAACGGCACAGTAAGAACACAGGATTTTGTTGCCAGACTGCCTGAATTGGCGGCAGAAATCCTTTCTCAGAAGCAGCTCCACACGTTGGCTGGCGCAGTGGATGCTTGGGCTAACGGACAAGGCATTCCAAAATGTGCTGCGCGACAATCCGAACGCTATTCAAGAGTATAAACAGCAATATGTCGATATCTGCGCCGATGTTATCGCCAGCCACACCCGTGAACATGGCGAACTGAGCGGCTCGGTTCGGACAACTGCCGGACTGAGCGCTGAGGTGAATTGGCTCTGGCTGACCTACCTGCTTAACACGATAGGAGCACAGACCCTGGCGGTGCGCGGCTCAGAGAAGTCTGCGTATGGCAAGCTGTTCGAGAAGCTGATTCCTGGCGCACTGCTGTACATGCTTGGTTTCAAGCACATTCTCCCCCCGCCACAAGAATTTGAGCGCGTCTTTTGGCTCTCGTCACGCAGCGAACGCAGGGAGAGCGACGCCACACTCCTGTATGAACCCGGTAAGGGCGTACGCTTTGACATCGGCTTTATCGGTCGTGGCAATCCAGAAATCTCGTTGGATAAGGTGACGCGCTTTGAGCGAGAAATTGCATTGGGGCGCTCCACCTACTACATGGCAACCATCATTCTGGTCGACCGCATCGGCGGCAACAGCCGCATCGAATCGTTGGCACGCGAAGTCGGCGGCGCCATTGTACAAATGAGCGCAGGTTATTGGATTCGCCAGGTGGTTCAGGTGCTGCACACGTCACTTGGATTTGAGCACGCACTGCTGGCGATGGATGATGATCAGGTCGAAGCGTTTCTACAGGAGCAGATTCAGCAGGCGCCGTTGGAGGATTTTATTGGCTTGTCGGATAACTTTGAACCACATTTTGTGCGTGAGTCAGAAGTCGCGTATAGCGTCGAGAGCCAACGCAACCAACCAACAGATACTTTACGGTAACGACTCTACCGCGATCAGCGCCCCACCCGCGCTGTCCACCACCCAAATCACGCCGTCAGACGCCACCGCCACGCCAACCGGACGCACGGGGCGGCCAAGCAGAGTGTTGAGATCCCACGCACCCAACGGTTCACCTTCAGCGTCGCGCAACAGCACGCGTCCGGCCTCTGGCTCTGTGATGTAGAGCCTACCTGCGGCGTCGCGCGCCAGGTGTGGGCTGTCTACAGTGTTGGAGGGCGTCAACGGCCAGGCGCGCTCAATCTGCCCACCCGGCGCGTAGCGAATCAACCGATGTCCCTGGCCGTCGGCAACGAAGATGCGGCCATCGTCGCCCATCACCACGTCGACCGGCTGAGCATCTTCACCGGGCCAGACGACGATCTGCGTCGTCATGGCGCCTGTGGCGTCAAGCGTGGCAATACGATTGTTGGGCGTGTTGGCGATCAGCACGCCACCATCCGGCCCGGCGCCGATGCCACGCGAACGATCGGTGAAGACGCTGTCAAGGCCTGTGGCGAAGGGCGTAGCTTCCCCTTGCTGCGTAAAGGCGCGCACAGCGGCTGCACCCGCGTCAAGCACGAAGAGAAGCTCACCGTTCACGACGGCGTCACCCGGTTCGACCAGGCGATCGGCGCCGCCATCGATGACCTGCTGTTGTTGACCCTCTGGTGTGAAGACCAGCA
>DGFH01000105.1:3976-11744 GCA_002391565.1 Anaerolineales bacterium UBA3905
GCGTAAAGGCGCGCACAGCGGCTGCACCCGCGTCAAGCACGAAGAGAAGCTCACCGTTCACGACGGCGTCACCCGGTTCGACCAGGCGATCGGCGCCGCCATCGATGACCTGCTGTTGTTGACCCTCTGGTGTGAAGACCAGCACCCGCCGCGCGTCGCTCTCGGTCACGTAAATCGCGCCATCGTCGCCCACTGCCACGCCGCGCGGCGTCGCCAGCCCGGTGACGACTTCCCGCGCGGCGCCCGCTAAGGTCGATTCGGCAACGAGAGCAGCATCTGCCGCCGAGGACGTCTGGTGAAGCGCGTCCAGGGTTGGCAACGTCACGCGGGCGTAACTTTCCTGGGGTGGGAAAAGCGCCTCGGCGGGAATGATCTGGCGTTCACCGCCCGGCGGCTGCCAAAAGACATTGATATGTGTGTGGTCGGTGCGGTCGGCCAGGCGAATGCGGATGTCGTGCAAGCCAGCGGTCAGCGTGATCTCACCTTCGCTGAGGATGTTTGGCTGCTCGGCGCGCACCACAGGCGTTTCGTCGATCCAGAGCGCAGATTCGTCGATGGACTCCAGGCCAAAGCGATAGCGTCCTGCCACCGGCGCGGCCAGTTTACCCGTCCATTCCACTGTGTACGGGCGCGGCAACGGCGTCACGTGGATGTAGCGGTTGAAGCGGCTGTCGATGCGGCTGAAGGCTTCGGGCGCCTGCCACGCACCGTTGCCGAAATAGCGTCCCAGCAGACCATGCGCCAGCCACGAGACATGATATAAGTGCGTGGTCGGAATCGGCTCGACAGGACGCGTCGGCGTGCGCCAGGAGAGTTGGAAACGCCCCGGCGCGCCCACAGCGCGCAGCCGCAGTGTGTGATTCCCTTCGGCCAGCGGCAGCGCACCCGCCAGTGCACCGGTCCCGGTTAGCACCGTGCGTTCGCCAATCAGCAACTCGGCGGCAGCCGGCGCTTCAAGAAAAAACTCATACTGACCCGCCAGGGGCGCATGCAGGACGCCCTCCCACTCCACGGAGAATGGGGATGGCAGTGGCGCACCCTGCGTCCAATCAGCGGCAAGCTGCGCTTCGATGCGCGTCAGCACCGCTTCGCCCGTCCAGGCGTCATTGGAATAGTAACGCGCCGTCACCCCACGGATCGACGCCACATCGTCCGGCGAGAGCTGCACCGTGAAAAGCACCGGCGGACCGTCGATAGGCGGCGTGGTTGCGGTGAAAACTGCGTTTGGGTACAGGCGCTGCGCCTCGTCGTAGAGCGGGCGACTATCGGCGTTAAGGATCAACAGGGCGCTGCGATCGGGTGCAAAATCCAACGGGAACTGGTCAAGCGTGTCCAACTCAACATAGGCAGGTGCGTGGCGCGCAACAAACTTGATCGTCGGATGGCCATGAAAAAAAGAGGTGACGTAGGCGTCGGTGTGCGGATCGAGATCAGCCAGCAAGCGCGCTGCCAGCGTTTCCGGCGTGGAGTAGGCGTTCCACACCGCAAAGTCATGCGCCTGGCGTACAAAATAAGTGTGCCAGTTCAGCGCCGCAACGCCAACGAACAGCGCCACTGCCGGCCAGCGCAGCGCATGCGGGAAATAACGCCCGGCGGACTGCACCCACGCCTTCGCCAGCACTGCCAGCGGGATCACCGCCAGCAGATAGGCGACCGCCAGCGTGGCGTTGGCGCGCAGCGACTGCGGCGCCTCGAAATCGAGTGAAAGCACGCCGCCCATCAGCCCGAAGAGCAACCATGCCAACAAAAACAGATAAGTTGGTTTCAGGATAAAGCGCAGTGCATAAGCGACGCCCGCCACAAAAAGCGTCCCTGTCACCGGATCGAGCATCGGGTTGCCGGGCAAATTATGGCGACCGTTGGGATCACCAAAGACATTGAACATGAGCAGGTGCCGGCGCAAATTTTCCCATAGCGCCGGCCAACGCTCCGCTTCGCTCTTGTTGGCAAAAATGAAAGTGTCTTCAATGCGCGCCCAGAAGATTTCCGGGTGTTTCACCGCATACACGGCAAGCGGCGCCACCGTCAATTCCGCCACAAACACCAGCATTGCCACCCCAAGCCAAAAGGCGGCTGGCGGCCAGGCGCGCTGTGTGAAGCGCGTATACAGCGCCAGATAGAGCAGGAAAAGCGCCACCGCCGGGACAAATAGCCGAAACGACGTATAGAAGGAGAGACCCAGCCCCAGCGCCAGACCCGCCAGTGCAAAATCGAACAGACGCCGTGTGCGCAGCCCACGCAGCAGAAAAGCCGCAGTCAGCAACGTGAAGAGCGGCGTTGACATCGTCGAGTACATGCCGAAACGGCTCAGCGTCACCGCCCAACTGGAGACAGCTAACAGCGCCGCCGCCGCCAGCCCCAAGCGCCGCCCGAAGAGTTCAGCGCCCACGAGATAACCGGCGAACACCGTCAGCACGCCGAAGAGCACACTCACCAGCCGGATCGACTGCACGCTGACGCCAAACCAGTTGAACGATAGAGCCACCAGGTAGAGATAGTGCGCCGGGCCGGTGATGGCGCCCTCGAAGATCGGGCGGAACTGCGCACTGTCCAGGATGCGCAACGCCTGCAGCCCATGCTCGGCTTCATCATACCAAACGCCAAAGGGCAGATCAGCGAAGCGCCACAGCCGGAAGAACACTGCCGCCAACAGGATTATCGCCAACCACAGGATAACTTCGATGAATCGCCGTAGCGGATTTGACGCAAGAACTTCATGCCGCCTTCCCGCAAACTCAGGGCTGCCAGGAAGGTTTTCATGCGTCAGCTTCAGTCCGTAATCGAGCAAGAGGGCGCCGACCAGCACCGCCAGCAGCCCTACACCTAGCCAGAGCCAGGCTTGTCCTGCAAATGGCTCGAACTCGTGAAATTGTTGCACCGCGTTGAAGGCCAGCAGCAACGCCACGACGAGCAGACCAATACCGGTGCGCACGCCCCAGGCATCGCGCACACGCACAGCCCAGGGTTCACCGGACGCGCGCACGGTGAGGCGACGGAGCGGATCAGACCGTCCGTGCCAGAAAATTAGGACAAAGCCAAACGCGCCGAGGAGCAGAAACAGCCCGGCGTCCCAGGCGCCGCCCGTCGCCAGCCCACGCTGCCCGAACAGCGCCAACAGCAGGGCGCCGAGGCCGCACAAAAAGGGGCGAATCCCACTGCGGTGGTTCATAGCAGAGAAAAGGTGAGGCGTCACTCGTCATTACGTCAGGCGTCAGGCATGACTCTGCATGACGTGATGACAGTGACGCAACGTCTTACTCCGCAACTTCCGGGAAGACCATTACCCGGTTGTTGCCGCCATCTGTGACGACGATCACGCCGCCGCTGAGATCGGCGGCGATGCCGTTGGGCTGTCCCAGATGCGCCTGGTCGGAGCCGGGGCCGCCAAAGGCTGCCCGCACCGTCCCCTCGCGCGTGAAGACCATCACCAGCGCCGTCGCCGGATCGGTGGCGTAGATCGCGCCGTCAGCGCTGACGGTGAGATAGGGCTTCTGGAAGACATCACGCCCCGCCCACCCTGGCACGCCAAACTCGCTGAGATAGGTCAGGTCGGGCGCAAAACGTTGGATGCGCCCATTCCAGGCGTCGGCCACCAGCACCGAACCGTCCGTTGGATCGACCTTGACGTCGGTCGGCTCCTCGAAACGACCAGCGATGACCCCGCCGCCGCCGATCTGCCCCAAGACCTCTCCCGTCGGTGAGAAGCGGATGATGCGCTTGTTGCCGGTGTCCGCCACCAGCAGATTGCCGTCAAGATCGATCGCCAGACCGCGCGGGCCAAAGAGCGCCAACGGATCGCCCAATTCGCCGTTGGTGCTGGCAAAGGCGCCCCACTTACGCAGGAAGACGCCCTCGCTGTTGAAGACCTGGATACGTCCGTTCCAGGTGTCGGCGACGTAAATGGCGCCCGCCGGATCGACAGCTACGCCCCACGGCTCGAAGAATTGCCCATCGCCTACGGCCAACGGGCCAGCGCCATCAGGGTCGGTGCACGGCGTGCCGGCCTGATCCGACATATTACAGTAACCGCCGAACGTACGCAGGAATTCGCCCGCCCGGTTGAGCACGACGATGCGGTGGTTGTTCGTGTCGGCGATCACGCGTTCGCCATTGGGGCCAATTGCGACTGCGCGTGGGGCAAAGAGCGGCAGCCCGTCGTACACCCCGTCATCAACGCTCTGCGCGGTCACGAAGCGCACCTGTCCCGGCTCGATCACCGGCACGTTGAGCGTGCTCTCTGTCGCCACCGGCACGACCGCCAGATCCCAAATCTGGTTCGCCAGATCGCGGCGCACATACATATCAAACTCACCTTGATAGGGCCACTTCGCCAGGTCGCGGAATTGTGACAGATTCTGCGGGTCGCGATATTTGCGGAAGAAGATGATGTCGAAGAGTCGTTGCCGCTGCGCCGGGTCGGCAATTGCACCCCATACGCGATCTGGCGTCAGGTCGAAGTAATCCATCTCCGGCCACCAGATGCGACGGTAGGTGCGCTTGACGTAGTCGCGCGCCATGTAGGGTTCCACTTTGGCGCGGTTCTCCGGGCCGACGATCACGACCGGCGCAGACATGGCGTCGGGGTTGGGCGTGTCGCCATAATACTTGGCGTTGCGATAGAGACGCATGTACCAGCTAAAGGGCCATGCGCTGTCGTTGTCATAGGCGACGACGATGTTGCGGTCGCCGACCGTGCGTTCGCTGATCGTATCGATCTCCGCCAGCGCGCGCTTCACATCTGGCCCGGCGTGGGCGTAAACCAGGTACTCCGTCGCCATGTCGTAGTTGATAAAATTGAGCATGAAGCTGGTGCGGATGGTGAAGATAAACAGCACAGCCGTTCCTCCCACCGCCAGCAAGCGCATCCCTTCGCGGAAGCCGGTAGTCAGCACCAGGTAGACGCTGCCGAAGATCACTGCGCCCAGGGCGCCGAAGATGAGCAGCCACTGTAGAATGCGTCCCGCCGCGCTGGCTTCGCTGCCGCTTGCACCCGACAGCACGGCCAACATCACGATTGCCAGCAACGTCAACGCCGGGAAAGCCAGCGTCAACAGCCAGGTGCGCTGCGCCCAGGCGCCGCGCCAGTTGATCCGCCGCACCAGCCGGCCAAACCACCAGCCACCGAGAATGCTCATCGGCAACGCCATGTGCGTCAGCAGCCAGGGCATCTTTTCGCCGGCCACAGTATAGCCAACCCACGCCGCCACCGTCCACCAGATCAGAAAGATCACAAAAACAAAGCGCGTCTGCCGACGATAGTCCGGCGCGTCATCGTGGGGGCTGCTGTAAGGCGGTAGATCGCCGGGCGCCACCGGATCCCACGTCTCCTGGCGCGATGCGCTGCGCGTCACGTTGTAACCGATCGTCGCCATCCCTGCCAGGCTGAGCGTCGCCGGCAGAAATTCATACAACCAGCCGATCAGAGCGTAATAATACACAGGCTGCGAGCCACGCTTGACGCCCTGTTGCGCCAGCCAGTAGCCCAGGCTGCCGACGACGCCGGTCGCCAACCCTTGCACGGTATTGGTGAAAAATGTCGTGAAGAAGATGATCTGCACCAGCCAGAAGAAGCCCATCAACGCGCCCCACTGGAGCAGGGTAGGATGCCAGCGCCCATCTTCGGCCACCGGCCCACGCCGGAACCAGGCCACACCGATGCCTACTGCCGCCGCCAGCACCACGCCCACCAGGATCGCCAATCGGATGATCATCTCCTGGCTGGTGTAATCGACGGCGTTGGTAAAGACCGTCGGATCACCGCCAGTCAGCACATAGACGAAGGAGCTGAGGAAGGGCAAAACCAGCGTCAGCATCAACACGGCCAGGTCGGCTGCCGGGTGGTTGCGCAACAGATGCCAACGCCCTCGCAGGGAGATCACCAGCGCCGCCAGCGAGACGACCGCCAGCACGCCCAAAATGATGAGTCCCCAAAAGTCCTGCTTCATTTCATGGAGCACCCACCAGGCTGCGCCGCCAACCAGAAAAGGCGCCGCGATTGCCCCCAGCCAGCGCGGACCGACGACTTGCCACAACGCCCAGAATGCCACGAACGCACCGATAATCGCACCATGAATAAAATGATTCTCCATCGTGACAAAGCCAAAGGCCATACCCGCCACGATGACCACCAGATAACGCATCCGACGCGCATCCACATAGCGAAAGACGCCATAGATCCAGACGACGGTGAAGAAGGCCATAAAGATGTCGTCGCGGATGTAGCGGCTATGAAAGAGCAGGCTTGGCCCAATCGTCGCCATGATCGCTGCTGCCAGCGCGCCGGTGCGTCCCAGGTAGCCGCGCATCAGGTAGATCATGCCGATGAGGGCGACGCCCACCAGCGCCGGCGCCAGCCGCGCTGTAAAATCGCTATCGCCAAAGAGGAAGTACATGAGCGCAGTCACATGATAGCGAAACGGCCCATGCATCATCGGGTTGTGATCGTAGTTGCCATTGGCGTACAGGTAATAGGCGTAGAGCGCATGCAAACTCTCGTCATGGCTCATGGCGCGCACGCCGAGCATGTACAGGCGCGAGACGATCGCCACCAGGAAGATCGCGATCCAGGCCAGCGTCTCCCAACTGGCCGCCACCACCGCTGTCAACGGGCGATCCAGCCAGCTTGTGCGCTGCGCCGGCGCCGCCTCCACCAGAGCTTGTTCCAGTACGCGCGTATCTTGCGTCATCCTCAACCGTCCTTCAATGCCGTTCGTAGTAGCGACCGCATGGATATTAACCAATAGATGCGGTAATCGTAGATGCCGTTCGCAACCGCATTTTTCCCGTCTGGCGAGAACGTGCGGCTAAGCGTCGCACCTGCTTTGATTACCGGGTTATTTTGTTCATCCTCATCAAGCCGCAGCTTTCTATCGATTTCTAGGTTGTCACGTGATATTGCTCGCAATCTTCCCGGAAGCTTTGGAGCTTCCGGGAAGATAAACAGTTAACCTAGCGGTCAGTAATTTCGATTCAAGTTAGCGTGGCGCCCATAGCGTCACCGTTTCGATGGCCGGCGGGACGCCCACCTTGCGATAGAGCAGCCATTGCAGGCGCGGACGCCAGTAGGTCGTCCACTGTAGTTGCGCATCGCTCTCGCCGATAGCGGCAGGCGGCAGCATCGTCGGCTGCCAGCGCACCACCGTTGTGTACCTGGCGCCAATGTACGGGTCAGGCAGCGCCAGGGCGTCGTTACGCGCCGTGGGCGCCACGACCAGCGGCAACACCGGCGTCACGCCCAGGGATGGATCAGCCTGCATGCTGCTCACCTCCGCCGCCCCCACATGTCGCAGATTGCGCATTGCCCGCAACTGCCAGCCCAACACCGGGTCAGGCCTGACATCATAAACGACCTGCATGTCGATCTGGTTCGGGTCGCCGCGCCGGATGCTGCTCAGCCGTTCGACATCCCGCACCAGGTTCCGCACATCTGGACTGGTGACCGCGGGCCAGAAGCCATTGGGCTGCATCAGCGCCACTGTGTGATTGAGTTGCCAGCCACTGCGCATGGTCATCAGCGCCAATAACACCGCATAAAAGAGCAGAGCGATGCGCCCGGTTGCTCGCCAATCAGCCCACACGCCAAACAGCACCCACACCCCCACCATCAACGCCACAATGATGCTGCTTGTCAGCCAGACCTGGTTGTTCAAGACAACGCCATCGACCAGCGCCGCCAGCCAGAAGAGTGCAGCCACCAGCAACACGCTCTGCACCAGGAGCAGCGTGAACAGTTCCAGACTGGTCAAATCTCCTTGCGGTGCAGCCAGTG
>DGFH01000105.1:12031-15950 GCA_002391565.1 Anaerolineales bacterium UBA3905
GCGGCCACCGGTCGCCCTGGCAGCAGCCAGAGCAGCAATGCCCACGTCAGCCATATGGTTACAAAGATTGCCAATCGGCGCCGCTGACCTTCGCCGTGCATACTGCGATACCACAACAGCGCCAACCCCAGTGGGCCAAAGAGCGCCAGCAACGGCTGATCGAGCAACAGGCGCTGCCAGGGCCACGCCAACGGCAGCGCCTCCGGCGCACCGCTCACCTCACCGATCCAGGTAGTCAGGCTGGCGCTCAGGGCAGAAATCGCTTCAGTGCGCAACGTCAGACCGGTCAACGCCAGCGCCAGGGCAACGCCAAACCAGATGAAGGTCGTGCGCTGTAAAGTGTAATAGCGAACTTCCCAGAAATAAACGAGCACGAAGAGAATCAACACAGGCAGCCACGCCCATCCCCACGGCCCACTGGCGATCAGGAAAGCCAACGCCACTGCGCCAGTGCGCTCCCACCGTAGCGCGCTGACTGCATGTCGCGCAAAATTCCAGCGCCAGAGCGCAGTGAGCGTCAAAAGCGCCAGGAAAATCGTCAGCGCCAACGGATCGGCGCGGCGTCCCCATGCTGTCAACCATGGATCGAAGGCAAAGAGCGCCGTCAGCACCAGCGCTGTGTGTCGCCCCAGCCAATCGCGCCAAAACCAGGGCAACGCCACCGTCGCCAGGCTGAAGAGGGCAGGCGCCAGGCGCGCCAACAGATCGCTGCTGCCCACAAGCCAAAAGAGCAAAGCCTGCAGCCCATAAAAGAGCGCACTGCCGGGCGCCGGCGCATTGGCAACTGTCGCCTGATTTGCCGCCAGCCAGGCGCTCCAGGCATACGCACTCTCCGTTGGCGACAATGGCTCCACGCCCAGCCCGACAAAGCGAACAAGCGCCGCCCCTGCCAGGATTGCCAGATAGAGTACATGCTCCAGCGTCAGCACCCGCGCCTTTGCGCCTGACGACGCCGCTACACCTTGCCAACCCGTCGTCGCTGCTGATAGACCCATCTCATCCGCCGCTTGCTCAGTCATGCTCCCACTCATCCAAACCGCTCAATCTGTCTACTAAAAAGTAGGAAATAGGAAGCAGGAGATAGAAGGCGCAACCCGGCGCGCAATCTTCCCCAATCCACTGCCAGCGCTCACCGCACCCGGTAGATGCGCACGTCGCCATTTTCGTAGACCACTTCCAGTTGCGCAAACAGCGCCCGCTCTACTGCTGGCGACAGGTTGTACTGTGCGCGTTCCTGCGGGCCGACATACACATAATCGGCGCCTAGCTCCGCCAGAATGCGCGCCAACTGATCGGGCATGGCGCCGCCGTAGATCGCCTGCAACGCCTCTGGTCGTCCGGCGGCCATGGCGCCATACGCACGCCCGCGCCACTGCGATTCGTGCCCATCCCACCCCAACGGTGTAGGCCGCCCCGTCATCGTGCTGATGCGGTTCGTCTCGGCGCCATAGGAGCGCCCTTTGCCCTCAACAATCACGTCGGTTGGCAGTGTGTTGTCGCGCACCCATTCGATTGCGGCATACTCCGCCGGCGCCACGGTTGCCAGATACGCCCCTGCATCAAATGTCGGCGTGCGGCTGAAGCCTTGCGTCTTGCTGTAAGCGCCGGCGATCAGATAGACGGTGGAGGCGGTCGCCAACAGGAGCGCCAGCCCGCTGAGCAGCGCCGGTGCGAGCCGCCAGCCGCGTACACGACTCAGGCTAGTCACGATGGTGAAGGCGCCCGCCAGCCCAAAGAGCAGCCACGCCTGATAATAGAACTTGAAGATCGTGTTCATACGCCAGCCGAAGTTGTCGCGCAGATAAACGACCTCTGGTGTGAAGGTCAGGCCCAGCCCCAACGCCGTCAGCGCCAGGGCAAAGACGAGCGGAAGCGCCGTCGCGGGAAGCTGCACGCTGCGTTGCACCCCCGTCCACACCAGCGCCAATGCCAGCGCTGTCAGCCCTCCCACCACCAGGAAGGTGAAGGGCTGTCCCAACCACCGTTCCATCATAAAGGGTAGATGGTCGGTTGCGCCATCCGGCAACGCCACACCAGCCAATTGCGCCCGGCCACCTTGCGTGGCGACCGCTGCCCAGGCTGCCGCCGCCAGCAGCAAGGCCGGCAAGCCTAATGTTACGCCAACAAAAAGACCGACCGTTGCCGGGCGTGGGCGCAAGATCGGCCAGGCCAGCGCCAGCAGCGCCATCACCGTGAGCAACGCTGTCGCAAACATCGTGATGTATTGCGAAAACCGCGTCGGGTGGAACAGATTTGGAATCAACCCGCCCACCTGACTCTGTGCGGTGAGGAAGTAAGGTAGATAGAGCAACAGACCCGCCGCCAACAGAGCGATCCCGAACGCGCCGGTCAATCCCAACATCTTGAATGCTTCCTGGCGCGAGGCACGGGGTGAGGGGCGAGGCTGCCGCGCCAGCACAGCGCCTACGGCGAACGTGGTGAGCAGCCAGTAGGGCGGGTAATCCCAGGTGTTCAGGAAAAGCAACGCGCCTGTAATCACAGCCGTCAAAACCATGCCGCCCCAGCCCAACGGGAACCAGGCGAGAAGCGAGGGACGCGGGGCGAGGGGTGACTCGCCATCCGTAACGTGTGACGTGTGACGTGTGACCAGTGAAGCCTGCCGTGTCAGAAAAATCGCCAGCGCCACGCCGATCGCCAGGATCGCAAAGGGCATCGCCGCCACATGGGGATGGTTGTCGCCCAGGATGTAGCTGAAGGCAGGGAACTCATCGATCACCTCGATGTGATCGCCGCGCAGGCTGACGTCGGACAGGACGCGGCTACTGCGCCACCACCACCAGCCATAATCAATGAACCACTGGTTGGTGACGTGCGCCTCCTGCGGAAAGCCGCGCACACCGAGCAAGTTCGCAAGGCCGGTCACATCAACGCCATTAGCGTAGAGCCACTCCAGCAATCCTTGCACATTCGCCGCCATGCCCACCAGCAGCGCGGCGATTGCCCCGCCTGCCGCCGACGCGCCGTAACGGTTCCCCGCTGCCGCCAGCAAATTGTAGGCCACGCCAAACGCGCCACTTAACAATAGCCCGTACCACGCCGCCTGCGCCAGATTGTAGGTGACGCCCACCGTTTGGCCCGCCAGCAATCCCACCAGGTTGAAGAGCCAATATCCGAAGTAATAGTAACTGATCGGATAGCCCGCCAGCCACGCATCCTGCGGTGGATAGCTCAGGCTGGCCCGAATGCTGTGCATGAACATCAGATCCATCGGCTGCTCGGTGTGATCCACCGCCGGATCGTGCGCCCGCACCCACGCCCACACCGCAAAGGCCAGCAGGAAGAGCGCTTCGACGAGGAGGATGTAGCGAAGGGAGGGGAGGGAGATAGATTGGAGATTGGAGATTGGAGATTGGGGCGAGGCGTCCGAATCCCCAATCTCCAATCTCTTAATCTCCAATCTCTTAATCTCCAATCTATCAATCTTCAATCGCTGAATCTCTTTTCTCCCCACGACGACGCTGATCGCCGCCACCACGCCCACCGCCAACCAGGCGCCGCCGATCTCGTTGCGAAGCAGGCCGAAGCTGTAACCGATCCAGAAAATGTAGCCCGTCAGGAGAATGCCCAGCGGGCGCGCAAAGGCATAGCCGCGATCGGGCAATGCCGCAAAGAAGTGCAGCGCTAACGGCAGCGCCGCCACGGTCACAAGTTGAATTGCCAGATATACGGCCAAAAACTGACCAATCACGGACACATTCCTCTATATGTCTATAGGATAGATATCAACCGCATTTTTCCTGTCGGTTGGAACGTGCGCGACGATCTGCAACTATGCATCGCCGCCATCCGCTCCCGTAGACGCCGCTCGCAGCGGCGTGATCTCGCTTTCCAACCCGCGCCACTCTGACGCCGAGAACCTGCGGCGGCGAGGCGCTTCTACCCATCGCCGCCATCCGCT
>DGFH01000391.1 GCA_002391565.1 Anaerolineales bacterium UBA3905
TGGTGTTTAACAAATAGACTCGGTAATCGTAGATGCGGTTCTCAACCGCATTTTCCTGTTTGGCGAGAACGTGCGGCTAAGAGCCGCGCCTACTTTGATTACCGGATCATTTTGTAAATCCTCATTGAGCCGCAGCTACTGTTCAAACCCAAAGTTGGTGAATTTGAGGGTGCGGCTGTTCTCCGCCACGATGCTGACCACGTTGTCCGGCACGCCGGTGGGCGCGTGCACCTCGATGTCGAGGGTGACGGTGACGCGCGCGCCCACCAGCCCGGCGAGATGGGCGATCACCTCCTCGGCGATGCGCCCGGCGTCGCGCCCCACGCGCTGCGGGTCGAGCGTCACGCTGGCGTAGTAGCGGCGCGGCAGCTGCTTGACGACAGGCGGGGGCGCAGGCTGTGGTGTGGCGCCGCCAGGGGTGGGCGCAGTGGCTGGCTTGTCTGCGCCGGTGGCGGCAACCGCAGCGGGAGATGCGGCGTCACGCTCTGCCAGCATCTGCCGCTGCGCCACTTCGGGGCGCACCAGCAGACCGGCGTCGGTGGCAGAGATCGTCATGCGCTGTCCCGCCAGCAGACCGCGGTAGCGTTGCAGCGCTGCGTCATAGCTTTCGGCGTAGGCGAAGCTGTCCTGCGCCCAGGTGAGCAGCCCCAGCCCGCGTTCGATGGCGTCGAGCAACACCTCTGGACTGCGCAGCCGTGGCAGATAGAGATAGCGGGCGAAGTCCTCCACCAACTGACGGATCGGCACATGGTCGCCGCGCCAGAGCGGGACAGGATCCATCGCCAACCGCAGCATGGTGGGGCCCAACTGCATGACGAGCAACTCGTCGTTGAGCAGCTTCTTGCTGGCGCGCACAGCCAGTGCGTCCTGCCCGCTGAGCCGCAACGCCGACCACGCCATCGCCGCGTGCGGATCCGATTGCACCGGAACGAGCAACCACTGGTAGCACTCCGGCAGCCGCGCCGTCACCGTGGCGTCCGCCGAAAGCTTCTGGGTCTCCGCCTGTTTGACCTGGTGTGGCGACAGGTCGAGCAGATCACGTTCGTTCAGGATCGATTCCCACGCCAGGAAGCGGCGCACTGCCTCCTCCAGCTCCGGCAGACGATTCTTGTCGGCGGCCAAAAAGACGAGCGTGTTCTGATAGAGGCGCGGGGCGTTGCCGCGACTGGTGAGGATGGCGCGGGCGGCTTCCTCGGCGCGCGCGCCCGGCTCCTTGCTGTAGGGATAGTCGGGACGCAGCACAACCAGCCGCGCGTCGAGATCGTCGGGCACGTCGGCGGAGGTGGCAGGCAGCGGGTGGATGCGGCTGAATTCGCCTTTGCGCTCCAGGTCCTTGCGCAGACGGTGCTCCAGCTCCTGGAAGACGCGGTCGGGGTCGCGGCGATATTGCTCGGCGCGATCTTCCGCCAGCTTGGTCACGGTCGGCTGCGTGGCGTACCAGTAGCGCACGCCGTCCTGGTAGAGATAGGTGGCGGCGCCCGCCAGCCGACGCAGCGCATCGCCAAAGACTGCCGGCGACTCGCCCGGCATCACACAGCCGAGCTTGACGCGGCGATCCTCCATGCCGCGGTTGGCGACGTTGGTCAGCGGCGCCGAACCGAGATAGATGGTGCGCGCCACGCGACGACAGGCGGCAAATTTGCCCAGATTGGGCACGTCGCGATCCAGCGCCACCGGCAACGCGTTTGCGCCGTCCACATCCTTCTCGATGATGGGCGCCCAGTTGTCGGAGAGATAGCGCGTCAGCTCGAACTGCACGCGCGGGTCGTCGATGGGCAGGTTGCCCGGCTGGATCAACGGGTTGCGGTCGCCCTTCTCCCACAAACTGTGGATCACCGCCGCCATCAGCCGCAACACGCCGCGCGTGCGTTGGAACTTGACCAGCGTCGACCAGTCGTTGTAGAGCCGGTCGAAGACTTCGGGGTGGATGGGATAGGCGGCTTTCAGACGCTGCTCGTAGTCGCTGTCGCGACATTCGGGCGGGAACTCCTGCGCCTGGGTGCGGTAGAGATCGGCAAAGGCGCGCGCCACGACATCGCGGTCGCGGAATTGGGTGGGATCGGTCATCGGCTCAAAGAGGCGACGACGCACGATCTCGAAGCCTTCCTCGGCGCTGGCAGGACGCCAGGAGGATTCGATGCGCCCCACGACGTTGCGCAGCCGCTCCAACGCCTCGCGCCCGCGCTGACCGCCCACCTCGGCGTCGTCGGCGTGCGCGTGCGGCGAGCCGGCGGTGTCCGACGCCGGCAGGCTGATGACGAGCAGACACTTCTGCGCCAGTTTCGCCGATTCGGTGAGCGCCTGGGCAAAGGTGAACTGCGTCTCGAAGTTGCCAGCCGGCAGGTCGCCCTGGTCGTGAAGCTGCCGCGCATACGCCACCCACTCGTCGATGAGGATCAGGCATGGCCCATACTGGTTGAAGAGCGCGCGCAGCGTGTCGCCCGGATTGGTCGCGCGTTCGTCGTCGCCGCGCACCTGGGCGTAGGCGGAGCGCGCTGCATCAAGCCCGCCTGCCGCAAAGCCAAGCTGCCACGCCAGCTCGCCCCACAGCGTCCGCACCACCGTGCCATCCGCCTTGACGGTGGGGTTGCCCGGCGAGATTTTGTTGCCCACCAGCACCACGCGGCGCACCGCAGGCAAGGCGAGCGGCGCGCCCGCCTCCGCCAGCACCGCATCCATGCCCGCCAGTTCGCGCAGCGCTGCGCCCGAAAAGAGATGATAGAGCGCCAGCATCGAATGGGTTTTGCCGCCGCCGAAATTGGTCTGCAGCTGCACGACCGGATCGCCGCCCTGACCGGTGAGTCGCAACACTGCGCCGACCAGCAGCCGTTTCAGGCTCTCGGTCAGATAGGTGCGGCGGAAGAACTCGACCGGGTTGCGATATTCCTCCGTGCCCTCGCCCAGATGCACCTGCCAGAGATCGGCGGCGAACTCGGCTTGCTGGTAGCGGCCACTGGCGACATCGCGATGGGGCGTCACCACTTCGCGCCACGGCTTGAGCGCGCCGGTCGTGGCGCTCTCGATGGCTGTGCCGGCGCCTTTGCGCCGCTCGCTGCGCACCTGCTCATCGAAACGCACGCGCAGCAGCTCCATCTTCATCTTCTCGATCTCGTCCGCCTGCGGCGCCGAGATGGCGGTGAGCAGCCGCGCCGCCGAATCGAGCGCGCGGTAGGCGTCGTCGCTGGAGAAGGCGTTCTGGTGCGCCCACTTGTTGCGCGTCTCGCGCAGCTCGCTGACGATGCTGCGTTCGGTGTAGCCCAGCGTGCGACCAAACACCTGGTTCCACTGATCCCACACCATGCGCAGCAGCACCGCCGCGTCCAGGTTCGGCTCGTCGCCCTCACCCCAATCCAGGTCGCGCGCCCAGCCGCTGGTCACGGTCGTGACCCAGTACTTGCCGTACTTCGCCTCCAATTCGCGCGTGACAAAGGGTTTCAGCCCCTCGCGCAGCAGATCGAGCGCCTTGCCGACCCGTTCATGATTGGTGATAGCCATGGGGTGTTGTCCTTTCGGCTAGGAGTTTGCCGCCAGCCAGACTGACGGGGTCAGTGCACCGGCGCGGCGGATCAGTTCATCGTCCCAGGAAATGAGTTGCGTCGCATGCAAGGCGGCGGTGGCAACGTAGAGGGCATCGGCGCCGCGCAAAAACAAGCTCGGACCGGAGAGCAGCGCCTGCGTCAACAGTGCGCCATCAAGCGGCGCTCGCATGATATACGGTGAGGTCAAGATCAGATTGGCGAGTTGTTGGCCACGCGCAGCACCCTGGCGCCGGCGCGCGAGCGCACAGGCAATTTCCAGCCAGGCAAAGGTAGGGAGATAGATGGGCAGGCGCTGCCTGGCGGCGGCTGCCAGAAACTGGCGGCTGGGCGCGCTCAGTGCATCGGTGCGATCGGCGGCGGAGACCCACACATTGGCGTCGATGGTGAGCATCGCTTAGCTTCGCTCCAGTCGGTTGCGATCTTGCTCCAGCAGCTCACGCGCAGAGGGACCGGGCGGCGCATCCTTCATCAACTCATCTGCCAGATGAAGCCACTCCTCCAGCCACTGCTCCGGCGATGGCGCAGCCGTAGTCGCCGGTGTGTCCGCCACCCAGCTCTGGTAGAGTTCGGTTGTCACCTCGCGAATCGTGCGCCCTTGCAAAGCGGATTTCGCCTTTACGCGGCGGTACAGGTCATCGGGAATCTCAATGGTGGCTTTCATATAGCCAGTTTACTGGGTTTCTGTATTGCCGTCAAAACCGTAGGTTTTGTAGGTCACCGCCTCCGGCGTGACAGTTTGTAGGTCACCGCCTCCGGCGCGACATGCCCCGTTACTCCACATCATCCACATCGAACCCCTGCAAACTATCGGGCAGGGACCATCCCCACCGATCCGGATAAGCGCCACGCGCTTTCCACTCACCGAAACTACTGTAAGGCCAGTCTTCGGGACGCATTACATACCCATGCTTCACAGGATTGTAGTGGATATAGTGGATGTGCGCTTCCAGGTCAAATTCATTACGAATGATGTGGTCGAAAAAGCGTTTCTGCCAGAACTTTAACCTGCCCTCCATCCCCATCCTGGCTTTGTACGCATGAGAAAAATACGACTTCATCGAGTGCATAATCTGGCTAAAAGTGCTGGCGCCAATCGGTCGGATTAGCAGATGAAGGTGGTCAGGCAAAATCACATAGGCGATCATTGCAAAGGGATGCAACCGTTTGGCAGTGCGCATCGTCTCGAGCAGCAATGCGACGTGGTCAGGATTGGCAAACGCCGGTTCTCGCATGAAGACGACGGTTGTAATAAAAACAATTGCGTTGGGCACATAGTAACGGCGAAAGTTCATGATCACATCCAGGTCAATCCGTAGTCAATACGCAGGTCACCGCCTCCGGCGGGACACACCCACCGATGTGCAACGTCCTCGTGCGGGCGAGGCCGTCACGCCGGAGGCGATGACCTACGGCTTTGCGGGCGAGCCACACACCCCACACACCCCACATCGTAGGTCGCTGCCTCCGGCGTGACACACCCACCGATGTGCAACGTCCTCGTGCGGGCGAGGCCGTCACGCCGGAGGCGATGACCTACGGCTGCACATACCCCACATCGTAGGTCACCGCC
>DGFH01000352.1:0-1881 GCA_002391565.1 Anaerolineales bacterium UBA3905
TGAGGCGCGCTGGTCGTCCGACAATCAGTGGATCACCTATCTTTCGCCCGATTTTGTCGGCGTTGGCGTCTACAACCTGGAGAGCGGCGCCAAGCGTTTTTACCCGACGCAGACCGGCGAAGCCGCCGTCTGGCAGCCGGGCGCCACGCGCTTTGTGATGAACGAGCAGCGGATGATCGGCGAACGCAGCGCCATCCACCTGATCCTGGTCGATCCGCTGGCCGACACGCGCCTCAATCTCAGTGGCGAGGATGCGCTGGTCGAGGATGGCGCCGCCGTCTGGTCGCCCGACGGCGCATGGATCGCCTTCCGCCGCAACATCACCGAGGGGCCGGACGCCACGCTGACCAAGCAGCTCTGGCTGATGCGCAGCGATGGCAGCCAGGCGCGCGCCCTCACCAACGACCCGGAGATCGATCACGGCCAGCCGGTCTGGTCGCCGGATGGCAAGGCGTTGCTCTTTCACAAATTCCCGCTCAAGGGGCCAGAGATTGTGATTTCGGTGTGGATGTTGGATGTCGCAAGCGGGGAGCAGCGGCAGGTTGCAACGCCGGGGCAGCGTCCCCAGTGGTTGCCTTGAGGTCAGGACGTCGCCCGCACCTGGTCGAGATTTAACACCTGCATCGCTTCTTCGCCCATCGCCACTGCGTAGACCCCGTTGCGGCTGAGAAACGTAACAAGGTCGCCGGGGAGATAGAGCGAGGAAAAGACGGGCACGATGGGCAGATTGCGGTATTCGGGAAAATAGCGGGCAAACTCACCGCTGCGCAGAAAGTCCACAAATGCCTGCGCGTCCTCGGCGCGGGGCGAGGACTTGGTCTCGTTGAACAGAACTGCCAATTCGCCGACGTACAGTGCGTCGAATTCCCGGCGCCGGCTGGGATCGTCGCTGCGAATCCGCAACACACGTTCGGCGAAAAAACGCACATCGCCGCAGCCAAGCTCCTCGCGTGCGATCCGCCGCAAGCTGGGGGCGATGAGATCTTCCACCAGCGTGCCCTGCTTGCGGGCAAGTTCGCCCCAGCATTTGTTCATTTCGCGCCGTTCGCTGGCGGCTTCCGCTTTCATCTCTGCGATGGTGGCTTCAATGCGTTCAATCGAGCGATCCATCCGTTCGATCGAGCGATCCATCCGTTCGATTGAACGATCCAAACGTTCGATCGAGCGATCCATGCGTTGCATCGCCATCCCAGTTTGGACCATGAATTGTCCGAAGATGACTTCTAACCGGTCAACGCGTTCTTCCACGACATCGACGCGCTCTTCGAGGATCGTTGCCATTACATGACTCCAGAATTACTCTGCATGATCAAGCCAGATACTCCGATTGCGATTATATCACACCGAGGGGGCCGCCAATTCACTTGATCAGCGCCACCTCCAGCGCGTCGTAGAGCGTGCGCACGCCGATGACCTCGATACCCTGCGGCGGGCTGTCACCGCCGCGGCGCGGCAAGGTGCTGCGCGGGGTGAGCGCGCGCGTGAAACCGAGTTTAGCCGCCTCATGCAGTCGCCGCGCCAGTTGACCGACGCTGCGCAGCTCGCCGCTGAGACCGACTTCGCCCATGAGCGCCAGGTCGGCGTGGACGGGGCGGTTGCGGAAGCTGCTGGCAATGGCGACGGCGATGGCAAGATCGGCGGCCGGCTCGTCCACGCGCATCCCGCCGACGACGTTGACGAAGATGTCCTGGTCGCTCAGGTCGATGCCCACGCGCTTGGAGAGGACGGCGGTCAACAGCAACAGACGGTTGGCGTCGACGCCATTAGCCGTGCGGCGAGGCATCGCAAAGGCCGTCGTGCTGCACAGCGCCTGCACCTCGACCAGCAGGGGACGCGTCCCTTCCATCGAGACGGCGATGGCGCTGCCGGTGGCGTTGGGCA
>DGFH01000352.1:2048-4828 GCA_002391565.1 Anaerolineales bacterium UBA3905
GCCAGAAACAGCTCGGAGGGGTTGCGCACCTCCTGCATCCCCTGTTCGTTCATCTCGAAGACGCCGACTTCGTTGGTGCTGCCAAAGCGATTTTTGATCGAGCGCAGCAGCCGAAAAGCGTGGAAGCGTTCGCCCTCCAGCTGTAGCACGGCGTCGACCATGTGCTCCAGCACGCGTGGCCCGGCGATGTTGCCCTCTTTGGTGACGTGACCGACCAGGAAGATCGGGATGTTCTGCGCCTTGCCAACGCGCAGCAACGCCGCCGCACAATCGCGCACCTGGCTTACTGTGCCCGCGGCGCTGGCGCCGTTGCCGGAGTAGATCGCCTGCACCGAATCGACGATGACCAGCACCGGCTTGATCGCTTCAATGTGCTCGACAATTGATTCGACCACAATCTCCGCCAGCACCAGCAACCGCTCGTCGCGGATACCCAGGCGGGCGGCGCGGCGCCCGATCTGGTGAGCGCTCTCTTCAGCGGAGACGTAGAGCACTGTGCCGCCGCTCTGCGCCACATCCGCCGCCATCTGCAGCAGCAGGGTGCTCTTGCCGATGCCGGGGTCGCCGCCGACGAGCACACACGATCCCGGCACGATGCCGCCGCCCAGCACGCGACTCAACTCGACCATGCGCAGCGGCAGGCGCGGTTGGTCCTCCTGCGCCACGCTGGGCAGTGCAACGGGTTTGCTCATCGTCTCGACCGGCGCCATGCTCGACCGGCTTTTCTCCGGCGCGCGCACGGTAACCTCTTCGAGCGTGTTCCACTCACCGCATTCGGGACACTTGCCCGCCCAGCGCAGATGGACGGCGCCGCATGCAGAACAGATATATTGCTTCTTGTCTTTGGCAGCCGGCATAATCGCCTCTCCTTGTCAGAACATTTGTGCGCACAGTATAGCGGCAAATTCCCGTGGCGACAAACATATTTTCGCCGCTGATGGTCGGAGAGCTTCTCGACGCAGAGATGCGCAGAGAAAACGCAAGCAGGATTTGATGGGACTGTTCTCGGTGCTTTCTGTGCATCCCTCTGTATCAAAGTGGGGTGTCTCGCCCATCCCTACCCAAGCCTGTAGCAGCCCAAATCGCCGGTTCTCTTTGACGCGCTCATCAGAGCAGGCTACAATGGGCGGACGATGACGACCGAGTGGGTTTTCGACCTGTTGCTGGAATTGACCGAGGAAGGCTACCGCGCGACAGTGCGCAACGCGCCGGCGGGCGTCGCCACGGCGGCGTTTGTGCTGCCCCTTCATCGTCGCGACCAACACGCCGCCATCCAGCGGCTGCTCGGCGACCCCGGCGCCGACGCAGCACAGCGCAATGCCCAGTTTGCTTTGGCGCGCGAGGTGGGCGGCAGGCTCTTCGACGCTATCTTTCACGGCCCGATCCTGGAATGCTGGCAGGCAAGCTGGCGCGCAGCCTACGCCGCGCGCGCCAGCCTGCGCGTCCAGCTTGGCATCGGCGATGACCCTGCGCTGCGCGCCCTGCCGTGGGAATATCTGTACGACGACACGCGCGACGAATTTCTGGCGCTTTCGGTGCACACGCCGGTTGTGCGCTATTTGCCTGCCGCTCACAAGATTCGCCCGCTGGTCGTGGCGCCGCCGCTGCGCGTGCTGGTCGTCATGGCCGGCCCGGAGGGCTACCCACCCCTGGCGGTGGGACGTGACTGGCGCGCGCTGATCGACACCGTCGATTACCTGGGCGCCGATGGACGCATGACCTTCGAACGGCTTGCCAAACCGACGCTGCTCGACCTGCAGCGAAAGTTGCGCCAACAGCCCTACCATGTTCTCCATTTTGTGGGTTTTGCCGTACACGATGTGCAGACGCAAGCTGGCGTCCTTGTTTTCGAGGATGAAATGGGGCGGGGGCGCGCCATCAGCGGCGAGCATTTGGGTAAGTTGTTGAGCGACCATCACTCGCTACGGCTGGCGGTGATCGAGGTGCGCAACGCTGCGCGCGTCGGTGGGGTCGATCCGGCGGCGGATGTCGCCGAGCAGGTGGTGCGCCGCGGCGTGCCGGCCGCCGTCTATCTGCCGTCACGGTTACGGGCGCGACCTTCGCTGGCTTTCATACACGCCTTCTACGACAGGTTGGCCGCCTATCGCCCTGTTGATGCGGTGATGGCCGAGGCGCGGCGCGCCATCCAGCTGGAAGAAATGGGTGCGGGTTGGGGGCTGCCCCATCTGGTCAGCCGTCTGCCCGACGGTCAATTGTTCGAACGCTACGCGCCACCACCGCCGACGCCCAAACCGCGCCTCTACATGCGGTCGGTGCTCACACGGAGATGAACACATTCACAGGAAAGGAACGTTCACAATGAATAAAGCTGACATCGGTCTCATCGGTCTGGCCGTGATGGGGCAGAATCTGGTGTTGAATATGGAGCGCAACGGCTTCACCGTCGCCGTCTACAACCGCACGACCCGCGTGACCGATGAGTTTGTCGCTGCACATCCCGGCAAGAAGTTGATCCACACCCGCACGCTGGAGGAGTTTGTCGCCGCGCTGCAACGTCCGCGCAAGATCATGATCATGGTTAAGGCGGGTCAGCCGGTCGAAGCCGTGCTCGACGGCCTTGTTCCGTTGTTGGAGCCCGGCGACCTGGTGATGGACGGTGGCAACAGCTACTATCCCGACACGGAGCGGCGCAGTGCTGCGCTCTCGGCGAAGGGTCTGCTCTACATGGGCGTCGGCGTCAGCGGCGGCGAGGAAGGCGCACTGTGGGGGCCGAGCATCATGCCCGGCGGCTCACCTGAAGGCTGGGCGCTGGTGAGCGA
>DGFH01000028.1:0-4220 GCA_002391565.1 Anaerolineales bacterium UBA3905
TACTGCCCGGCGTCGGCGACCATCCGATCAAAGTCAACGGTGAAGCCAAAGTCATCGGGATCGAGCTTGAGCAGGCGATTCTGAAAGCGCACGCCGATCAGCTCATGATAAATGGGGTCGAGGTGGGCGCGTATCTGCTCAGTCGTTTTCATGCCTGTGACATCGACGCCGCCCAATCGTACGCCCGGCGGGATCGGCGCCGCCACGCCCTTGTAGTAGCTGTACAGCGGGAAGAGCGACAGCACCACGATCAGGAGCAGCGTGAAGTTGATGAAGCGGGCGGAAGGAAGTCGGCGGCGACGCATGGGTGAAAATGAAACGCAAAGTCCAAAACATGAATTGCCAGTTGTGTAATGATGACTGATGGTCAGGCAGAGATTTCATGTTTTCAGTGTTGCGTGTTGCGTGTCGGAACTCTTGACGCAACACGTAATACGCAACACTGCGCTCATAAAATGTCAACCTAGAAACCAGTAACGCAACTCTGTGAGATCTGGTTCACCCCCAGTATACAGAATAGATGACGGTTTCGCCTTGCGCAGCGTGGCGTCCATTCTCGTCCGCCACGCTGCGCAAGATTCACAAAACACCGGTCACCGCTTACTCGACCGCCAGGTAGTATGCCTCATCCTCGTCCGTGGTCACGTTGGCGACGACGACAAAGTAGCGCTTGAACTCGGAGATATTCGAGAGCATGCGCACACCTTCCTCACTGACGCCGGGGAGCACTTCGTTCCAACACAGCGGCTCACCCTCTTCGTAAATTTTCACGCGCAACGATGCCTGGGCAGCGTGTTTGCAGGCGGCAAAGGCCGGCTCATCCTGAATCCCGACGCAGTCACGGTAGCCGGTGGTGACGATGGCGTGTGTTTTGGCGCCGAATTTGATTTCGATCACTCTGGCGGTCAACGGCGGCAAGACGTCGAACGCGGCGCCCGTGTCATAGGGGAAATAGGTTCGGCTGGCAAGAAACTCCTCGGGACGCGTGGCGATCAACGCGTCGGCGCTGAACATGCACGTCTCGCCCGTGCCGACGCCCACATCGTAGATGTTCTCAATCGCCTGGTGCTTGACCCACCCCCAGTAATTTTCGTGGAATGGCTCGTGAAAGATCGTCCCAAATGCGAAGCTGTACTCGCGCTGATTGACGCCGCCCGTCGCCAGGATGCCGTGCAGGTATTCCAGCCCATCGCCGTGTCGCGCCCCGACGTAGACCCAAAAATCCTGCGCCAGGTACTCTTCGATATTGCCGTCATTGGTGCGACCGGCCGTGAGCGCCTGATCGACATCTTTGAGATTCGTGACGCCATAATAGCCTGAACGCTTCATGATCGTTTCCGGGTAAGAGTTGACCGCAGCTTCCGCCATCCCTTCCACGGCCCACGGTTGTGCGTCGCCATCTTCCCACTGCTGCAAGACGATGGGATAGCTGTGCTGGAAGGCATGGAACATCTCGTGGATGAGCGTCTCTTTTTCCGCCTGGTCGATAGGATCGCCCGGACGCATGCACAGCGCAAGAAACCCGGTTGCGATCCGGTAGAAACCGAGGTCGCCGCCACACTGCGCATCCTCGCGTGAGAGAATGTACAGGGCATAGTTGGCTTGTTGTAGATAGATCGAGGCCGTTTCATTGACGATGAACTGCCCGCCGGCGTCGAGCAGGCGCAAAATCTTGGGATAGCCGAAGGTCTCGGTCATGCGCAGGTAGATCTCGGTTGCCATTTGAGAAACCAGGTGTTCATGAAAGGTGTTGCAGTCGCTTGGTTCCGCAAAGGTGTCGGTGACACAGTGCGCTGTGAAGCTCGACGCCGCCGTCTGCTCTCCCGCCGCCCCCTGCACCGTCGGCGGTGCGCTTGGATTGGCAGGCGATGCAAAGTCGGGATGCGCGGCGAGGACGAAGGTGCTGCCGGCGCTCAGCATGAACGGCAACCGCGCCAGGAAGTGATTGTTGGCGGCGTCGTACACGCCCGGCAGATAGCTCCACTGTGCGTCGGTGGTGTGGCGATCCAGCGACAGCTCCGGCGCAAGCGTGTGCAGCAAGACCAGATGCGCCACGTCGGCGCCGGCTGGCGCTGGTACGGCGATGACAAAGGGCGACTCGATAGCTGTCAGCCGATTGCGAGCGGCGGCAATGTGCAGATAATCACCGAGCACGTTGGCCCCTGCGGGCAAGGTGAAGGTCGGCGCGGTGGTGATGGAGAGCGAGATCGTCAGCGTTTCGCTGATCGCCCCGGCTACGGCGCCGATCTTCACGCCGCCCGGCCCAGCGACGACACAGCCCGGCGCAAGCGTGGCGACGACCGTTCCTGCCATGCCTGTGTGGGGCGCCGACGTTGCGGCCGTTGTGGATGCACCGCCGGCGACCAGCGGCAGGAAAAGCCGTTGTGCGTCAAGACAGGAGGCAGGCTCAACGGGAGGCGGGGTGGGCGTGACCGTTGGCGAAGGCGTGGGGGTTGGCGTGGGCGTGACGGCCGGATCGTAGGCAAAGAGGGCGGATCGGGCATACGCCAGGATGCCGCCGCGTCCGCTATTGGCGGTGCTTTCGCCCATCAGGATGGCGTCGCCGCCGCCGGCAAGGGGAATGCCAAAGGTGGTGGCCGCGCCGGCGCCGGTGGTGAAGCTATACACCTGGCGCCAGCTCAGCGTCTGTTGGGCTGCGCCGGCAAGCACAGCCGGTGGGTTGCGAAAGAAATAGACCCGGCCGATGCCCTGTTTCTTGGAACCGACGAACGCACCATCAGCTACGGCGTAGAGCGCCTGCCCGAACAGGTCGCCGGCAACGCCATCGGTCGGCGTCAAGGTTGCGAGTTGTCCCCACGCGCCAGGCTTGCCAACGGGAGGCGGCGTTCCAACGCCGCGTTGATAGAGATGCACCTTGCCGACCTGAACGCCATTCACTTTACCGCTGCGCTCGCCCACCAGGAGCAGATCGCCATTAAGCGCCAGGCTGGTTCCATACGCCAGCCCATACCAGCTGGCGGCCTGATCGATGTCACTGCTGACGAGTTTAGCTTCTCGCACCCACTGTCCCTGCTCCTGGCGAAAAACATAGACGCTGCCAGGATAGTTGCCTGTCACTGCCGGCGCGCCGGGCGGCAAATCATCCTGCGCAACGCTGTCCCTGGTGGCGCCGATGGCAAGCGTCACCCCATCGAAGGCCAACGTATCGCCAAAGTTGGCGACTGCACCTGTCGGCGTGACGGTGTAGCCGGCGGTCAGCGTCTGGATGGCGCCCCAGTTGTTGTCGCCGCCCTGGTGGCGTTGGAAGAGTTGCACTTCACCATAGCCCAGCGGCGCGGCCACCACCAGCGTATCCCCATGCAGCGCCACCGTGCGGCCAAAGTCGGTGAATTTGCGATTGTCGGGACGCCCAATGCGTTTCACTTCACCCCAGTTGTTGTCGCCGCCCTGGTTGCGCTGAAAGATATGCACTGCCCCGAGCGCCTCCAATGCATTGTGCGCCCCAACCACAATGGTGTCGCTGTATACGGCCACCGACCAGCCAAAATAGCTGTTCGTACTGGTGGCGCTGCCGGTGATCGCCTTGACAAAGGTGAAGTCAACAGCGCTGCCGGCGTTGCGCGTGTAAATGTAAGCCTGTCCCTGGGATGAATTGGCGCCGACTTTCGTGTATGGTGCGCCAACCACCAGAACATCGCCGTCGAACGCCATGGCATGACCAAAGGCGTCGGAGTGCACCACACCGTCGGGGAGGGGAAGGTTGGTCGGTGTGGGGGGCGCGGTCATGGCGCTCCCTTGCGAAGAGGCATGGAATTTGAGTAAGAAGAGCAGCGCAGCCAGCAGCGCCATCGAACCGGCAGAGGCGAATTTAGCGGTCATGATAGGTCTCTCCCTTTGAGGTAAACTTCGCCTTGTCCGGCGACAGGCGTGAAGCAACGATAACCGAAATGGACTGCTTTCAATCGCAAAGACCGGCAAGAAGCGCCTCAAGATTGCCGCAAGCGAGGGGTTTGTTTCATGTCTGGGATGCATTGTGGCGCCGCACCGGAGATTGGGGAGATTCACAACGTGATCCGACCATCGGCGAGTGCTTCAAGATGACGCAGCAGCCTCTTCCGCAGGTCATCGCCTCCGGCGTGACAGCGTGGCCGACGTAGATGGGGCGCTGGTGCAGCGATGAGGCAAGGTTGGTAAGTCATCGCCTCCGGCGTGACAGCGTGGCCGACATATATGGGGCGCTGGTGTAGCGATGAGGCAAG
>DGFH01000028.1:4479-8389 GCA_002391565.1 Anaerolineales bacterium UBA3905
CCTCCGGCGTGACAGCGTGGCTGTGATGAGGTCTGCCGTCATCCCAGCTCAGTCGGCGCCACGGTGCTGTCGAGCAACACCTCGCGCGCAAACGCGCGACTCATCAACTCAAGCGCGTTGCGCTGGGTGTCCCAGATTTCCACCGCCGGATATTGGTCGGCGATCAGCGTCAGACGCAGCGTCGTAGTATTCCAGCTCACGGCCACGTCATCGACCGCTGACGAACGCCCGCGTTCTAGATATTCCGCCAGCCGCAAGATCGCCGCCAGCCGCATCAGGAGCAGCTCATCGCCCGGCTGGAGCAGACTGGCGTAATCGCCCGGCTCCGGCATGCTCTTGCGATGATAGCGCGCCAGCAGCCCGATCAACGCCAGCTCGCGCGGGGTGAATCCCGGCAGTCCGCCGTTGAGGATCAGCGTTTGCGAGTGCACATCATGGCCGTCATACGCGATCAACGTGCCGATGTCGTGCAACAGCGCGGCGGCGGCGAGCAACTCGCGTTCGGCGTCGCCATACCCGTGCAGTGGCGTCAACTGCTCGAAGACGCGGCCTGCCAGAAAGCGCACGTGGTTAGCGTGTTTCTTGTGATAGCGATAGACGCGCGCCATGTTGAGCACGCCGAAGCCCCGGATATCTGCGATCACTGGCTCCGCCCAGTGGCGCCAGAAATACTCGAAGAACAAGCCTTCGCGCAGCCCATGTACGGAGACGGTCAACGCCTCTTTGCCGCTGCGGCGTAGGATGGCGCGGATGACCAACGCACCGGCCAGGATGATGTCGGCGCGGTCGCTGCGCAACCCAGGCAGGCGCATGCGTTTGGCAAGCGGCAGGGTGCGCAGCGCGTCGATGGTCTGTTCCAGCGCCGCCAGAGACAGCGAAAAGCCGTGCATGGTGACCAATGGATAGCCACTGCGACGTGCTTCGACGCGCGCCAGGTTGCGGATCGTGCCGCCCAACCCGACCAGATCACCCGTCAGATTGGGCAGCCATTTCACCTTGTCGAGCGTGCGGTTGATCTCTTGTTCCAGTGCTTTGAACTCATCGTCGCCGATAGGATCGCTGTGCACGAAACGCTCGGTCAACGCCAACGCGCCCAGAGGAGCCGACCAACCCTGAACAAAACGGCGGTCGCTCACCAGGCTGATCTGCGCACTGCCGCCGCCGATATCGACCACGGCGCCGTCGCGCAGCGCCACATCGTTGAGTGCGCCGATCACGCCGTAGTATGCCTCACGTTCGCCGTCAAGGATGCGCAGGGTCAGCCCCAGTTCCTGCTGTACGCGCTCCACAAAGGCGCGTCCGTTGGCGGCATCGCGGACGGCGCTGGTGGCAGTGGCGATAATCTGATCAACGTGCGTGCTGTCACAGAAGCGCTTGAAGAGACGCAGCGTGACAAACGCGCGATGCATCGCCGCCTCGCTCAGCCCATCCTCATTCATGCCCTGCCGCAGACGCACCACCTCGCGAATTTCATCTTCCAGCCGGTAAGAGTGGCCCGGCACTGCGGCCATCACGATCAGCCGCGCCGTATTGGAGCCGAGATCGATCACGGCAATCCGTTGTGAGTCGAGCACGGACGCTCCTTTCCGAGAGCTTTAGCCTGATAGATAGCGTAGTTACTGACCGCTAGGTTGACTGTTCATCTTCCCGGAAGCTTTGGAGCTTCCGGGAAGATTGTGAGCGATCTGACGTGACAACCTGGAAATCAAACTTGTTCGTGGCGTCCGACGGGGGCACTCTCTACTCCCACTCAATTGTCGCCGGCGGCTTGCTGCTGATGTCGTAGACGACGCGGTTCACGCCGGGCACTTCGTTGACGATGCGGTTGCTGATGCGCGCCAGCAGATCGTAGGGGAGTCGCGCCCAATCCGCCGTCATAAAGTCGTCGGTGGTGACAGCGCGCAGCGCCAGCGCATTGGCGTAAGTGCGGCCATCGCCCATCACGCCGACGGAGCGCACAGGCAGCAGCACGGCGAAGACCTGGCTGGTCTGGCGGTAGAGGCCGGCATGGCGCAATTCTTCCAGGAAGATACTGTCGGCATGGCGCAGCGTCTCCAACCTTTCCCAGGTCACCTCGCCCAGACAGCGAATCGCCAGACCGGGGCCAGGGAAGGGATGGCGCCAGACGATCTCTTCGGGCAGTCCCAGCGCCTCGCCGACGGTGCGCACCTCATCCTTGAAGAGCATGCGCAGTGGCTCGATCAGGTGGAAGGTCATATCCTCCGGCAGCCCACCGACATTGTGATGCGTCTTGATTGTGCGGGCGTTTTTGGTTTCGGTGTTGCTGGCGGATTCGATGACGTCGGGATAGAGGGTGCCTTGCGCCAGAAAAGCCGGCGCCTCGACGCCCCACTCCGCCGCCAATCGCGCCGCCTCGCTCTCGAAGACGCGCACGAAGCGGGCGCCGATCAATTTGCGCTTGCGCTCTGGGTCTGTCACGCCGGCCAGGTCAGACAGGAACTCCTCTTTGGCGTCCACTGCGATCAGGCGCATGCCCTGATGACGCTCGAAGGTCTCGATCACCTGTTCCGCTTCACCCTTGCGCAGCAGCCCGTGATCGACAAAAACGCACGCCAGTCGGTCGCCGATGGCGCGATGCACCAGCGTGGCCGCCACGGCGCTGTCGACGCCGCCGCTCAGCCCACAAATCACATGACCAGTTGGCCCGACCTGTTCACGAATGCGAGCGACGCTCTCCTCGATGAAGTTGCCGGCCGTCCAGTCGCCGCGGCAGCCGCAGATGCGCTTGACAAAGTTGGCGAGCAGGTCGCGCCCGCGCGGCGTGTGCACTACCTCTGGGTGAAATTGGATGCCATAAAGCTGCCGTTTTTCGTCGGCAATCGCCGCCAGCGGGGAGTTGGCGCTGTGCGCCACAGCCAGGAAACCATCCGGCAACTGCTCGACGCGGTCGCCGTGGCTCATCCAGACTTGCAGCGTGGCGGGCAGGTCGGCGAAGAGCTGGCTTTCGGCGCCGGCTGCCGTGCCGGTGATGTGGATTGTCGCCGCGCCGTACTCGCGCTCCGGCGCCGGCGTGACGCGCCCGCCCAACGTGTGCGCCAGGAGTTGTAGCCCGTAGCAGATGCCAAGCACAGGCACGCCGCTTGCCAATACGACATCGGGCAGCGTCGGCGCGCCCGCATCGTAAACGCTGTTCGGCCCGCCGGAGAGGATGATCCCTTGTGGCTGGAGCCTGGGCAGCACTTCGGCGGCGCGATCCCACGAGACCAACTCCGCATAGACGTTGACCTCGCGCACGCGGCGGCAGATCAGTTGGCTGTACTGGCTACCGTAATCAATCACAGCAATCGTCTGATGCTGCATAACCCCTTCCTTCTTCAAAGCCGTATCACCAGGAGACAAAGATACGCCAGCCATCTCCAGTCTCCAATCTCACAATCACCCAATCTCACTTCAGAATATAATACGTCGCCCGTTTTGACCCGATCCGGATCAACAGATTCTTATCCACCAGATCGGCCAGGTCGCGCCGGATCGTCTCCGGGTGCACCTCTGGCGCCAGCGCTTGCAAGTCGCTGTTGGTGATGCGCCCGTGTTGGCGTACAAAGGCCAGCGCCGCCTCCTGCCGCTCGTTTAGAAAAGCGTGATGCCAGCGCTGCTCCTGCGGCTGCGCGCTGACCAGGTCATCCCCCGCCGAGCGCAACGTCACCCGGAAACCGGCCACAGTCTCGGCAAATTCTGGCGCGGGCAGCCCAGCCTCTTGCATGGCGGCAAACATGCGGTCGATGCCGTAGCCCAGCCGTTCGATGTAGCCCAGATCGGTCAGCACGGCGACGATGGCCTCGTTGCGGCTGTAGCGCTCATCTTTGATGTTTTCCAGCGTCACATGACCGGGCAGGCGACCCGGGCTGTAGACTTCGAGCCGGTCGCTGAACATGAGCAGGCGGATGCC
>DGFH01000028.1:8543-22815 GCA_002391565.1 Anaerolineales bacterium UBA3905
GAACATGAGCAGGCGGATGCCCTCGCCACGGATGCTGTAGTCGCGGTGAGCGATGGCGTTGACGATGGCCTCGCGCACGACCGCCGGCGGATATTCGGTCGTCTCCTCACGCGCCAGGCCGCGAATGCGCATTCCCCGCCGCATGTTGCTGACGACAAACGCTTCCGCCTGCCGCGCCTGCTCTGGCAACACCCCGCCGATATCTTGCCGGACAAACTCATCGCTCATCGTGACGCCAACATAACGCACGCAGATGATTTCGGCGCTGCGTAAAAAACGCTGTGGCTCGCGGCCAAAGAGCAATAGCCCGGCGACAGTGGGCAGCGGCGCGGCTGCCGGGAGACCGTCGCTCCCACGCCGCGTGATACAGCCGCGCCCCAGCAATGCCTCGACCATGTCGGCGTCGGGCGGCAAACCCACCTGGTTAAGATAGCGGCTGACGCGCGCCGGGTCGAGATCGTCCAGGCTGGCGTCGGCGACCGGCTGGCTCTCGTAGCCGCTCTCGCCGCGATCGAGCAGCAGTTGGCGCAGTTCGGCGGTCGCCAACGGACGATTCTGGCTGCCCGTGCGGGTGAGATAGACGCCGCGCACGTTGTAGACATTGGGCAGACCTTCCGGCACCTGGACGATGACGACCTCGCCGCCCGCCAGCGTTACATGCTGTGCACTGGGCAGGATCAGCGGCGGCTCGGTGGACAGGCTGGCTTCCACGATCAATTCGCGCAACGTTGCGGCGTCAATGGCGCCTTGGGGCGTCCCTTTGGCGGTGACGCCCAGCACAGCCAGGCCGCCGTTGGCATTTGCCATCGCCGCCAGCGTTTCCGCCAGCGCTTGCTTGCTGATCCTGGCGGGCAACAAGGCGACGTGCGCCGACGCCCCGCCGCGCAGCAACACCTGTACTTCGTCTGTCGACATCGTGGTGTAACGGCGGTGCAAACTCACAGTGAAACAGAGGCTCCTGAGTATAAGAGACAAGACGATTTTTCTGCTGCATTATAGTCTTGCTGGAAGAGGAGGCATAGTTTCGGCTCCCGCCCGGTGCAACCTGGTGCATAACAGACGGTGGGCGTCAACCGGCTGTTGACTGTACTGATAGCTTGAGACTATCTCTTCAACCGGGCTATAATCAATCAATATGACGGTTCACAAATCTCCCTCCACCAGGCCAGAGCGGACATGGCTGTTGTTGCTGCGCCCCGGCATCGGCATCAAACGCTGGCTGCTGGCAGCGCTGGTCGGCATCTTGCTGACGAGCGTTGGGTTGGCTTTTCTGTTCGTGTTGCTGATGCAGGCAGGGCCATTGCACTGGCTTGTGCTCGGCTTCCTGCCTGGGTGGCTGCGCGCCTTGTTCTTCACCGCTTTGGGGCTGTGCATTGCGTCGATCGGCGCACTACGGCTGCATCAGATCATCCTGCGCGAAGTGTGGCCGGAGTTGCGCACCCCAGAAAGCCAGGCGGCGGTCAAAGCATTGCTCAAGCGCCAGCAACGGCGCAACGGGCCGCGCGTCGTTGTGATTGGCGGCGGCACGGGAATGCCGCAGCTGCTACGTGGGCTGCGCGCCTACACCGACAACATCACCGCCATTGTCACCGTGGCGGATGACGGCGGCAGCAGCGGGCGACTACGGCGACAGACCGGCACACTGCCCCCGGGCGATTTTCGCAACAACATCGCCGCACTTAGCGAGGCGGAAGGCTTGATGACGCGACTCTTCCAGTACCGTTTTGCGGAAAGCGATGTCAACAGCGAGCCTGGGCAACGCAGCGAACTGGCCGGACACAGTTTCGGCAATCTCTTCATTACGACGATGGCGGCGATCACCGGCAGCTTTGAGGCCGGCATCGCCGAAAGCAGCCGCGTGTTGGCCGTGCGCGGACGCATCCTACCCAGCACACTGGAAAATGTCACCCTTTGCGCCGAGGTTAAACGCACAACAGCCGATGGCCGCACTGAATGGGTGATGGTGGAAGGCGAAAGCAACGTGCCCAAGGCCGGTGGACAGGTCGAGCGCGTCTATTTACAGCCAGCACATGCGCGCGCTTACCCCGAAGCGATCCGGGCGCTGCTCCAGGCCGACCTGATTGTTGCCGGCCCCGGTAGCTTCTTTACGAGTGTACTGCCCAATCTGCTGGTCGAATCGATCCGTGACGCCATCCTTGCATCCTCGGCGTTGCGCATCTACATCTGCAACGTCGCCACCCAACATGGCGAGACCGATGGCTTCAGCGTGCTCGATCATCTGCGTAAGCTGCGTCAGCACGCCGGAGACGCGTTTATGATGACGCTTGCCAACGACAACTACAGCCTCGACAAGCCGCCGGCGCACAACGCCAGTTGGGTGACGCTGCCTGCGCCTGGCGAGACATCGGAGTTCACCATCTTCACGGGTGATGTGGTGGATGTCACACGACCATGGCGGCACGATTCCGAGAAACTGGCTGCCCGCCTGATGGAGATCTATCAGGAACAGCGCGCAAGATCACCCAAAGTGTAAACTACACAATTTCCAGGAGTAATGGTAAAATAAACACATAGTTGGTTCGACCCTGTGGTAGCGCGTGTCAGTAACGAGAGAAGCGGGGTGCACAGTCACCGACAGAGTAAGCTCCTCAAAAGATGTTGATAAAGATTTTGTTTTTCCACAATTACAGGAGAGATTCTAATGGCAGTCAAAGTAGCGATTAACGGGTTTGGCCGCATCGGGCGTCAGGTTACCAAGGCGCTGTTCGAGAACTATCGCGGCAAGTTCGACCTGGTGGCCGTCAACGACTTAAGCGATACGGCGACCAACGCCCACCTTTTCAAGTACGACAGCAACTACGGCGCCTTCCCAGGCACGGTTGAGGTCAAGGATGGCGATCTGGTCATTGACGGCGACCGCATCAAAGTGCTGGCCGAGAAGGATCCGAGCAAGCTACCGTGGGGTGACATGGGCGTCGATATTGTCGTCGAGAGCACCGGCATCTTTACCACGCGCGAGAAGGCAGGCTTGCACCTGACGGCAGGCGCGAAGAAAGTCATCATCAGTGCGCCGGCCAAGGGCGAAGACCTGACCGTTGTGCTCGGCGTCAACGAAGACAAGTACGACCCGGCGACGCACCACATCATCAGCAACGCCAGTTGCACCACCAACTGTCTGGCGCCAGCAGCGAAAGTGCTCAACGACCTGGCTGGCATCCAGCAGGCGCTGATGACAACAATTCACGCCTACACCAATGATCAGCGCATTCTCGACCTGGTGCACAAGGATCTGCGCCGCGCCCGCGCCGCTGCCATGAGCATTATCCCGACGACAACCGGCGCGGCCAAGGCTGTTGCCCTGGTGATCCCAGAACTCAAGGGCAAGTTCGACGGCTATGCCATGCGCGTGCCCACCTCCACCGTCTCTGTAGTAGACTTTACAGCAACAGTCGACAAGGAGATCACAAAGGATGAGCTGATCGCTGCCCTCGACGCTGCTGCCGCTGGCCCGATGAAGGGCATCTTGCAGGTGGTGCGCGAGCCGTTGGTCAGCATCGACTTCAAGGGCAGCCCCTTCAGCAGCTCGGTGGATGTCGAGTTCACCAACGTCTATGGCAAGATGGTCAAGGTCGTGACCTGGTACGACAACGAATGGGGCTATAGCTCGCGCGTCGCCGACCTGATCGACTTCATGGCGAAGAAGGGCATCTAGGAATAAAATAAAGAGAATGGAGATTAGGAGATTGAGCGATTAGGAGATCAGGTGATGATGCGATTGTGTGAATGGCGGCGACGACAATCTCCAGTCTCCAATCTCCAATCTCTTCATCGCCTAATCTCCCAGTCTCCACCATTTTCTTGCACGTGGCGCGCGGTGATAGGCTGTGCGCCACGTTTTTTATGAAAGGGCAAGTCCCCATGAACAAAAAAACCATCAAAGACGTGAACTGGCAGGGCAAAAAAGCTCTCGTGCGCGTCGATTTTAACGTCCCGCAAGACAAGGCCACCGGCGCCATCACCGACGACGCCCGCATCCGCGCGGCGCTGCCCACAATTCAATATCTGCTCGACCACGGCGCGGCGCTGATCCTGATGAGCCATCTGGGACGCCCCAAAGATGGCCCCGACCCTAAATACAGCATGAAAGTCACCGCCGACCACCTGGCGACGCTGATTTCGGCGCCGGTCAAGTTCGTCGGCCAGACGACCGGGCCAGAGGCAGAGGCTGCCGCCGCTGCACTCAAACCAGGCGAAGTGCTGGTGCTGGAGAACACGCGCTTCGACAAGCGCGAGACAAAGAACGATCCTGCCATGGCGGCGGAGCTGGCAAAGCTAGGCGATGTCTACGTCAACGATGCCTTTGGCAGCGCACATCGCGCCCACGCCAGCACCGAGGGCGTCGCCAGGCTGCTGCCGGCTGTCGCCGGTTTCCTGATGGAGAAGGAACTGGCCTTCCTGGGCAAGGCGCTGGAAAGTCCAGAGCGCCCCTTCGTGGCGATTCTCGGCGGCGCCAAGATCAGCGACAAGATCGGCGTCATCTCCAACCTGCTGACCAAAGTCGATGCGATCCTGATCGGCGGCGGCATGGCGAACACTTTCCTGGCGGCGCAGGGCATCGCCATGGGTAAGAGTCTGGTCGAGGCGGAGTCACTGGAGACCGCCCGCGACCTGATGGCGAAAGGCGGCGACATGATTCAACTGCCGGTCGATCTGCGCGTGGCCGAAGCCTTTGCCGCCGACGCCGCCGACAAGGTGGTGGATGTCCACGATGTACCCGCCGACTGGATGGCGCTCGATATCGGCCCGGCGACGATTGCACACTACTCCAACCGGCTCGCCGGCGCCAAAACTGTCGTCTGGAACGGGCCGATGGGCGTCTTCGAGTTTCCCAAATTTGCACAAGGCACCTTCGCCATTGCCGAAATTTTGGGTGGACTTAAGGACGCCACCACCATTATCGGCGGCGGCGACAGTGCGGCAGCCATTCGCGACGCCGGCCTGGAAGAAAAGATGTCACACGTCAGCACCGGCGGCGGCGCCAGCCTGGAGTTCCTGGAAGGCATCGAACTGCCCGGCGTGGCAGCGCTGAACGACAAATAGACAGGGGACATTGCAACGTCATGGGCTTTTTCGCAAAAATCCTGGCAGCGTTCACCGGCAAAGCGCCAACCGGCGGCGACCGTTACCTGCCGCTCTACGTCCTCGACCACCGCTGTCGTGAACCGATCAGCGGTCAAATCGACTTGTTGAACGAGCTAAGCCTGGCTGAAGAAGGCGGCTACTATGTGCGCAAGGTCTTGCACACCGCTGGCAAACGCCGCTGCTTCAGCCAGGTCGAAGTGCAGCTCTGGCTGGACGGTAAGAAGCAGATCACTCGCCATGAAGTCCAGGGTGGGCGTTGGTTGACGGCGGCAGAGTACGCCGCTGCGGTGGAACGCCAGGCGCAGGAGGCAGAGGCCGCTGTCAACAACGCTGGCGATCTTGACGAAGCGCCATGACATCTCATTTCCAACTGAGTCCACCTTCCTGGAAGTTGGCAGCTTGCAGGAAGGTACGCACAATAACCAACAATAACGGGAACATGCAGCGTTGTCGTCCCTCGCAACTCGTCCCGTTTTGCAAAATAAGGAGCAAACTATCATGCGCAAGCCAATGATGGCGGGCAATTGGAAGATGAACAAGACGATTAACGAGGCGGTGGCGCTGGCCCGCGCCATCCGTGAGCAGGTCAACGACATCACCAACGTTGACTGTGTCGTCTGCCCGCCCTTTATCGACATTCCGATGGTTAGCGCCGAACTGATGGGCAGTAACGTGGCCGTCGGCGCACAGAACATGCACTGGGCCGAAAGCGGCGCCTACACCGGCGAGATCAGCGCAGCCATGCTCAAGAACCTGGCAAACTACGTGATCATCGGCCACAGCGAACGTCGCCAATACTTTGCCGAAACCGACGAGAGTGTGAACAAGAAGGCGCATGCCGCTGTCGCCGCTGGCCTTACGCCGATCATCTGCGTGGGCGAGTCGCTGGAGCAGAATGAACGCGGGGAGACGCGGGACTTTGTGAGCGGGCAGGTCAAAGCAGCGCTGGCGGGCTTCACCGCCAACCAGATGGCGGACATCATCATCGCCTACGAGCCGATCTGGGCGATCGGCACGGGACGCGCAGCGACAGCGCAGCAGGCGAACGACATCTGCGGCGGCGGGGTGCGCGCGGCGGTGGGCGAATTCCTCGGCGCAGAAGCAGCGGCAACGATCCGCATTCTCTACGGCGGCAGCGCCAACGAAAAGAACATCGGTGAACTGATGGCGCAACCCGACATCGACGGCGCCCTAATCGGCGGCGCTTCGCTCAAAGTCGAAAGCTACGTGGCGATGGTGAAGACAACGAGCGAGTTGTATTAGGAGATTGGAGATTGGAGATTTGGAGATCGGGAGCATGGAGATCTTTAATCTCTAATCTCTAGTCTCTAGTCTCCATAGGATTGCACGCATGGCGCAATTCACTTCCCGAACGGTGTGGCTGCCGTTGCTGGCGCTGATTGGCTTTGTCGCTATCACGTGGCCGGTTTGGCAGTGGCTCTGGTTCGAGTGGATGTCCAACCAGTACTACAGTCACGGGCTATTGATCTTGCCGGTGGCGCTTTTTCTTGCCGTCCAGCGTTTCCGCAACGATCCTGACCTTGTTTACACGCCAGGGCAGGGCGCGTTGGCAGGCGTCATCGCCCTGGCGCTTGGGCTGGCCGCCTATCTGGTCGCCTTGCAACAGCGTGCGTACTATCTGGCCGCCTTCGCCATGATCGGCATGTTGGCGGGGCTAGTGTGGGCGCTGGCCGGTGCTGCGGTGCTGCGCAAGCTGGTCTTTCCCATCGGCTATCTGGTGCTGATGGTGCCACTGCCAGCGCTGGATCGCGTCACGCTGCCGCTGGCGCTCTTCACCGGCTTCTGCTCCGGCTCGCTCGTGCAATGGCTGGGGCTGCCGGTGGCCATCAACGGCAACGCCATTGCCTTGCCCAACGCCGACCTGGTGATCGGCGCGCAATGCAGTGGGGTCAACTCGCTGATTACGCTGGTGGCGCTGCTCGTGTTGGTGGCCTATCTGCTGGAAGGCCCGGTGTGGTCGCGGCTTGCGCTCATCCTGCTGGCAATCCCCCTGGCGCTGGTGGGCAATATTTTGCGCGTGGCAACGCTGCTCTTCGTGGCGCGGGCGTGGGGCGCCGACGCCGCCTTCACCTTCTACCACGACTATTCGGGCATCCTCTTTTTTGTCGCCGTGTTGGCGCTGATCATGCCGCTGACGCGGGCGCTGCAATTTGGCCGGCTGCGCGCCGAAGTGATCTAATGTTGAACCGCTCCACCCTGACCGCCGGTGCGGTTGCCCTGCTGTTGCTCATGGGCCTGGCTGCCGTCTACTTGCCGCAGTTGTTGCCTGCATGGGGCGGGACGCCGACGCTGGTCGCCAGCGATGAACTGACCTACATCACGGATCTGGATTTCTGGCAGCGCACCCCACGCGAACGCGCCGTTGTGGCTGCGGCACACTTCGATCTGCAGCACGACCTCAACAACGTGCCGCTCACTGTCGGCGACTGGAGAGGCGTCAACGAACCGGAGACCAACCAGGAAGTCCTGATTCTCCTCGAACCGGAGCAATATATCCAGCGTCTTTACACCGACAGCGCCGGACGTTATTTATGGCTGAGCATGGTTGGTGGACGCAGCTCACAGCCATTTCATGCCCCGGATATCTGCTACGACGCCGACGGCTGGCAATATGAGCTTGGCTCGCACGCCACGCGGCTGGATGAAGGCGGCGAAATCTACGGATTGTGGCTGTACGGTAAGAAACAGTTTCCAGACCAGGTTGCGCCGACTGAACATGTCGTCTACTATTTCTATTTGTTCCCAGACGCACAGCGCAATCAGGCGGACGGCATTGTGCTCTTCAAGCTCACTTCAGCGCGCTATGGCACTCTGGAGGAGACGCTTGCGCTGCACGAAGAATTTGTCCGCACACTCTTCCGCAAAGCCGGCGACCCGGCTGAGTTGGCGCACAACGCAGGCGCGTGATGCCGGTGATTCACCTCCGCTCTACGGCGATCTATCTTCTGTTGGGGGCGCTCATGCTGCTTGCTGGCTGTGTTGCACCATCCACGACGGGCGCGTGTGGATTGGCGCTCCCGCCCGAACACAGCGACGCGGACGCGATCCGCGCCGTCATCGAAGCTGAAGGTCGCCTGGTGGTCGCCCAGGAGATCGATGCACTGATGGCGCTTTGGACCGAGGATGGCTACGTCGCCAACGCGAAAAACACACCGGACGATCATTCCGACGACCAATTCTGGCGCGGTCAGGACGCAATCCGGCACCGCTACGTGCGCACAGTCTTTCCGGGTGCGCCGGCGCCGGCGGCGCCGCCCGAGTTAACCATCGACCAAAACGGCGACCGCGCCGTCGTGACTGCCACCACGCGCATCGGCGATGAGGTGGCGCCTGCTGGCGACCGTTGGGAGCTCGTCAAACGCAACGGCTGTTGGCAGATCGTCAGCCTGACCTACAACCTCGAAGCCGCCCATCCCTGAGAAGCAACGGTTTGCATTCACCGTGACTACCGTCGACGCCTACACGCTCACCATTTTGAGCCTGCTGCTGTTGAGCTTGCTGGCGATGGCCGCGTTGAGCCGCGCCGTCAGCCTGCGCATCCAGGCGGTTATCTACTATCTGACCGGCTCCCCCGACCTGGCCAGCGTGGGCATCTTTCTGTTGCTGCTCCCCGGAGTCTTTCTTCATGAAGGGGCGCACTGGCTGACGGCGCGACTGTTGGGGTTACGCGCCGGCAAATTTCGTGTGTGGCCGACCAAACAGGGCGCTTACATCGGCCTGGGCAGCGTGAGCGTAGAGCGCGCCGACATCTGGCGCGAAAGCCTGGTGGGAATCGCACCGTTGGTGGTGGGCAATCTGGTGCTGGCGTTGATCGGCTGGCGGGTCTTCACCACGCCAATGTTGCTGGCAGCGTTAGCCGCAGGTGAGTTGGCGGCGGCGTTCAGTAGTTTTTGGGCGGGGCTGCGCGCTTCGGATGGTCTCGCCTGGGCGTATGCCATCTTCGTGGTTGGCAACAGTATGATGCCCAGCGCCAGCGATCGCGAACCCTTTAAACCCGTCCTGCTGTACACTGTGTTTGCAGCATTGGTCTACGTGATTGTTGGGTTGCCGCTGGCGCCGCTGGCGCAACTGCTCGGCTGGATCGCACCGGCTATCGAGATTTCGGTGGGAGCACTGATTTTTCTATTGGTGCTAGATGGTCTGGTGTGGTTAGCGCTGTGGCCGGTGGAGTGGTTATTGCGGCGGGGACGATAAGAGAAACAGGGAGAGGAAGTAGAGACAGATTCATCAGTATGAATCAATCAAGTATGAAGTTTCCCTCTCCCTGCCTCTCTCTTTATCCCAGGTGCTTTTGCAGGCGGCTCTTGAGCGCTGGCTTGGGCTGGTAACCGACAATGCGGTCAACCGGCTCGCCGTTCTTGAAAAGCAACAGCGTCGGGATGCTCATCACGCCAAAGGCGAACGCGGTGTTTTGATTATTGTCAACATCCAGTTTGCCGATCATCAACTGGCCGTCCATCTCTTGAGCAATTTCCTCAAGCACAGGCGCGATCATCTTGCAAGGGCCGCACCACTCCGCCCAGAAATCGACCAGAATCGGCTTGTCGGCATTCACAACCAGTTCATCAAAGGTGCCATCCGTCACCACAATTGGTTTCGCCATCTTTTGCTCTCCCCTCTACTCTTATCAACATCAGTTGCAATCGTACCCTGTTGCCAGCCATCAGCGTTCACAACTCGACAGTCTTTTTACAGCTGACGGGCCGCCAATCTCACTACGAAAAATATAGTACACTGAGACAACGGATTTGTCAAAGTAGGCGGCAAAACAGGTCAACTTCGCGCTCACACGAAACCGCACGATGACGGCGCCGCGCGGCGATGAGGCGCAATTCAAGCCCAAATGCATCAGGCAACCGCCATCCCAGCGCTTGGACAAAAAACCATATTGATGATAGGGAGAGTTGAGTAGGGCGCGTGTCGTAGATCAAGTATAATATTGCAGTCAGCACTCTGGCCTCGGACTCAGGAAGGAGCCAAACATGAGCCGTATTTCACAACTCTATCAACTCGGACAAAGCATCTGGCTGGACTTCATCGAACGTAGCATGATCCAGAACGGCAAGCTGCAGGCGTTGGTCGATGATGGCGTCAGCGGGGTGACATCCAACCCTACCATCTTTCAGCAGGCTATCGTCAAGAGCGACGCCTACAACGACGATTTGCGTCGGCTGGCAGCGTCGGCGCCGACGCCTAAAGCAGTCTTCGAAGGACTGGCGATTGCCGATATCCAGGCAGCCGCCGACATCTTACGCCCTGTCTATGAAGCCAACCAGGGACACGATGGCTTCGTTAGCCTGGAGGTGGCGCCCGACCTGGCCTTTGACGCCACCGCTACAATCGCCGAAGCGCGCCGTCTGCACGCCGCCGTCGCCCGCCCCAATTTAATGGTCAAGGTGCCGGCCACGCTTGCCGGTGTGCCTGCTATCCGCCAGTTGATCGCCGACGGCATCAACATCAACGTCACATTGATCTTTAGCCTGGAACGCTATGCGGCGGTGAAGGAGGCCTTCATCGCCGGGTTGGAGGATCGCCTAGCCGCCAGGAAACCCATCGACCGGATCGCGTCGGTGGCGAGCTTCTTCGTCAGCCGCGTCGATGTCAACATCGACAGCCAGCTTGATCGGCTGGCTGCACAGCACCCCGACCGGGCGGTGCACTACAAAGCGCTGCAAGGCAAGGCGGCGGTTGCCAATGCCAAACTGGCTTACGCCCAGTTCCAGCAGGTTTTCACCGGGGCGCGGTGGGAACGCCTGGCCGCCGCCGGGGCACGCGTACAGCGTCCACTTTGGGCAAGCACCAGCACCAAAAATCCCGCCTATCCTGACCTGATCTACGTCGAGCCGCTGATGGGGCCGCACACGGTCAACACCATGCCGCCACAGACGCTAGAGGCGCTCAAGGATCATGGCACGGTGGCGCTGACCGTCACGCAGGGGGTTGATGCTGCGCGCCAGGCGCTGGCCGATCTTGCTGCGGCGGGCATCGACATGAACGCCGTTACCACCGAGCTGGAGCAAGACGGCGTGAAAAAGTTCGCCGATTCTTTCGTAGATTTGTTGAAAGTGATCGAGGAGCGGAGCAAAGTATTGGCGCCAGCATGAAGCGGGCGGCTGTCAACGGATTGGGGGAGTGGAAGCGCACCGCATGGTGGTGCGCTTCATCCAACTCCAGGATCGACTTTGCCTGCACCGCGCTGCAAAAACGCCGCAAACTCCGCTGGATCGAGGCCACGCCTGGATTGCCTTTCGGTGGCTGGCGCCGACGCGGATGTGTTCTGAGGTGCAACAAAGTTCGCTTCAGGGCTGGCATCCACCCCGGCGTCCCACCCCAGCGCAGCCTCCAGGCTGGGCGCGGCGACCTCATCCTGGAGATGGGCAACAACGACGGGGAGCACATCGGCGACCGCAGCAAGAAAGTGTGGGGCGGCATGGGCGCCCGCAGGCAGATTCATAATCAGCGTGCGCCCGCGAATCCCGGCTATGCCACGATCGAGCAAGGCAAGAGGGGTTTCTTCAGCGGTCCGGGCGCGCATTCTCTCATTGAGCGACGACATTGTCCGTTCGAGCACGGCGGCGGTGGCTTCCGGCGCAATCTCGCGGCCGCTGGGGCCGGACGCGGGCAGCGTGCCGCCGATCGTCAGAATCAGGTCGAGTTCGTCTTCGTCGCACCATCGGCGAAGCACTTCTTCGATCAAATAGCGTTGGCTGGCGACATGGTGAACAGCCATAATGACTGCTGAAGGTGCAGTGTGCTGCAACAGCCTGCGCACAGCGTCACTGGCGGCCTCATCGTAGACGGGTATACATAGCAACCCGGTGCGGATCATGACTTCTGCTCCATGTCATCCATGAAAAAAACGCAGACGAACGCGCTGGCAGAAGCAACCCGCATTCGTCTGCGTTTCTGATTTTTCCACCCCTGCGCACTCTGGCGCAGCACGCGTCTAGCGCTTGGTGTACTGCGGCGCCTTGCGGGCACGCTTGAGGCCAGGTTTCTTGCGCTCCTTAGCGCGCGCGTCGCGCGTCAGGAGACCGGCAGCCTTGAGCGGAGCGCGCAGATTGGCATCTTGCTCGATGAGCGCACGCGCAATGCCCAGCCGCACAGCTGACGCCTGACCACTCTCACCACCGCCCTGCACCTTGACGCTGATGTTGAATGACGCTTCGGTGCCGGTCAGCGCTAGTGGCTGGCGAAGAATCATCTGATCCAGCGCACGGCCAAAATAGACATTGACCGGTTTGTCGTTGACGACAATCTCACCGGTGCCGGGATAGAGGCGCACACGCGCGCTGGCTTCCTTACGGCGACCGACTGCTTCTACATATTCAGTCATGGGTATCTCCATCCTCGAAATCGCTTAGAGTTCCAACGGCTGCGGCAACTGTGCAGCATGCGGATGCTGATCACCGGCATAAATGCGCAGCTTCTTCATTTGCGCTCGCCCCAGCTTGGTCTTGGGCATCATGCCGCGCACGGCTTCATAGATGACGCGGTCGGGGAATTGCGCCAGCGTTTCGCGCATTGTGCGGCTCTTCAAGCCACCTGGATAACGTGAGTGGCGATAGTAGCGCACGGTGTCCAGCTTGGCGCCCGTCACGACCACCCGTTCGCAGTTAACCACGATGACAAAGTCGCCGGTGTCGATATTCGGCGAAAAGGTCGGCTTGTGCTTGCCGCGCAGAATCTGGGCAATCTCCGAAGCCAGACGCCCTAACGTCTTCCCGGTGGCATCGACAACGTACCACTCGCGGCTCTCCAGAGCCTCTGTTTGATTTCGCGTAACCGTCTTCACGTACCTGCTCCTCTATCAAAAAATCTCGTGCCGTCTGGCAAACGAAGTTTCGTCCAATGCCTCTGCATGAATCCACCGATCCAAGTCAGGTGGATAGGTGACTCGTTCCAGCACTAACCCTTGTGGTGGCGCCGGCGGTGCAGATAGTCGCCGGTCACAGGCGGCTAACATGGCAGCCACATCGTCAGGCGTCATTTCGCCGCGCCCCACCCGCAACAACGTCCCCACCACATTTCGCACCATCTGCCGCAAAAACGCATTGGCCGTGATGGTGAAAACCAGTCGGCGCCCTGGAAATCCATCTAACGCTGGCAGTGAACTCGTGCTCTCCTGCCACTGCGCCGCCACCACCTGGCGTTGGGTGCTTTCGCCGTGCGTCGCCTGTCCAAAGGTGGCGAAGTCATGCACGCCGATCAGCGCCGACGCCGCCACATTCATCGCTGCAACATCGAGCGGCTGCGTCACCAAGAGCGCAAAGCGGTCAGTCAGCGGCGAGTGTTTGGGCGCCGGAAAACCGGTGGGCGCCACATACATCAGCACCGTGTACCGATAGGTGCGGCTGCTGGCGCTGAAACGCGGATGAAAGCCTATCGGCGCTTCACGCACACGGCGCACACTGATGGTTGGTGACAAATGCACGTTCCAGGCCCGCTCCAGCGCCGCCAGCTCGTGGCCCCAAACAACTGGGACTGTGACCACCTGCCCGTTGGCGTGGACGCCAGCGTCGGTGCGCCCGGCGCCGGTGACGCGTCCCTCGCGGCGACAGCAGCAATCCAACGCTGTCTCCAGGGCGCCTTGCACCGATGGTGCATTCGCCTGATACTGGAAACCGTGAAAATCGGTTCCATCATAGGCGACCAGAGCACAGATGGTGCGCGCTGGCGTCACGGCATACCCGCCCGTCGCCACTCACTCAGGCCGTAACGCCGTCCACCAGCTCCAGGATCACCATGTCGGCGGCATCGCCCTGACGCTTGCCAATCTTGATCATGCGCGTGTAGCCGCCGTTGCGCGTTGCGTAGCGCGGGGCAAACACGTCGAAGACCTTCTTGGCGACTGTCTTGTCATTCAGATAGGCGACAACCTGTCGTTGCGCATGTACGCGGTTGCCTTCAGCGGCCGCGCTGCGCTTGGCTTTGGTAATCAGGCGTTCAGCATCGCCGCGAATGGCGCGCGCCTTGGCTTCAGTCGTCACAATGCGTTCATGCAAATATAGTTCGCGCACCAGATTGCGGAACAGCGCCTTACGCTGATCGGCAGTGCGGCTCAATTGAAATCCAGCAACTCGATGACGCATCCCTCTGCTCCTCTTGCTTACTCTTCCGTGTCGTCACTCTCGGTGAGTGGCCGATA
>DGFH01000028.1:22965-23493 GCA_002391565.1 Anaerolineales bacterium UBA3905
TGCTCCTCTTGCTTACTCTTCCGTGTCGTCACTCTCGGTGAGTGGCCGATAAGCATCACCGATGTAGGCGCTCAGATCGACGCCAGGCACCGTCAGGTAGTTCTTCTCCCGCAGTTTTTCGACCAGCTCGTCGAGCGATTTCTTGCCAAAGTTGCGAATGGCGAGCATCTCGTCTTCGCCCTTTTCCATGCGCTTCAGAATCTCACCGACTTTGGTGATGCCAGCGCGCTTGAGACAGTTGTAGGCGCGCACCGTCAATTCCAGTTCTTCAATGGGTGCATCGAAGACGCGTCCCGGAATGCCCTCGGCAGACTCTTCCTGCTTCTCAACAATCGTGATCTCGGTGCCAGCCAACAGCGTCAGGTGCTGCACCAATAGATTGGCCGAGCGTCGCAGCGCGTCATCTGGTGAGATCGTGCCATCCGTCCAGATTTCCAGATGCAGCTTATCGTAGTCCGTCTGCTGACCGATGCGCGTCCGCTCGACACGATACGCCGCCTTGCGGATCGGACTGTAAATGGCGTCGAC
>DGFH01000028.1:23816-31223 GCA_002391565.1 Anaerolineales bacterium UBA3905
CGTCCAACGCCCACCACCATTTCGATATCGAGATCGATGTCGTTGGAATCCGCCGTTAGCAAGTACTGGTCTGGATTCACAACCTCGACTTCAGGCGGACAATTCAGGTCGCCCGCCGTAACCGGCCCCTCATTGGAGACCTCAACATGAATCCGCACCGAGTCTTCTGTGTGTGTGCGGAAACGAATCTGCTTGACGTTCAGAATCAGCCGCGTCATATCTTCCCGCACGTGCGGAATCGCTGAGAACTCGTGATGAATCCCACTGACGCGAATCGATGTCACGGCGGCGCCTGGCAGGCTCGATAGCAGCACGCGGCGCAGCGCATTGCCCAACGTGATGCCATATCCACTTTCCAGCGGGCTAACTACAAAGTGCCCGTAATTCTGGGAGCTTGCCTCAACCTCAATTTTGGGTAATACCATGTTCAACAAGGGCATCCCTCCCGGTAGCGCAAATCTGGCGTGCGAAACATCCTGATCTGCCCGGGGTGTTTTGCTCCCGGGCAGAGTGTGCAGCCAACCGTTCGTTAGCGACTGTAGTACTCGACGATGAGCTGTTCATTCAGCGGGATTTCGATGTCTTCGCGCGCAGGCACACCCAACACCTCACCCTTCATGTCGACAACGCTCGAACGCAGCCAGGCGGGAACACTGCTCGAACCGCCTTGCATGATCTGCGCACGCTCCTTGAAATAGCCCTTGCTGCGCGCCACTTCACGCACGGTGATGACATCACCGACGCTGACCTGGAACGACGGAATATCCGTCTTGCGGCCGTTCACCTCAAAATGACCGTGCCGCACCAACTGACGCGCCTGTGCGCGGCTGTCGGCAAAGCCCATGCGATAGACAACATTATCGAGGCGACGCTCCAGCATTGCCAACAGGTTGACGCCGGTCATGCCTGCCGTGCGGTTGGCCTCCTCGAAATAGCGACGGAACTGTCGCTCCAGCACGCCGTAAATGCGACGCGCCTTCTGCTTCTCGCGCAACTGTAGACCGTAATCCGATGTCTTACGCCGGAAGGTCTGTTTCTTGCCGTGCATGCCCGGCGGGAAGGCGCGACGCTCCATGGCGCACTTTGGCGACAGACAACGCTCACCCTTCAGAAATAGCTTTTGCCCTTCACGCCGGCACAGCTTGCAAACTGACTCTGTATATCGTGCCATTTTTCCTCCGCAGCGATCTGCTTCACAGCGTTCGTGCTGATTGATCTTTCAAACCGGTGACAGGCGCACATTGCGCTGCCCCTGATCAGATTGGCGCACCCAATGCTGTGCGCCAAGACAGATGGCGCATCTGCTGCGCCATCTGTTTATGTCGAATGATTCCCCGACAGCCAACCGCCCAACTACGATTAGACGCGCCGCTTCTTGGGCGGGCGACAGCCGTTGTGCGGGAGTGGGGTAATGTCCGTAATCGAGCGCACGATCAAGCCGGCGGCTTGCACCGAGCGAACGGAGCTTTCGCGGCCAGGGCCAGGCCCCTTGACGAAGACATCCACCTCGCGCATGTTGAAGTCGGCGCGCGCAGTTTGCGCTGCACTCTGGGCGGCAAGCTGTCCCGCAAACGGGGTGGACTTGCGGCTGCCCTTGAAACCGGCGCTGCCACTGCTTGCCCAACAGAGGGTGTTGCCCTGCAGGTCGGTAATCGTCACAATCGTATTGTTGAACGATGCGTGAATGTGCACCTGGCCGGTTGGCACATTCTTCTTTTCCTTGCGCGCTGTGCGCCGATCGCGCCGCGTCCGTTGAGGTCGAGCCATTGCTTATTTCTCCACAATTTGACAATCTCAACTCTCGCCACCACCTGCATCCCAAACCATGCACGCCAGGCAGGGCAAGATTGCTATTTACTACTTGCGCGGCGCTTTCTTCTTGCCAGCCACCGTCTTGCGCGTGCCACGTCGTGTGCGCGCATTTGTGCGGGTGCGCTGACCACGCGCCGGCAGGTTGCGGCGATGGCGCATACCCCGGTAGCTGCCGATTTCGATCAGCCGCTTGATATTCATGTTTACTTCACGCCGCAAGTCGCCTTCGACCAGGTAATTGCGGTCAATGTAATCGCGCAATCGCGTCACTTCGGTCTCATCGAGGTCCTTGACGCGTTTGTTTTCGTCGATGCCTACGGCGGCAAGAATCTTCTGACTGGTCGCCTTGCCGATCCCGTAGATGTAGGTCAACGAAATGACTACCCGCTTGTCACGCGGAATGTCAACACCGGAAATACGTGCCATGACTATTGCTCCCCTTCGCTGCGCAATCCCTTAGCCCTGACGCTGTTTGTGCTTCGGATTCTTGCAGATCACATACAGCACCCCGCGTCGGCGCACGACTTTGCAGTTCTCACACATTTTTTTTACCGATGGCCGAACTTTCATGCTTCACCTCTGACTATTTCCCCGTGACGGCGGTTGGCGCTCCTGCAAGTGCACACCAGGCGACGCCGGTCACGTTCTATTTCGTCCCCCTGCCAGACGTTGCCACGCTTCAAGGGCGGATTTGATCTTGGCGTCCAGCGCAACTCTACCACTCTACCATAATCTTAGGGCAGGGTCAAAATTTCAGGGCCGTTATTGGTAATTGCAACTGTGTGTTCGAAGTGCGCAGTCAGGCTGTGATCCTTGCTGATCACAGTCCACTTGTCGCGCAGCGTCCGTGTTTGCCAGGTGCCAAGCTGCACCATTGGCTCGATTGCCACTACCAATCCCGGTCGCAAGATTGTCTGCCCGTCCGGGTCCTGACTTTCATAATTGAGCACTTGAGGCGCCTCGTGCATCTGCCGCCCGACGCCATGCCCGGTGTACTCACGCACTACGTGCATCTTGTGCGCTTCGACGGTGCGCTGCACCGCGCGGCTGATGTCCACCACGCGCTTGCCCACCTGCGCCTGAGCGATGCCATCATAGAGGCTCTGCTCAGTGACGCGCATCAGTTCCAACGCCTCTGGAGTGATCTCACCCACGGCGTATGTCCAGGCGCTGTCGCCGATGAAGCCACGATAGCGCACACCCACGTCGATGCTGATGATGTCACCCGCTTTGAGGATGCGATCTTTTTTCGGGATGCCGTGCACCAGTTCTTCGTTGATGCTGGTGCAGATATTGGCCGGAAAGCCGCGATAGCCCAGGAAGCAAGAGGTGGCGTTGTATTTGCTCATCGTCTCGACGGCCAGTTGATCCAGGTCGAGCGTGCTCACGCCAGGTCGAATCGCCTCGCGCAGCGCGGCATGCACGCGCGCCACAATGCGCCCCGCCTCGCGCATGATTTGAATCTCGCGCGGGCTTTTCAATTGCACTTCAGGGCGTTGCGCTGCTGGCGCCTGTCGCCGAAGCGTCGGTGGATTTTGCCGTCGAAACATGTTCATCATTGCCCCACAACCGCCAGCAACGCCTGCTGCACCGCCTCGATCGAGAGCGTGCCGTCGACTTCGCGCAGCAACCCTTTGGCGTAGTAATAACCGATGAGCGGCGCAGTCTGTTTGTAATAAACATACAGACGATTGCGCACCGTCTCTTCCTTGTCGTCATCGCGCTGATAAAGCTCGCCGCCATCTACGTCACAGACGCCTTCCACCTTCGGTGGATTGTAAATAACGTGATAGACGGCGCCACAGCTGCGGCAGGAACGCCGACCCGTGATGCGTCGAATTGTCTCGTCATCCTCCACCTGGATAAGCGGCGCCACGCGCACACCACCATAAGGCGCCGTCATGGCATCGAAAGCTGTCGCCTGCACCAGATTGCGCGGAAAACCATCCATGATGGCGCCACGCTCGCAGTCCGGCTGCTGCAGCCGATCCTCCACCATCCGAATCGTGACCTCATCTGGCACCAGGTCGCCGCGATCCATGTAACTCTTCGCCAGCTTTCCCAACTCGGTCTGGTTCTTCAAGTTGTGCCGAAAGATGTCGCCGGTCGAGATTTGCGGCAACCCGGTGGACTGCTCTAGCAACTTAGCCTGCGTCCCTTTTCCGGCGCCTGGCACGCCCAGCAGCACGACATAGATACGTTGATCACGCATGACAGTCTCCCTTGACAGTCGCTATCTGATCACGATAGAAAACTCTGTAGGGAATAAGAGACCGGGGCTTGCACCGCCGGTCTCCATCTCTACTCGACATCCCAGAGCAAGCGTACACCCAACCCACTTACCGGATGAAGCCTTCGTAGTTGCGCATCATCAACTGCGCCTCAATCTGCTTCATCGTATCAAGCACAACGCCGACGACGATGAGCATGCCGGAGCTGCTGATGATCAGCGAATTGTAGCTCGTCAATGCACCTGTGCCGCCGCCAAAGATCAGATCAGCCAATGAACCGATCAGGAAAGGCAAGACCGCCATGAAGCCCAGGAAGAGCGCGCCAACCAGCGTGATGCGCGACAACACGCTATTCAGGTATTGCTCAGTGCGTGGACCGGGTCGGATGCCCGGAATGAAGCCGCCTTGCTTTTGCAGCGTCTCTGGCAGGTTTTGCTGACGGAACATCACATCTGTGTAGAAGTAGGTGAACGCCGCCGTCAGTACAAAGTAGAACAACCAGTAGAAGAAGTTCGACGGGCTGAAGAACTGCACGATGGCATTGGCAATGGCCCCGATCCAATCCTGGCGCGTAACAAAATAGCTCGCCAGAGTACTCGGCAGAATCAGCAGACTTTGTGAGAAGATCAGCGGGATCATGCCGGCCGTGTTGACACGCAGCGGGATGTAGGTGCTTTGCCCGCCGACCATCATCATGCGATTGCCGCGCATCGTGCGTACACGCTTGCCATACTGTACGGGAATGCGGCGCTGACCTTCCTGCACCCAGACAATCAGGATGATCGTCGCGACAGTGACGATGATAAACACCAGCAACAACACCCAATTTTGCGACAGCAACTGCAACTGGTACGGCACGTTGGAGAGGATGCCGGCAAAGATGATCAGTGAAACGCCATTGCCGATGCCTTGCTCGGTGATCAATTGACCGATCCAGACGCCCAACATCGTGCCCGCCGTCATACCGATGATGATCGTCAACGTTGGCAGCAAGTCGCCCAGCCCAAAACCCCAATTCGGCAACACGGCAACGCCGCCTACAGCATTGCTGCTCAGCAACGTGCCTTGCGCGATCGCCTGCAGCACAGCTAGCGGGATGGTCAGCCAGAGTGTGTATTGGTTGATGCGCGCACGTCCTGACTCGCCTTCCTTGCTCAACTCTTCCAGGGCAGGGATGATAGGAATAAGCAATTGGAGGATGATCGAGGCCGTGATATACGGATAGACGCCTAACGCCATCACACCCATGCGCGAGAGGCCGCCACCACTGAAGAAGTTCAGGAAGTTCAGCAGGATGTTGTCACTCTGCTGAAAGATAGACGCCAGCGCTTGATGATCGACGCCGGGTAGTGGAATATTGGCTGCCAGACGATAAAAGGCCAGTAGACTGAACGTAATCAGCAGCTTCTGACGCAGGTCTGGCAGTCGGAATGCATTGCGTACGGCTTCAAGCATGCGGCAAGTTCCTTTCTAAAAGGATCGGTGCACGGTCAGGCGGCGCCAGGGAAATTCGCGTTCTTTCCCTGGCGCCCCCCTACATCCGTTGCCTTCAATTACGACCGCGGTAGACGTTTGTTGACTTCGTAGCCCAACACCTCGACAGAGCCGCCCGCCGCTTCGATTTTCTGTTTGGCGGTAGCGCTGATACGCTGCACTTTGACGGTCAGCGGCTTGGTCACCTCGCCGCGCGCCAGCACGACGACAGGATCAGCAGCGTTGCCCAGCAACCCGACTGAGGCCAGCGACGCCTGAGAGACTTCCTCCTGAGCGCCGAATAGCCGATCAAGCTGGTCGAGATTGACTGGAACGTAATAGACCTTAAACCGATTGTTGAAGCCACGCAATTTGGGCAGACGCTTGGTCAAGGGAAGTTGACCGCCCTCAAAATTGGCGCGCACGCCACCGCCATTGCGCGCATTTTGCCCTTTTTGACCGCGGCCGCTGGTTTTGCCCTTGCCAGAACCAGTGCCACGACCTACTCGCTTGCGCTTTTTGTGTGCACCCTCTGCGGGACGCAGGTCATGAAGTTTCATAGGAACCTTGTCGACTTTCTGACTAAGAATTGCTGGCGTCTATACACCACAGAAATCAGGCGTGCACTGACGCCTGATTTCTACATCTTCGTTCTACTCACTCACTTCAAGCATGTGCGCAACGGTGTCAATCATGCCGCGCACGGCCGGATTGTCCGGCTTCTCGACGACCTGATTCAATTTGGACAAACCCAAAGCGGCCACAGTGCGTTTCTGACTCTCCGTGTAACCGATCGGGCTGCGCACCAGCTTGATGCGGATCGTCTTGGCTGCCTGCTGTTGCTCAGCCATACGTCTCCTCCTTGTACCAATAGGGCGCCAGTTGGCGCGGCTCCACACCGCGATAACCTGCCTCGACGCGGAAGTCCTGCAACTCCTTCAAGGCGGCAAAAGTTGCCTGCACAACATTGAGGATATTGTCGCTGCCTAGCGACTTGCTCAGGATGTCGCTGACGCCCGCAGCTTCCACGACGGCGCGCACACCGCCGCCCGCAATGACGCCGGTGCCCGGACTGGCCGGTTTGAGCATCACCTTGCCAGAACCCGATTTGGCCGTGACTTCGTGGGGAATCGTGTTGCCCAGGCGCGGCACTGCCACCATCGTCTTCTTGGCACGATCCGATGCCTTGCGAATGGCATCCGGCACTTCACGCGCCTTGCCGATGCCGATCCCCACCCGTCCTTGCTTATCGCCCACCACGACCACAGCGCGGAAGGCAAAGCGGCGACCGCCTTTCACAACTTTGGCAGTGCGGGCAAGATGGACAACGCGTTCGTCGAATTCTTCACGGCGCTCTTCGCGCTCTTTCTCGCGCTCTTTGTTCTTTCGTTCTTTCTTCGACATTTCTTAATTCTCCCAGCACCTGCCGTTTAGAATTCTAGCCCGCCTTCGCGACTGCTCTCGGCCAACGCCTTGACGCGGCCGTGATACGGATAGCCACCGCGATCAAAGACCACGCGTGTGATGCCTTTGGCTTTGGCGCGCTCTGCCACCGCTTTGCCAACAGCCTTGGCTTGCTCAATCTTGGTGAGCGCAGCCACATCCGCCCGCAACTCGCGATCCACTGTAGACGCCGACGCCAACGTAACGCCAGTTGTGTCGTCAATCACCTGGGCGTAGATGTGCTCCAGGCTCCGAAAGACATTCAAGCGCGGCCGGTCGGTGGTTCCATGCACTTTGGTGCGCACGCGGGCGTGACGCCGTTCGCGTGCCACCGCACGACTAACTTTAGCCATTGTTGGTCACTCCCTATTTCTTCCCAGCCTTGCCAGTCTTGCCTGCCTTCTGTCGCACATATTCGCCTTCGTAGCGAATGCCCTTACCCTGATAC
>DGFH01000028.1:31370-32335 GCA_002391565.1 Anaerolineales bacterium UBA3905
GCCAGTCTTGCCTGCCTTCTGTCGCACATATTCGCCTTCGTAGCGAATGCCCTTACCCTGATACGGTTCGGGCGGACGCGTGCGCCGGATTTCAGCAGCCAGTTCCCCGATACGCGCTTTGTCGATGCCTGTGATCGTAAACGCGCGTCCATCTTTGTCCACCTCGAAGGCGATGTCCGACGAGGGCGGGGCAAATTCCACTGTGTGGCTCTTGCCGACCGAAAGCACCAGGTTGCTGCCGCGCTTCTCGGCGCGATAGCCAACACCGCGAATCTCAAGCCGCCGGCTAAAACCTGCGCTGACGCCCTGCACCATATTAGCGAGCAAAGCGCGCGTCAGGCCATGTTGCGCGCGGTGTTCACGCTGGTCAGTCGGGCGCTGCACTTTGATCTGGTTGTTTTCGACCTCAATCTTAATGTCAGGATCAAACTGCTGCTTGAGGACGCCCTTCGGGCCGTTGACGGTGACCAGATTCCCCTTATCAACGCTGATCGACACTTTGGCCGGCAGCGTAATTGGCATTTTTCCAATCCGAGACATGGCTTCCTCCCCTACCACACGTTGCAGAGGATCTCGCCGCCGAGGCGTGCGCGGCGCGCCTTGCGCCCCGTCATCAGCCCCTTCGGCGTGGAGATAATGTTGATCCCCAGCCCACTGCGCACCCACGGGATATCCTTGGCGCCGCTGTAGTGACGACGGCCAGGCCGGCTGACCCGGTCAAGACCTGTGATCACCGGACGCCCCTGGGGGGTGTATTTCAGACGTACAATCAGGTTTGGCTGTGGCTGTTCGTCAGTCACCGCATACCCCTCGATAAAACCTTCTTCGACCAGAATACGCGCAATGCCCTCTTTGATCTTGGAACTGGGCATAACGACTTGCTTCTGTTTGACCATGCTGCCGTTGCGAATGCGGGTCAACATGTCAGCAATTGGATCATTCACCATTTGTTTTTCTCCTCAGGC
>DGFH01000161.1 GCA_002391565.1 Anaerolineales bacterium UBA3905
ATGATCACGATCACGCGCTCGGCGTCCGGTGCGCCATAGTAGTCAAAGAGGTGATATTGCCGCCCGACGATGCCTGCAAACTTGTCCATCAGCTTCTGGACGATGCCTGGCGTCGCCAGATAGAAGGGGTTGGCGCTCTCGCGTGCCTGGAAGTAGACATCCGGGTTTTGCGCCGTGCCGCGCATGAAGGGCTTTTCTGGGTTGAGAGCGCGCGCCCGGTGCGCTCGCACCAGCTCGTCGTCGATCATGGCGCGGATGTCGGCATCGTCGAGTTGCTCGATCTTGGCGACCTCGTGCGAGGTGCGGAAACCGTCGAAGATGTGCAGGAAGGGCACGCGCGCCTCCAGGGTGGCGGCCTGTGCGATCAACGACAGATCCATCACCTCTTGCACAGAATTGGCGAAAAGCATCGCCCAGCCCGTGCTGCGCGCCGCCATCACGTCACTGTGGTCGCCAAAGATCGACAGGCCTTGCGCAGCCAGCGACCGCGCTGCAATCTGGAAGACGGTGCTTGTCAGCTCGCCAGCGATCTTGTACATGTTGGGGATCATTAGCAACAAACCCTGACTGGCTGTGAAGGTCGTAGTCAGGGAGCCAGTTTGCAGGGCGCCATGCACAGCGCCGGCTGCGCCGCCTTCTGATTGCATCTCGACCACGGTGGGCACGCTGCCCCACAGGTTGCGCATTCCAGCCGCAGCCCATGCATCGGCCAGCTCGCCCATTGGGGAAGAGGGGGTGATCGGGTAGATGGCGGCAACTTCGTTGGTCTTGTAGGCGATGTAGGCGGCCGCCTCGTTGCCGTCAATCGTCACTTGTACACGTGGCATGTTGTTTCCTCTCTAGCCTGTTTTTATACCTCGCGCGCATCGACGACATGATCGCCAATCGACTCAAGCGCAGGAATCAATTTATCTTTGGTGACGCCTTTGACCTTCACAATCACCTCACGCGTGGCGTCGCTTTCCCGGTTCAGGGAGCCAACGCTCAGGATCAAGCCTCCCTGTTCAGCGATCTTGCCAGCCAGCTTTGCCAGGGTGCCTGAGCCAGGGGGAACCTGTACGGTCAGACGCAGCCCGTGCTCGCCGCCGCCCAACATCTCGACGAAGGCGCGAAAGATGTCGGTTTCCGTGATGACGCCAACGACCTTGCCGGCGTCATCGACCACGGGGACGCCGCCGATTTTGTGCGTCACCATCAGGCTGGCGGCATCCTCAATGGGAGTGTCCTGGTGGAGCGTCAAGACGTTGTGCGTCATGATGTCGCTGATTTTGAGCTTCCATAACAGGTAGTTCACCTCCCAGACGCTCAGCGAGGTGGCGGGCGAGGGGGACGCGTGCAACATGTCGCGCTCAGAGACGATCCCAACGATCTTGCCGCTGCTGTCCACGACGGGCAATCGTCGGAACTTCTTGTCGCGCATCAATTTGAGTGCTTCTTGAAAGGGCGTATCCGGTGTGATCGTTACTGCTGGCGATGTCATCCGCTCACGGACTAACATAATGATCCTCCTTGAACATATCAGGACGTAGGACTAAACCACTATAAGGCAGGATCTCTTTGTCATGCGTCATGCACGTGGGGAGATTCCCTTTGGACAGGTGTGCAGTCGAAGAACTGGTCAACTGACCAGGCGTCTTGTCTTGATTTGTATGGAATCTGGGTGAACTGCTTACAGGTTCGCTTGCAAACCGTCGAAGAAGATCGACAGAAGTTGTCTGATAAGGCTTTCTGTCGGGGGGGCGCCGGTGACGGGCGTGACGTGGAAGTAAGGATACATCATGCCCAGCAATGTCCAGGTGGCGATGCCTGGATCAAGGGCGCGGAATTCGCCGCACGCCATCCCTGTCGCCAGGATGCCGGTGATGCGACCGATGAATTGTGTGTGGTACCGTGCAACGAATTGCTGGCGCGTGGCGGCGTCCAGGTTGCCTAATTCCTGACTTGCCAGGCGCAAACTGGCGCGCCGTTCAGCAGGGAGCAACATAATCTGCTGCACGATGGTTTCGATGCGCCGGCGGTGTGAAGTCTCTGTCGTACAGCATTGATCGATTAAGGCGCTCAATTCATTCAGCACGCCTTCCAGGATTGCCATGAAAAGCTGCTCTTTGTCGCGGAAGTGATAGTAGAGCGCAGCCTTGGTCATGCCAACCTCGTCGGCGATCTCGCGCATGGAGATGGCGTGATAACCTTTTTCGACAAAGAGACGTTCCGCAGCGTTGAGAATGGCGGTTCGGCTGTTGGCAAGTTCGACTTGGGGCATGGGCGTGCAACTACTACTTTCCACGCGCCCCGGCGGGATTACACCCATCCGGGGCGCGCGTCGGTCCTGGCGCAGGCAGGGATGCTGCTCAGATGATGCTTGTCACCAACTCTGTCAGCGCCGGCAAGAGTGGGCGACCGTAGGAGAAGAAGGGCCATGGAATGCCAACCAACACGGCAAGCACGGCGAGGGTGGCGTAAATCGCTCCGCGCTTGAATTTGCTGGCGGACGCCTCAGCGCGCTTCGAGAAGACAACCGCCAGGTGCGCCAGCACCACGGCAACAATCATGATGGCGATATGCTCCATCGCAAAGAAACGGATGCTGTTCTGCCACCAGCGGCCGCCGATATACAGCACCAGGCCAAGCAAGAGTTGTATATCCAGCGAGATCGAAAACCAGGAGAGCGCCTTGCGGTCGCCTTCCACGAAATGACCTTTGCTGAATAGCCCCCTGTACATACGCACCAATGCATACACCGCCAGCACCAGCACGACCCAACGCATAATGTTGTGGAGAATCAACACAAAATCCATGCAATCGCTCCTTTTCAAGTGTCCTGTCAAAGAATTGAGGCATTGTCGTTTACATCACTACGATGATGCCTGATCTGCTTCCATGCGTCCGTAAACATAATTGCAGTATTACGCAGGCGTAGTGGGAATTTGTGCACTGTTCACCGCCACTGTCGCCAGTTCGCTGCGGCGCGATTTCAGCCCAAATGCCAGCGCCGTGAGCACCAGCGCCACGCCGCCAATCGTCAGATAGGCTGCGCTGTAACCGCTCACCCCGCCGCCCATGCTTGCCACCACCGCCCCTACTGCTGCAGCACCCACCAACTGACCGATGCTGGTGAAGAGGGTGGCGACAGCCTGCGCCGCTGCGCGATCCGCTGCGCCGACTTCGTTGAGCATAATGTAGCGGATGGGTGCGCCGAGCAACGCCGACAAGCCCAACCCTACCAGCACTCCTCCTGCGTAATACGCGACCAGGTTCGCGCCAAGCAGCCAGAGCAAAAGCATCCCCCATGCCAATAGCGCTGTGCCGCCGATGATGACAATACGCGACCCGATTTTATCCAACAGCCTACCAGCGATCGGCGAGCCGACGAATAGAGCTGCAACAAGCGGCAGCAGCATGAAGCTGGCGCGCGACTCGGTGACGCCAAAAGCAGCTACAGCCAGCGATGGCAAAAAGACCACCGCCACTTCACCCAACCCTGCGCCAAACGCAATGGCGGACGCCAGCCGCAATTGCCGCGTCGCCAGCAAACCAGGATGTAAAACCGGATCGGCGGCGCGCCGCTCGATGCGCAAGAAAAGTGGCGTCAACACTGCCGCCAGCAACAGGAACGGCCACACCAGCCAGGAAGTGACGCTGCCTGCCAGGTTTGCAGCGTCGATCTGATTCAAGCCAAACGCCAGCGCGCCTAAGATAACTGTGAGCACTGCCATGCCGACCCAATCGAACGCAGTGTTGACTTGCTGTGTGGTGGATGGCAACGTCCGCCACGCCAGCCACATGATCAGGAAGGCAATCGGTATATTCACGGCAAAGATCCAGTGCCAGCTCAACAACAATAGCAACCCTCCCACGACCGGCCCTACGATGAAGGCCAGGCCAAAGACGGCGCCGATCAAGCCCAGTGCACTGCCGCGTTTTTCGGGTGGGAAGGTGTCGCCGATCACTGCCGCCGCCACCGGGAAGATGCCACCCGCACCCAATCCCTGCACTGCGCGTCCAATGATGACAAAGGTAAAGGACGGCGCCAACATCACCAGCGCAGAGCCAGCTGCAAAGAGGGCAATATCCAGTACGTAGATTGCCCGGCGCCCGTATCGGTCCGATAGTTTTGCCATCAGCGGTGTGCCGATCAGGTTCATCAACACGTAGATATTGAAGACCCATGAGAGCGCCCGCGCATCGACCTGAAAAGCGGTTTGGATCGCGGGCAAGGCCGGCCCGACAATGGCAATATCGAGCGCGGCCATCAACACGCCAAAAAATAGAATCCAGAGCACCTTGTTGCGCATACGGTTCGAATCTCCTTGCTTACTAACCGGTCGGTAAGTATGGTGCCCGATCTATTGCTGACTGTCAAATTCGTTCAACGATCGATCTCAATATCTTCCATCGAAACGGGGTCTTCGACTGGCTCCAGGTGGGTGAGAATAGTTGTGGGGCCGGGCAGCGTCTGTCTCAGCTCGCGTTCGATCTGTTCTAACATGTTGTGACCGCGCTGCACCGTCCATTTGCCGGGCACGAGAATATGCATGGAGAGGAAACGGCGCTGTCCTGCCTGACGCGTGCGCAGCGAATGAAACTGGACGCCCTGAGGGGCGTAGCGTTGCAGCACAGCCACGACCTGGTCGCGTTCTGTTTGGGGGATGGCGGAGTCCAGCAATCCCAATGCCGAGCGGCGCATCAACTGCACACCCGACCAGACGATATTAGCAGCCACGGCCAGCGCGATCAATGGGTCGAGCAACTCCCATCCCGTGAGCGCAACAGCGATGATGCCGGCGATGACGCCAGCCGAAGTCCAGACGTCGGTCATCAGGTGGTGGGCGTCGGCTTCCAGGGTGATGGAGTTGTAGCGTTGGCCTGCACGCAGCAGTACGCGCGCCACGAAAAAGTTGATCGCCGACGCCGTCACCGACACCGCCACGCCGACGCCGATGTTTTCCAACGGTTGCGGCGTCATGATGCGGCTGATGGCGGCGGCGCCAATGCTGTACGCCGCCAGCAAGATCAGCGCGCCTTCGGCGGCGCTGGAAAAATACTCCGCCTTCGTGTGGCCGTAGGCGTGATCTTCATCGGGTGGACGTTCGGCGATAGTGAGGAGAAAGAGCGCCAGCAAAGCCGCCACCAGATTGACCAGTGACTCCATAGCGTCGGACAGCAAGCCCACCGAGCCAGTCAGAAAGTAGGCGGCGCCCTTGAGTCCAATGGTCAGGACGGCGGCCCCAATCGAGAGATGGATATAGCGGCGCAATGAGCGCGGGGCTGGTGCAGCATCAGATGTTGGCTGGGCATGCATCGGTGGTCTCCTTGCGTCAATGCGCAGTGCGACGCATCGGTAGATAGAATAGTAGGGCGAGCGTTGTGCCCAGCGCAGCGCCAAACAGCGCTGTCTGGTAGGCTGCTGGCGGGTAGTGGCCGCTGGTGGCTGGAAAGAGATCGATGACCAGTCCCATCCACCATTGCACCAGCGCCGCGCCGCCGATGGCGAAGAGATTCACGGCAGTGGTAGCCTGTCCGGTCATTGTCATCGGAAAGACAAAGCGCGGCTGCGCCAGCAACATGATTGTCAGACCACCGCTGATGCCAAAGAGCGTGCTGACGAATGTAACGACGATTAGCGGCGGCTGCAGCGCCAGCACGAGTTGCGTCCCGATAAAGACAGCACTGCCCATGATGACCAGGTTGACTAGCCCGATGCGTGTACTCAGCCAACCGGATAGCAGAAAGCCGATAGTGACGCCGACGCTCAGGAATAACAACACCTGGCCGCGCATCCAGGCATCGGCAGCGTAGAGATCGGTGAGATAGGGGCCAGCCCACAGTCCCTGAAAGGCTAAAAGGATTCCATTGGTGAAGAAAACGAGTAGCGCCATGCGCCAGAAGCGTACATCGGCGAGGATCACGCGCAGGGCGCGCAGGTCTGCAGTGCGACCGGGCCAGATGACGTCGGGCGGGGTGTTGCGTGTGCCGAGGACAATCGCCGCTGCCGCCAGCACGATGAGCGCCGCGCCGCCGACGAAGACCATGCGCCAACCGATCGTGTCGTTCAGCCAGGCCAGCGGTGTGGCTGCCAGCAACGCGCCCGCCGAGCCAAGCCCGATGAGTAGCCCCGAGGTCAGCGGGTATTGACGTGGCGTGAACCAGTGGCTGAAGGCTTTTAGCGCGCCCATTAAGATGCCAGCCATCCCTACGCCAAGCAGCGCCCGCCCCAACGCCAACACGCCAAAGCTCTGTGCAGTTGCAAAGAGCAGGCTGCCTGCTGCGCCAGCCAGCATCAATGTAGGCGTCACCAGACGCGGCCCCAGTCGGTCCAACCCCAGACCGAGCGGCAACTGCACTGCGGCAAAGGCAGCAAAGAAGAGACTCGTCATCAGACCGAGTTGTGAAGCGTTCAGCCCCAACTCCTGCGCCAGGTCAGGCGCAATGACGGCATTGGCGGATCGGTAGAAATAGGACAGGAAATAGGCAGTCGTGAAGATGAGGAAGACGCTGGCGCGATTCGGCATGACGCTATGATACGTCGAGAGGGAAACGATGCCCAAAGTGAGGCTTCAGGCGTCACGCGTCAGGTATGACGCTCCTCATCCTGACGTGTGACGCCTGACGTGTGAAATCATCTTACTCCACAGCCAGAATATGAATTTTCGGGTGGGGGATTGTTTCGAAGGAGCCGAAGTGCGTCTTAAGTGTGAAGCCCCGTTCCAGATGTGGTTCGTCGGCTACCAGTTGTTTGGTCTGTGCAATCGTCCACTCGAAGAGTTCAATAAAACGGCTGGCGTGTTCGCCTTCGAAGGCTTCCGTACTCTCTTTGTGCTCGAAGGGAATTGCCAGCCAGTGAACGACGCTCTCCGGGTGAATACTCTTGATGATGGCAAAGCGCTTCTCATCGTTGCGCGCGATCACTGTGCCCGGTTCAGCGCCGGCTAGAATGCCGCAGAATGGGCACATCGTTGCAGCTTGGACATTTTGCGTTGTCATGGTTGCTTTCCCTCCTGATTGAACATTGAATAAGTTGCTTGCCCCCTGGACATGTCAGCATGGGGCAAACGCTATCTATTAGTTGTGAAGCTTTGTGAAATTTGCTGCGTGTCTGGCGCCTATGAACGTGTGAACGTGCTGCCCCATCCGTGCTCTGGCAGCGATCCAGCCAGAACTCCGTCCTGCATGTTCATGGTCTGCTTCATCCAATTGCCAACAGCCGCTTGCTTTGTACGGCGATGAACAACCAGCCTAGCAGTGCGCTATCGAGCGCAGTGAGGCTGGCGGCGCTGATGATCAAGGGCGCCATGTCACTTCCAATGGCGCCATCGCTCTGGGGCGACCAGCCAATTACCAGGACTGTGGCGCCCAGTATCAAGAAACCTGCCAGGGCAATGGTTAATAAGAGAGCAAAGCGCATGCTGGACGTATAGAGCGTAATCAATGCACCTGCCAGCACGATCAGCAATACCGCAGGTGTGATGACGCCGAACACGATCGCTGCTATGGTTGCTGGCGCCACGCTGGTGACGCCTGGCGTTAGCGCCTGACGAACGATGCCAGGCAGCGCAGCGAACGCCAGGAGTAGCCAGCCCAACAGCGTGATGGCAACTACTTTGCCCAGCACGATCGCACGTTCGGACAGCCGGGAGGCAAGCAGGGTTTCCAGCGTTTGGCGCTCACGCTCACCGGCGATAGAGTCAATAATCATGACGCCGGCAAGGGTAACCGGCAGCGCTGCCCACAGGACGGGAACGAGGTAGGCGCCAACGGCAAAGCTCCCCAGAAGGTGAGGGGCGGCAAAACTCCATGTCACGATGAGCAAAAACAGCGCGCTCCAGCCCACGCGGGCGCGGATGCAGCACCATTCTCGCCACTCCTTGACGATGATTGTCCAGCTATCCTGTACGATGTCTGGCATCATATGATTGATTGCTCCAGAATGACCCGATACGCGGTTTCCAGGTCGGCGTGGCGCTGCTCCACTGCCTCGACATCCGCACCAGACTCCACCACCAGATTGACGATGGATGCAGCAGCGTTGCGGCAGACTAGCTCGACAATCAGGCGCCCCTGTTGTACGGCAGTGCAGCCGACATCGCGCCGACTTGCGATCAGACGCACCAATTCCGGCGTGAAGCCGCGCCCCTTGATAACCATGCGGGCAGTGTCGCTGCGCTGCGCCAGCGCGACAGGTTCACCATGCGCCAGCACGCGCCCGTGTTGCATGATTGCCACCCAGTCGCACAGGGCGGCGGCTTCGGCTGGATCGCGCGTGGTGACCAGGACGGTTGCACCCTCCTGGTGCGCCAGACGCCTCAGGTCAGTGCGTAACAGTTCCTGATCGGTGCGGTCGAGACCAAGCGTTGGCTCATCAAGCATCAGCAGTGCAGGGCGATGGATGAGGGCGCGGGCGAGCGCCAGTTTGTGCTTCATGGTCGGGCTCCACTCGGCGACGCGTTCATGCCGCCGCGACCACAAATCGAGATGCTCCAACAATGTCTGGACCCTGGCGTTGCGATCAGCAGTCGGCAGGCGCCAGATACGCGCATACAGATAAAGGTTTTCCAGCGCCGTCAGATTTTCGTAGAGGCCAGGCGCCGCCAGCACAACCCCTGTTCGCGCGCGGATTGCATCTGCGTCGGTGCGTACATCAAAGCCAAGCAGACGGGCGCTCCCACTGCTTGGCGGCACCAATCCAAGCAACAGGCGCACCAGCGTGGTTTTGCCAGCGCCCATTGGTCCCAGGATGCCATACACTGCGCCTGTTGGCACTGCCAGATCAACGTGATCGATGGCGGTATGGGCGCCGAACATGCGTGTGAGTTGCTGGGTAAGGACGGCCGGTGCAGGCACAAGACTCCTTTCAATTTGATCTGCCAATGGAGAAGCAACAATCTGTTGAGATCGCTTGTGTTGCAATGGAGAGTATGGGAAAAATAGGAGACGTTTGCCAGGGGCAGGTGTCACCAAGCTCGTATGACAGGTGTTAGCGCCGCACCAGAGATGCCCTGATACGCTGTGCGCGGCGAGGCAGAGTTGCAACGCTGCGCCGCACCCCACCCATCCATGATTTCTGCTCAGGCGTCGCGCTTTTCGATGGGGGCGGTGACAAAGAGTTTGGCGCCTGCGCCCGGGGCCGTTTCCATACGGAACTCGCCGTGCAGCGCCCGGGCGCGCGAACGCATGTTGCGCAACCCGTTGCCCTGGCTGCGGCGCACCTGGGTTGGGTCCATGCCAGCGCCATTGTCATGAATTGCCAGTTGCAGCAAGCCATCTTCGAAGCCGAATTGTAGCTTGACGGCGCTGGCGCCGGCATGTTTACGGACATTCGCCAGCGCCTCCTGGGCAATGTGGAGAAATTCATCCGCCTGACGCGCGGTGCAGACGGTGGCAGCCTGGTCGTCAACCTGCAGATCGACAGTCAACAGGGTGTCGGTGCGCAATTCTTGCGTCAGCGCTTCCAAACCTTGTTTGATGCTACGCCCTTGAAAGCGTTGCGGGCGCAGATGCTGGATATAGCTGCGAATGTCGGCGATCACCTCATTGAGGCTGTTGATCGCCGCACTGATCCCTGCGCGCGTCTGCTCTGGCGCCGTATCGATGCGGTGGCGCGCATCATCCAACAACAGGCCGATGGCGTAGATCGACTGGATGACGCCGTCGTGCAGATCCATGCCGATCCGCTCGCGTTCGCGCAGCACAGCAATTTGCTGATTCTCCCGGTACAGGTGGGCGTTCTCGATGGCGATGGCGGCTTGAATGGCAAACATCGCCAACAAATCCTGATCCTCTTGCGTGAATTCCCCATCGATGACGCCGCCGGAAGGCAGCATGATGCGTTTGTCGGTCAAGTAGAGATTGCCATAATACTTACCTTTGGAGGCGATAGGCACGCCCACCATTGTGCGCATCGGCGGGTGACCTTCTGGGAAGCCGATGGCGCGCGGGTCGGCGCTGATGTCTGCGATCCGAATTGAGCGCCCATCGCGATGCAGAGCGCCCAGGATGCCGAGACCTTCGGGCGCACCGGGCAACTGGCTGTGCACCTCCTTGCTGATGCCCGATGTGTAGAATTGTTCGACGGTCTGCCCGTCGCCACCCATGACGGCCAGGGCGCCGTAGCGCGCCTGCACCAATGCGCGGCTCTGGTCGACGACCTGTTGTAGCACGTTGGCAATATCGAGTTCGGTTGTGAGTGACAGCCCGGCCTGACGGAGCGCCTCCAGATGTTCGCTGCGGCGACGCACTTCCGCCTCCCCGCGCTCCAGGTTGGTGGCGACCCAGTTGGCGAAGAGCGTTGCACCCACAGCGATAATCAGCAATTCCACCAATGTCGCAATGGGCGAAAATGGTTGATGCCAGATAAGGCTGCGAATGACGGTCCAGATCGCCCAAGACAGCAGCGGGACGATCACGCCGAGCCAGCGTAAGGAACGGGTGTCGATTGGGTTCATGCGTTCTATACTTGTCTCACTTCAGGGCGGTAGCCGGACTGCAGGCGTCCTTGTGCTATACTAATACAATATCAGTTTGACCAGATGATTTACTTGACCAGGATTGACACCGGAATATGCATATACGTATTTTGCTTGTTGATGACCACGAGATTGTACGGCTCGGTCTCAAGGCGTTGCTCTCGCGTTATCCACATTTCGAGGTGATCGCCGAGGCGCGGGATGCACAGGAAGCCCTTGAACAAACCTTGCGTCACCACCCCGACATCGTGGTCATGGACATCCGCCTGCCCGGCAAGAATGGCATCCAGGCTACACGCGAAATCATTGAGGCGTCACCTGGCACCAGGGTCATCATGCTGACTTCACACGCTGACGATGATGTGCTCTTCGATGCGATCGGCGCAGGCGCCAGCGGCTACGTCCTCAAGCAAATTGGCAGCGACGATCTGGTGCGCGCCCTGGAGACAGTTGGTCGCGGCGAATCGATGCTCGACCCCGCGCTGACGCAGAAGGTCTTCCAGCGCGTGCGCGAATCGGCGCGGCGCGCCGAAGATGAGTACTTCGCTGCTCTGACCGAACAGGAACTCAACATTCTGGCCTTGATTACGGAAGGGCTGACTAATCGTGAGATCGCTGAACGCGTATTCCTGAGCGAAAAAACTGTGCGCAATTATGTCAGCTCAATCCTGTCGAAGCTTGATCTCTCCTCGCGCGCCGAAGCCGCCGCTTATGCTGTGCGCCATCACATTCAGGAGCATCTGCAAAATAGCCAGCCGTAGCCACACGCAAGCCGATGAGTGCATCCTGACGTCCGCCGGATGGACGGCTGCACAGTATACCACAATCGGCGCGCAGCAAGAGCACACAGGCGGTATAATGCCCACTGCCCGTCCTGGTCATTTGACCAGTTTGGGAACTCTACGTCAGGTGAATCCGTCATGGCGAGATTCCAGGTACCATGGAGTCATGGCGGACAGATGTACGTCGGTTCATGAATGAGTGACAAAATAAGAGACAATATTGCGTTGCTCGTTCAGCAAAGCATGCAAACACCGAGAACATATTTGAGGAGGAGATCATGTATAAGACAATTTTGGTGCCGCTCGATGGTTCACCACGTGCAGAGCTGATTCTACCGCACGCAGCGTCGCTGGCAGTCAAGTATGCCGCCAGATTGGTGCTGTTGCAGGTTGTCGAGCCAATGGTGGCTATGGTGACGCCTTACGACATGGTGCCCTATGTTGACAAGGAGGCTGCCGAACGCAGCATGGAGGAGGCCAAAGCCTATCTGGCTGGCAAGGAAGGCGAACTGCGCGGTCAGGGCATCGAGGTCAAGTCGATTGTTGAAAGTGGCCCCGTCGTCAGCGTCATCCTGGATGTCGCTGAACGCGAACACGCAGACCTGGTGGCGATGGCGAGTCATGGACGCACCGGATTGTCGCGTGTCTTCTATGGCAGCGTTGCGGCTGGTGTGCTGCATAAAGCCGATCGCCCCTTGCTTTTGATTCGTGCGCAGGATTGACGGTGGCGTGGTCTATCAGGGAAAAACCGGCATGTATCAACGTATCCTTGTTCCGCTGGACGGCAGCAAACGCGCTGAAGCGATCCTGTCCCAGGTTGAGTCGTTGGCGCAACAATGCGGCGCTACGATCATTTTGCTCGAAGTGTTGGAGCCACTGACCCACTACGCCGCTACGGTCGTGCCTGAACTCATCACGGCGGGCGCCACCCAACGCACTTCCGAGGTCAAGCAATATGTTCATGAGCTACAGGCAAAGCTGCAGGCGCGCGGGCTAACAGTCGACGCTATCGTCAAACGCGGCCCGGTGGTGGAAACCATTTTGGAGGTGGCAAAAGACGCAGACGCCGATCTGATTGCACTTGCCAGTCATGGTTATTCTGGGCTGGCGCGCATCTTGCACGGCAGCGTCGCCGCCGAAATTCTGCATCGCGCCCGCACGCCGCTGCTGATCCAGCATGTCGAAGATGACGAAGCATAGACAGGCCTGCGTGATTCATGCAAACCGTCTACGGTCCGATCCCATCCCGGCGGCTTGGCCGCTCGCTCGGCGTTGATCCGATTCCAGCCAAGACATGCAACTGGAATTGCATCTATTGTCAACTTGGTCGTTCGACGCCAATGACCAATGACCGCCGCGAATATATCCCGCGCGAGGCGATCCTGGCCGAGATTCAAACGACGCTGGCGCATCACGCGGCGGGAGAGATCGATCATATCTCTTTTGTCGGTTCGGGAGAACCGACATTGCACAGCGGCTTGGGCTGGCTGATTCGCCGCGTGAAGGAACTCACAACGATTCCCGTGGCGGTCATCACCAATGGCGCATTGCTTTATCGCGCGGATGTCCGCCATGACCTGTTAGCCGCCGACATTGTCATGCCAACTGTGAGCGCCGGCACACCAGAGTTGCACCGGCAGATTCATCGCCCCCATCCAGAGGTAACCTTTGCGCGCCTGCTCGACGGGCTGGAAGCATTTCGCTCTGACTATCGCGGGCAACTCTGGGTGGAGGTGATGTTAATCCGTGCAATCAATGACAGTGAAGCTGCCCTGATTGCACTGGCCGCTGTGCTCCGTCGCATCCAGCCTGATCAGGTGCATATTGTTTTGCCTGACCGTCCCCCTGCTGAGCCGTGGGTGCTGCCCGCCGACCAGGAAGGGGTGCTGCGCGCCGAGGCTGCACTTGGACCGATTGCGCATATTGTGCATCCCTTTTCGAACGGTGTGCATGTCAGTGATTACGCTACTCCAGGGGAGGCCATTATCGGCATTGTCACGCGCCACCCGATGAGTCAGTCTCAATTGGTCGCTGCACTGGATCAATGGACGCCAGTCGAGGTCGCCGCTGCTTTGGATGAACTGGAACGAGCAGGCGCCATTCGTCCGGTCGAACGGTTGGGGGTGCGTTTCTGGGCAGCGGCCAGCGCTGTGTTTGCTGCATGAGTGGCAGGGAAAGCAAGGAACGCACTTGCCGCCGCCTTGCTGCGTTGAAGTCCTGGTCAGTTGACTAGGAAAAACACCCTTCGTGTGTACAGGACAATTTCCCTTCCCGCGCCTGTCGCCAAATGACGCAGCGCGCATTACCCTGTTGAAGTTGTATTGCTGGTTCGATTGAAAAGCTCCTATTGCGATTGACCACCGGCGGCAGCCGGAACAACAATTTCATTTCTTAAGTGCGAGGGATTGTCATGTCTGTAAAAACCAGTCCACCGTTACGCACGCGCCCGCGACCAGCCGATGAACATCCCAGCGGAGATCCGCGCTTCAACCTCATCGACCGCACCCTGAAGCGATTCAGCTTCCAACAGGATGCGCTGATCGAGGTGTTGCACACTGCGCAGGAGGCCTTCGGCTATTTGAGCGATGATTTGCTCATCTATGTCGCGCATCAACTCAAATTGCCATTGAGTTGGGTCTATGGCGTGGCCACCTTCTACCACTTTTTCACCCTTACCCCCCAGGGCCAACACAACTGCATTGTCTGCATGGGGACGGCTTGCTATGTCAAGCGCGCCGCCGAGATTGTGGCGGCTCTGCAACAGGAGTTTCAGGTTGCAGCTGGGGGAACCACCGCTGATGGTCGTCTCAGCCTGAGCACGGCGCGCTGTCTCGGCTCGTGTGGGTTGGCGCCGGTGTTGGTGCTGGATGGTGAAGTGCTGCCGCGCGAGACGCCGGAGAGCACGCTTGAGCGCGTGCGTCAACACCTGATGACGGCAGGTGGTCGCAGCGCAGCACAACTTGCGAAAAATGGCGGCGCCGGCGGCGCCCCCGATGACGAGGAGTAGGAGGCAACCATGATTCGAGCAGATTTGGAAGCCATGGCGCAGCGCGAGCTGCAGCGCCAACAGGCATTTCGTTGTCGTATTCTTTGTTGCGCCAGCACACCGTGTCTGTCGTCGGGTGG
>DGFH01000249.1 GCA_002391565.1 Anaerolineales bacterium UBA3905
GTTATTCTCGTGTTTTAATGTAGCGGCGCCCCCGGAAATCTCCCATATCCTTTTCGTCGGCAGGGTCAGATGTGTATAAGAGACAGACAACACACAGGTCGGCGCCGGCGACTACGCCTTCGAGCCGCTGCGCTGTTTCCTGGATCATGGTCAGCCCGCTGCCCGTGATGTCGCTGAACTGCTTGGGACGATTCTCACGGCTACGCGGCCACAGCCGGGTGCCGATGCCGCCGGCCAGAATAATTGCATACATATGCGTCACTCCTTTGTGTCTACCAACTCGTAGATTTGCTAACTTCCAGTCTGATCTCTGCGTCCCCTGGGGGCCCCGCATCTTTGCGTCAGGAACGCCCTCTGTGCGCGCAGTGGCGCGCTGGTCTTAGCCCGCCTTCTGTCGCAGCAGACGGCAGGCCGCATCCGCCAGCACCGCGACGCCCAGGGGCATGGCGGACTCGTCGATATCGAAGAGCGGCGTATGGTGGGGGCGGTCGAGTGCATCCTTTTTAGCGCCTAGCATGAACATGGCCCCCGGCGCCTGCCGCGTCATGTAGCTAAAATCCTCGGCGCCCATCATTGGCTCCGGGTCGAGCAGCGTGTGCGCGCCCACCAGGTCGCGCGTGGCAACGCGCACGATGTGTGCGACATCAGGGTCGTTGTACATCGAGGGGTAGCCGGGTTTCAGCTTCAGTTCGAAGTCGCCGCCCAATACACGGCTGATCTCCAGCGCCTTCGCCAACTCATCACGCAACTGCTGACGCACGCCATCCTCGAAACTACGCATCGTGCCGGCAAGATAGACCTGGCTGGGAATCACGTTGGACGCGGCGCCAGCCTGGATTATGCCGATGGACAAAGCAGCAGCTTTGGTGGGGTCAATCCGCCGCGCGCGGATGCCGTGCAGCGTATTGAGCACCTGCGCCAGGATGAAGGTGGGATCGATGGCCTGATGAGGGAAAGCGCCATGTCCGCCGGTGCCGCGCAGCCACACCTCGAAGGAGTCCTCGTTGGCGCTGGCGTACCCGTCAACAATCGAGATGCGCTTACTTGGCATGTCGCTGGCGACATGCAGCGCCACCACCGCGTTGACGCCCTCCAGCGCCTTATCCTCGATCATGCGCGTGGCGCCAGATTTGTTCTCCGCGTCGCGCCACTCTTCGCTCGGCTGAAAAAGGAAACGAATCTGCCCGGCGGGGCGATCGGGCATGGCGGCCAGAATTTTGGCAACGCCTAGCAAAATGGCTGTGTGCGCATCGTGGCCGCAGGCGTGCATCACGCCCGGCGTTTGCGAGCGATAAGGAACATCGTTCTCTTCCTGGATCGGCAGTGCGTCCATGTCGGCGCGAATGGCGACAACCGGGCCAGCGTCGCCCAGATAGCCGACTACGCCGGTCTTACCGACGCCGGTCTGCGTTTCGATGCCTAGCGCCGCCAGTTCGGTGGCGACCAGGTTGGCCGTGCGTTGCTCTTGAAAGCTGAGTTCAGGATGCGCATGGATGTCACGGCGCCAGGCCGTGAGTTGGCTGGCGAGCGCCTGCGCCTGGGTCAGAATATCGGCGGAAGTGGTCATTGCTATCTCCCCACATAACTGGTCTGAATCGATTGCCACCGCATTGTAGGGCACGATCAAGGGGATGAAAAAACCGGGGGATGTGCGTCGTTGCACATCCCCCGGCCGATGTAAGAAGTCGCGCGGTAAACGTCTGCAATCGATTATGCGGCGACGACCTTCTTGACCTCGATCTTCTTGGGTTTGACCGCCTCCGCCTTGGGCAGCGTCAGCGTCAACACGCCGTTTTCATTGACCGCTTCGATCTTATCGGCGTCAACGGCGGTCGGCAAGGTCACACTGCGCATAAACGAACCGTAGCGCCGCTCGCGGAGGTGATAGTTCTCCTCGTTGATCTCCTTGTCGGCCTTCATCTCGCCCTTGATCGTCAGCACATTGTCGGTCAGCGTCACCTCGACATCCTCTGGCGCCACACCCGGCACCGACGCCTTGACGACGAATGCATCGTCCTTCTCCGCCACGTCCAGCGCCAGGCTCATCGTTTCAGGGCGCCGCTCCCACAGGCTGGGGAAGCGCGCAAAGTCATCATCGAAGAAGCGATCCAAAACCTGGCGCATGGTTGCCAACTCGCGATAGGGGTCCCACCGTGTAATGCTTGTCATAGTTGTTACCTCCATTTCAAGATTGATCACCAAAGCCAGACAGTTGTTTGTGTTCCTGTCTTTTGTTCATCAGTCTAGGATGGCAATGTCTGAACCACGCAAGCGCGATGTTAGAAGTACGTAAGAACGCAGCGAGTCAGGAGGGACGGATGACGCCCCTTCGCACCTCGCCGCTCACGACTTCTCACATCTTTACAATGCCCAACAGCGCCAACACGAGCAGAATCAGCGGCTGATGGATCATGTAGATCAACAGCGAGTGGCGCCCCAGGAAGCGCAGCCCACGAATCGGCAGGACGTCGCCCCAATCCGGCAGCGGGACGAGACGACGGTTGTCGGCGTAGAACCAGTTGCCCAACCAGACGCCCAACAGCACCACGCCGAACCAGGGAATCAACGGGAAGTAATCCACTGCCGGGTAGCGCGTCGGTGTGACGCCCAGAGGCGCCAGCCAGCGTCCGTCGAGAAAGAAAATGAAGAGCGTAGAGCCAAGTGGGATCGACACCCAGCGCCCGTCGAAATGGAACTGTTCGAGCCATTTGCCGACGGTGGAGAGCACACCCCACAGCGCCAGGTTGAGCCACTTGAAGCGCAAAAACGGATACGCCAGGATCGTCGAGAGACCGATCAGGTGTAGGATGCCAAAATCGACATATCCCACACCCGCCAGCGCTACGACGAGCGTGATGATCATGCCCAGACCGAAAATCTTCAGACCGCGCAGCAAATATTTGGGGAAAAGACGCGCGTCGGGGCCGCGTCGCGCCCGCTCGCGCCGATAGACCAACGTGAGCGAGACGCCCACCAGGATCAGAAAGGTGCCCGCCGTGAAGCGCTGCCAGTATTTCCAAAAACCTTCCCACAACACGACGTTGGGAAAGACGCCCCAGAACCACAGATCCCACATCGTGTGGTAAACGATCATGGTGATGATGGCGACGCCGCGCATGGCGTCGATCTCCCAAAAGCGAGCGCTCCGGGCTTTGGTCGGGCGAGTCGAAACGGCGGCGGTTGTGGTGGCCATGTGCACTCTCACACTTTCCAATCAACAGGGTGGGCGTTCAGTCAGTCGCCCGATTATACCATCGACGGCGTTTCCTGACAGCGCTGTCGACAGGGTACAATGCACCTTATACACGCTGTTGAACTCAACCATTCGGCGCTACTCAGGAGATGAACATCCATGATTCTTGACTGTGATGTTGCTCGCACCCGCACCAACCACATCCGGCTGATGCGCGACACGCTGGCGATTTTGGCATATATTCTGGCCGACGTAAGCCAGGCGACAGCCACCACGCGCCGCGATCCCCATGATGGTGAAAAGGGCTGGACGGTGACCGAGGTGGTCTGCCATCTGCGCGACTTCGATCGCATCTTTCTGGCGCGCGCCCGGCGCATCGTGACAGAGCACGAACCAACGTTGCCACGCTACGACCATGAACGCATGGCAGTGGAGGGGCGCTACAACGCGCAGTCGCTCCCCCTCGTGCTCGATGAGTTGCGCTGCTCACGCGCCGAATTCGTGGCCTTCTTTCAAGCGCTGGACGCCGACGCCTGGAACCGCGCTGGCGTCCACCCCGAACGCGGTCGCTTCACGCTGGACGACGCCCTGATGCAGGTTGGCCTGCACGATGCACTGCATCTCGAACAGATCACGCGCATTCTCCGGGGGTGACGCAATGTGGGCATTTTTCCGCATGATGATGAGCGCTGCGCTGACAGCGCTGGCCGTGCCCTTTTACCTGCGCTGGAGCAGCGCCCAGGCAGAGTTGCAGCTTGAAAAGATGCAGAAGGCGGTGCACTTCACGCCAGGCGCCGAGGCGCCGCTGCCGCCGGAAGTGCTGGCCGGCGCAGCAGGAGTGACGATCAGCCATTTCGCAGTGGGACGGCTGTTCGGGCTGCGCTGGTGGCAGGCAATTCTCAGTCTGCTCATCGGCGTCGTGTTGGGCACAGGGGTCTTCGTCTATCGCATGTTGGGTGAGGAAGCGTGATCGTTCGTGAACTGCGCGATGGCCGCCTCTTTTGTATCAACCAGACTACGCACGCCGCCATGGCCGAGGCGTTCTGCCGTCACTGGGGCAACGCCGATTTTGCCCGGCCGGCGCCATACGACGCCGTAATGCTGGGCATCGGCCAGCACGACAATGGCTGGTGGGAATGGGAGCAGCAACCGCGTCTGCGCGCCGACGGTTATCCGATGGACTTCATCCATCACGATGATCCGGTGGAGAAGGCGGCGCTCTGGCGACGCGGTGTGGCGCGCGCCGGCGCCCAACACCCCTACGCCGGGCTGCTGGTGGCGCGCCATGCCGCCCTGCTCTACGCGGCATTTCCGGGCCACAATCTCGACGACGCAGCGCGGGCGGCGATCCAAAACTTCATCAAGGAGGAGCAGACGCTGGCCGAAACCTTACGCAGCGCCTGGCGCGACTATGCCCCGGCGCAGGAATGGCTGACGCCCGCGCGCATCGACGCCAACACTCGCTTGCTGCAGTTTGGCGACGCCGCCAGTCTCCAGGTGCTGATGCCCTGGTCGTCGCATCGCGAGATTGCCCATTGTCCGGTCGATTTCTGCGGCGCCGAGACGACGATCGTGATGAGTTACGACGATGCCGTCATTCACTTCGACCCCTGGCCCTTTGGCGTAGACGCGTTCCGCGTCTCGATTGTCGGGCGTGTGGTGGCGCAAACACATTTCGCTGCCGAGAGAGACTATCACGCCGCGCTCGCCGCTGCACCCTTCTGGGAGATGACGTGGCAGG
>DGFH01000043.1:0-12032 GCA_002391565.1 Anaerolineales bacterium UBA3905
AGATGTGTATAAGAGACAGGATCACGGCAACGTCGAGGATTGTCGCCACGGCAAGCACACGACCAACCCGGCGCTGACGCTGCTGCTCGGCGCTGAACGCCAGCGCTACGCCACGCAGATCGCCGATCTGACCGACTTTGTGCCCGTGATCAATGCGTTTCTGGGCGTTCCTGCACCAGGAAGTAGACCGTCAGCAACGAAACTGTGACGATCCCCGCTGACGACCACGCCAGCGCGGGCACGCCGTAGTTGACCAGCAGCCACGGCCCCGTAAAACCCGCCACCGTTGCGCCGACCAGCGACACCGCCGCGCCGAGTGTCATCACCTGCCCGCGCTGCGCCGGCGCTTGCTCGCTCAGCAGCGGGAAGTGGCTGACGATGTTGAACTCGAAAAAGCCGCGCGCCACACCGATGATTAGCACCGCCGCCACCACGCCAACGTTGAGCGCTGGCATCAGCAAATAACCAAGCAGCGAACCGATGATGCCGATCAGCACACTGCGCTTCTTGCCGATGCGGTCGGTGAAGAGGCTAACCGAGACGCTCGCCGCCAGGTCGAACCAGCCGAGCACGAACGCCACCGCACCCAGCGCCGCTGCCTCCAGCCCGTATTGATCCGCCAGCCACGCGCCGTGAGCGATCATCACCTGCATCGCGGCAAAGTAGCTGAGCGCGCCCGCCAGGATCGTGGCGTAGGTCGAGCGACGATTGCTGTCCACGACCACGACCGCGGCCACGCGTGCGCGCCAGGATGGGCGTGCGGCGCCCGGCGCCGCCAGAGCCGGACGCGAGCGCTGGATGCCGGGCATGGCGCCAAAGACAAAGCTCATCATCACCATGCCGGCGGCAAGCATGAAGAACGGCGTACGCCAGCCTGTTGCCGCCATCAGCAAGCCGACCGCCGACAGCCCAAAGATGCCGGTCAGCGCCCACGAATACTCGATCATGCCCAATCCACGCGCTCGCAGGTTGTACGCCAGGCGGCTGCTGATGAACGCCTGCAAGTTCGGCACAAACGCGCTCATCCCCAGCCCCGATAGGATCATGCCGAGGACAACCAGCCACGGTGCGTTGCTGACGCCGATGAACAACAAACCGGCTGCACTCAGCAAGAGCGCACTGCGGATCACAATGCGATAGCCGTGACGGTCAGACAGGGCGCCGCTCACCGGCGCAAAGATGCCCATGGCGCTGCGCAGCCCCACCAGTTGCCCCAACTCAACCACGCTCATGCCCAGCCCGGCGGCGATCACCGGCAGGAAGGGGTTGAAGATCTGGGCGCCAATGTCGATAAGCAACTTCGCCGCCATGCTGGTGCCGATGAGGCGACGAAAGGTCAGGGTGGAGTCTGGTTTTGTTGGCTGCACGTTGGTGTAAACCTGATTGGTGAGGATAAGAGTTGGGTGGTCAACAGTTATTCATCGCCAGCAGAGATCGCGCCGAACGAAAGTGATTCGCCTTTCAGAAAGCATTGTGCCATCTTTCAAGTGCCGGACAATCTGGCGCGTCCGTACATTCATGGGCGCCGTTATACCATGAGTTCACCTGAATAGCCAATCCTACAATGGGAAACATACCGGGCACCGCGCTGCACTCGGTGGAGCACACTCACTCATACCCTGGCAATAGCCGACGACGCCCAAGCTCCGCCAACAGAGCAGTCAGCGCATCCGGCGCGGTGAGGTTTTGGGCGCCATCGAGGACGAGCAGACGGGCAGGGTCGATGGCCGCCACCCAGTCATCCACCTGATGTTGTAGCTGCGCCAGGTGATCGGCGGCGGCGATCTCCACCGGACGCCGCCGCTGCTGAAAGCGGGCGTGCAGCACTTGCAACGGCGCCGTCAGATAGATGAATAGATCGGGCGGCGGCTGCATCAGGCGCACATAGCGATAGAAGCGTTCGCACAGTGCCTGTTCGGCGGCGCTGAGATAGCCCAGGGCGTGGAAATGGCGCGAAAAGACGAAGAAATCTTCGTCCAGCCCGCCATCGACCAGACCAACACCGGGCTGACGGCGGATCTCCTGCTCCTGCTCGGCGCGCAGCAGGAGATAATCGATCTGGTTGGCAAGGGCGTAACGCAAGCGCCGGGCGCCGCCCGTTTTCAGCTCGTCAGCCAGCGCCTGTTGAAAGGGGCGTTCGGCGTGCTGCTCCAGCCCGATGATAAAGGGGGCTGCGGCCGCCAGCGCCGCCACCAATGTCGTTTTTCCTGCCGCCGTGTTGCCAATGACGGCGATCAATTTACCCACAGCGCGTCCTCGGTGTTTGGTGATGACTGCGGATGAGCGATGAACTTCACTTCGATTGTTCTACCCGATACAGACTGTCCACAATGCGCTTCAGCAAATCCTCGACCAGCCCGTGCATCGGCAACGCAGCGGCCATGCCGTAAACCGGCGCCATGCCCCCCTTTGCCGGCGGCTGCGTCTTGACTTCCGCCACCGCCGCTGCCAGGTCATCCAGAAAGCGTTGCGCCACGCCCGGCTCGGTGTGGCGCAGCGTGACGCAGAGATGGATTGCCGCCGGTCGGTGTAATCCGTTGAGGCTCCAGCCGCGCGCAGTCATCGCATCGAGCACGCGGTAGATATCCAGCGTGCGTGAGGTGAACGCAATCACAAAGAGCGGGTCGCCCAGTATGGTCAGGTCGGGCATGCGCTCGATGGAACGGCGGATGTACTGTGCTGTCGCCAGGATGCGCGCCGCCGCCGCGCGATAGCCCGCCTCGCCCATACTCACCATGGCCGCCCAACAGGCCGCACTCAGCGCGCCAGGGCGACTGCCCGCCAGTGTGGGCGAGAAGTAGAGCCCGCCTGGCCAGTCCGCTACAGCATAGTACTGATAGCGTCGTAGCTCCTCGCCGCGATAGAGCACAACGGACGCGCCCTTGGCCGCGTAGCCGTACTTGTGCGTATCGGCGGACATCGAGGTGACGCCGGACAGCCGGAAATCGAAGTCGGGCGCGTCGTAGCCCAGTTCGCGGGCAAAGGGCAGGATGAAGCCGCCGAGGCAGGCGTCTACGTGTAGACCGACGCCTTTTGCCTGCGCCAGCTCGGCCAGCGCCGGGATCGGGTCGATGGCGCCGTGCGGGAAAGCAGGCGCCGAACCGACCAGCGCCACGGTGTTGCGGTTGATGGCGGCGGCCATATCCTCCACGTCGGCGCGATAGTCGGCGCCCACCGCCACGCGCACCAGCTCCATGTCGAACGATTGCGCCGCTTTATCGAAGGCGGCGTGGGCGGTCGTGGGCGCCACGATGCGCGCCCGCCTGATATTGCGCTCGCGACGTCCCCGATCGCGGTAACTTCGCATAGCCAGAAGAATGCTCTCGGTGCCGCCAGAAGTCACTGTGCCCACAATTGAATCGAGCGTCTCGCTGGCGCCCAAGAGATGCGCCGTCATGGCGACGATCTCCGCCTCATATTTCACAGTGCTAGGCCAGAGATCGAAGTGCAGCGGGTTACTCTGCGAATTGAGCGCATAGACGCGATTGAGAAAGTCGATGTGTGCGGGGTCGCCATGATAGACCGCGCCGGAGACGTAGCCGGCGCGCCAGCGCGTCTGTTCTTCCTGTTGCAGCGCCGTCATCTCGGCCAGGATGTCGTCGCGGTCGCGTCCTTGCGTGGGCAGGCGCGTGTAGGCCGGCAGCCGGTCGCGATAGGGGTGCAAGGCGGCGTCCAGCTCGGCGACCAGCGCATCATACTGGCGGTCGAGTTGGCGGCGCAGCGCAGGCACGCGCTGGAGCACCCCCTCGATCATATGGGCGACGGATGGCGGCAATTTGCTCAATAAGCCGGGAATCTGTGGCATCGCTCAGGACTCGCTTTCGTGACCGCGATTGAGGTGACGGTGAATGGCGTGCGTCTTCTGATAAAGAGCGACAAAGGCGTCGAAGAGTTCATCATAGAGGCGCACCAATGCCGGGCGTGGTTCGTAGCGGCGGGCGACAGGTGTGTGGTCAGTCAGTTCATCCAGGCGCAAATAGCCGAGTCCGACTGCAGCCAGAAACGCCGCGCCGCGTGTGTTGACATGCAATGGGTCGGCGATCTGCAACACCGGGCGTTGTAACACGTCGGCGTGCAGTTGGCACCACAGGTCGGAGCGTGCACCGCCGCCCACCATACGCACCTCGCGCAATGGGCGACGGATGAACTTTTCGACATAAAGTTGCAGCCAGCGTGTATTGAGCGCCACGCCCTCGTAGACGCTGCGCACCAGATCGTTGCGCGTGGTGCGCAGAGAGAGGTTGTGCCAGCCGCCGCGCAGGGTGTGATCATCGACCGGCGAGCGTTCGCCGTTGAGCCAGGGGGTAAATATCACGCGATTGCTGCCGGGCGGCGCTGCAGACGCCGCTGCTTCGAGGCGGGCAAATACGTCTTCTGGCGCGGGATGATTCGCCAGCGCATCTTCCCCAAACAAGACGCGGTCGCGCAGAAAGTTCAGCGCTGCGCCGGCGATCTCGTGTTCGTTGATCAGCAAATAGCGTCCGGGCAATGCTGACGGCAGCGTCGCCATATTGTGGATGATGTCGGTTCGCTTGAAGGGTGCGTGACAACTGAGCCACGACGAGGTGCCAATGTAGCAATGCGCGTCGAAGTCGGCGACTGCGCCGGAGCCGACCGCAGCAGTATGAATGTCGGGTGCGCCGGCCACCACCTGAACTTGCGCACTCAACCCCAGGTCGGCGGCGGCGGCAGACGTCAGCGTTCCCACCACATCGATCGAGCGCAACAGATCATCCGGCAGTTTGGCGCGGTCGAGACTGGACAGCCACAGCAATTCAGCGTCGTAGTGAATGTTGTTGATGGCGCGATTGTCGGTGACCCAGTGCAGCGTCATCGTCTCGCCGGTGGAGGCGACGCGCCCGGTCAGCTTGTAGTTGATGTAATCTTTCGGTTCGAGAAATTTCACTGTGGCGGCGTAACGGTCGGGCTGCTCCTGACGCAAGAAGAGGATGTGGGCGATGGAATCTTTGCCAGAATGACCGGGGATGCCGCCAGTCTTGCGAATCCATGTCCACAACTTGCGCGCGCCGTAGCCGGCAACAGTGGGAAAGCCGCCTGTCATTCGGCGGATATGGCGGGCGCCGCGTGCATCCATCCAGATGATGGCGTTGCCCAATGTTTCGCCATTGGCGTCGATCGGTACGGTGCCTGACCATTGCGTTGTCACGCCGATGCCGGTCACGCGGGCGGCGGCGCCATCCACCATCGCCAGCACCCGCCGTGCCGCCGTGCAAATCGCTTCCCACCATGCCGAAGGCGCCTGTTCGACGCCGCCGTCAGGCGTGAAGATCAGCGGCGTTGGCGCACTGGCGCCGGCCAGCAATTCACCTGTCGCCGTGTAAAGCGCAACTTTGGGGCCAGACGTACCAAGATCAATGGCGAGGAGCAGTGGGCTAAGCATCGTATGTGAAGCAAGTGAATGAGCGGGCGTGTTGACTATGCTGAGATTGTAGCATAATCCGAATGTTGCGCCCAGAGCATTTTTTTGCTCTGGTTTGTGGTGGGCGGAGAGTGGCGAGGGTGTTTGAGAGAACACAACTGCGACGCTGGATGTACGCCGCAGTTGTGTTCTCATATTTCATTGAAGAGCGGCTGAGTGTGTTCTCAAAGACTGCCCTTCAGCATATAGCAGCGTTAATGGTCAAGCTTCAGGCGTCAAGGCAGTTCCATCATGCGGATTGCTTCGGCGATTTCCTCATCGTTGCCGCTGCCGAGTTTGATCCACTCAAAGTTGAAGCTGCCATCGTCATTCTGGATTGCCTTGGCGGCATAGAGCGTGCCTGCGCTCAAGTCGCCTGCTTCATCCGCCACGAACTTGAAGAAGACCACATCCGTGCCATCGTCACCGTGATAGACGGTCTTGCCATCTGGCATGACAACGCCGTTTTCATGGCTGAAGCGCCCCATGGCGTAACGCTTTTCGACAATGCTTTCCACGCCGTCGCCATCCGGGTCGGGCATCATTTCGACAATGTAGCCATAGTCATAGGGGTTGGCCTGTTCGCCGCCCAGATATTCGGTCATGGCCGCAACATTTTCAACCCAGCTATCCAAGGCGGCGATTGGTTCATACTCTTCACCGCTCAGGGCCGTGTTCCACGGGCTGACGGCGCCACCACAGTTCGTCCAGGTCCCCATCACGCTGGAGAAGTCCACATTCTCGCCTTCCAACACGTCCCATGTTTCGCCGTTGAAGCGAATATAGAGGCGGCTCACTGCACCCGGTTCACACTCGTAGTTGGTGTACAGGTAACCCTCGCTGCCATCCTCGACGGTGGGCAGGAACATATTGGCGTCGGGATGGTTGCAAATGCCCAACGTCTCACCAGTGACGGCGACGAGTTGGCCGAAGCGCTCACCCTTCACATCGTCGGGGATAAGTTCGCCGGCGCGCGCCAGAATCTGGTAGCTGCCGGCCGCCAGGTTGACGCGCGTCCGGTCGGCGCCCTCCGGCGCTGCGATCTCTTCGAATGCGTCACCCGTCTTGAAACCAGTCACCACGCCAACAAGGCCACGATTGAAAGGATAAGGGTTAGCGCCGCTAGGATGCTGAACATTGAAGAAGAGCGTGCCATCCGGTTGCACGCGGACGCCGGTCGTCTCGGCGCCCAACGGCACAGTGGCAAAGCGATGCAATTTCTCGCCGTCGTACATCCACAAGACATTGTTCTCATGGTTGGAGGTGTCTTCACCGATCCAGAGATGGCCTTGCGGATCGACAAAGAGGTTGTCTGGGTTGGCGATGTTGTTAACATCGCAGCGATTAGCGGCGTCATCTGGATTGTACGGCCCGCCGATAATGTAGGGGTAGATGCGACTGATGTTGTACTCGGCATCCAGGTCGCCAGCGTAGACGATGCCACATTTGTTTTCTTCGACGTTGATATCGCCTTCGCCGTCGGACATGCCTTTGCTGACTTCACTAATTGCCCAGTAGACGCGATTGTTGATCGTGTCCAACGCGACCCACTCCATCTTGCGGAACTCGGCCGTAGCGCCCTGGGCGGCGGCGTAAGCGCGCGATTCCAGGAAGGGCGCATATGGATTGTCGAGCGGCAGCAGCAGACCAGCATCATCCTGCGCCAGGGCTGCACCGGCCGGCAGCAGCAAAGCCAACAGCACAAACATTCCCAACCATCCAGTGACTACTCCTGGACGCAACAACTTAAACATGATTGAAGCTCCTTTGGATACTACAAATTGTAATGACGACCTTCACGACCTGTGATTCTTTACGGCCTGTGATTCAGATAGTAGTGGCTGGCACACAGGGTCTCCGCCACTACAGTGTGAGTCGCCATTGTAAAGCAACGGTTAATTGTAAGCTACGTTCCAGTTAATGATCGATCATGAAGCGCTAGTCATCCGTTAACGCGTTGGAGGTAACCTGGAATGCATGAACGATATGAACGATATAGAAACAGCTTACCCGCTGCGCGGCATCGACCGACGCGAATTATTGGCATGGATGTGGTTGCTGGCGGCCACAGCAGCGGCTGTCAAAGCAACCCAGCTCACGTATGGCTTCATCCGGGGATCCCATGCGACGCGGCAGCCCACCAGTTTCGCGGCAGGCTCAGTCGCCGATCTACCCATGCCGGGTGAAGCGCCGCGTGCGTTACCCGAAGGTCGCTTCTGGCTTGCACAAACGCAGGAAGGCGTGGCTGCACTCGACGGCGTGTGCACTCACCTGGATTGTTTGCTCGGATGGGATGATGAGGCGCATGAATTCGCCTGCCCATGTCATGGTTCGCGCTTCGATGCCACAGGGCGTCATCTGACAGGCCCGGCGCCACGTGACATGGATCGCTTTGCCGTCAAGATTGTCAATGCGGAGGGCGTCGCCGTCGCCAGCACAGACTTTGCCGCTGGTGTGCTGGCGGCGCCGATTACAATCGACAAAGGCGATCTCGCGACAGGGCTGTATGTGGTCGTAGATGCCAGCCAGGAAGCGATGGGAGCGCCGCCGCATGAGTCGTGAATCGACCAGTGGTGAGCGGGCCGGGCGCCAGCCGCACGGCAGCGGCATCTTCGCCGGGTTAAGTGGGCGCGAATTGCGCGCCTTGTTGCGTGGCGACCCACCCACCGAGCACCCCAATCCACGCTATCGCGCCCACACCAACAGCTTTTGGTTGCATCTCCGCCCGCGCACCTATCCAGCCGCGACGACGTGGGTGACGCACACCTGGTTCCTGGGTCTGTTTGCCGTGATGTTGTTTGTGGTGGAACTGCTCACCGGCGCCCTGCTGATGATCTTTTATGCGCCGACGCCAGAGCAGGCTTATCTTTCGATCCTGACTCTTACCTACCAGATTCCGTTTGGCGCCTTATTGCGCGACCTGCATCGGCTGGCAGCCGAGGCCATGATTGTGATTGTGGTGTTGCATATGGCGCGCGTCTTTATCACCGGCAGCTACAAAGGTCCGCGCGCCTTCACCTGGCTAACAGGCGTCTTGTTGCTAGTGGTGACATTGCTGCTCTCCTTCAGCGGCTATCTTTTGCCCTGGGATCAACTGGCGTACTGGGCGGTCACGATTGGCGCCAGCATGGTGCAGGCAGCGCCACTGATCGGCCCAGAGCTCAATTTGCTATTGCGCGGCGCCACGGAGATTGGCGCTGACGGGTTGTTGCGTTTCTATCTGTTGCATGTGCTGCTGCTGCCGTTGGTCGGCATTCTGCTGCTGGCAGTGCACTACTATCGCGTGGCGCGTCATCATGGCATTTCGCTGCCTGCGTCGATCGAGGAAGGTGAGTTGACGCCGTCGGCGCATCAGGCTGCCACACGCAAGATCGACTTTCTTCCTACGCTCTTTCTGCGCGAAGTGGTTGTGATCTCCGCGTCGTTGTTGATGCTGTTGATGGCGGCGTATTTCTTCTATGATGCTCCCTTAGAGCAACATGCTGATCCTTCCCACACACCACTCAATACGCAGGCGCCCTGGTTCTTCCTCTGGGTGCAAGGGCTGCTCAAGATAGGCGACAAGACATTGATGGGGGTGATCGTCCCCTTCATCAGCTTCGTGCTGCTGGCGACTCTGCCTTATTGGGATCGGAATCCGGCGCGGCGTTGGCAGCGACGCCCGCTGGCGCTCACGATGGGTCTGTTGCTGGCGCTGGGCGTCGGCGTCCTCACCTATATGGGGACGGCATCGTATGGTATTGCCCTGCCGCCAGCGGTGGCAATTGTCGAACAATTAGCGCCAGAGGAGGGTGAAGGTGCGTTGCGTCGCCTGCCATATGCTGCATTAACGCCGGGCGCCTATGCGCTGGATCAGCCATTCCCGGCGCAGCTTTCGCCCGACCTGCGCGCATTGCTGACAACCTATGCGCAACTGGTGAACGACGCCAGCCTGGCGGGCAGCCTGCCACAGGGCAAGGCATTTTTGGATATTGTCGAGCGCCAGGCAGATCTGAAAGCGGTGACGGTGCGCATCGAGTGGCAACCTGCCGACGCAACGACGCCGCGCACTTATACGCGCACTCTCTATCTCCATCGTGATCACAACGCAGCAGTTACAACCCGGCATCCATAGTCTATGACGCGGACATTGATCGTGGGCATTGCCACCTCTCTGGCGCTGATCGTGTTGCTGATAGTGATCGGCGAGCGCGAAGAGTTGCGCCTGGCTGCTGCTGCTCAAACAGCCCAGGCGCGGCAGATTGAGCAAGGGGCGCTGCTGTACGATCAGCACTGTCGTTCGTGTCACGGCGTCAATGGGGAAGGTCTCAGCGCGTTGGGGCCAGCCTTGCACGATGCACATTTTTTCACCGATCGTTTACGCGAAGTCGGCTGGAACGGCTCGCTCCATGATTACGTGGTGGCGACGATTGCCAATGGGCGTATTACAGCCACGCGTCCGCTCTATGTGGGTGATGGAGTGGTCGCCATGCCGCCCTGGAGCCGCGCCAACGGCGGCCCGCTGCGCAACGATCAGATCGAGGCGCTGGCGGCGTTTGTGCTGAATTGGGAAGCAACGGCGTTGGGAAAAGTCGTGTTGTCGCCGCTGCCCACACCGACGCCGCCCATTGCCAATGACCCTGCACAAATTGCACATGGACGTCAGCTTTTTCTTGAGGCTGGCTGTCCTGCCTGCCATGGTGAGAATGCGGATGGCGTGAAGGGCGCAGGACCAGCGCTAACCGGCATCGGCGCTGTGGCGGGCGAACGTACACCAGGCGTTTCGGCGGCGGAGTATCTGCGTGCGTCGGTGCTGATTCCGGCGGCCTATGTAGTGCAAGGATATGCGCAACCAGGCGGCTGCGTCGCTGCCTTAACGGATGCGCAACTGACAGACCTGGTTGCCTATTTGCTCACGGTGGAATGATGCGCGCCCTCGCCCGGCTCCTGGTTATCATGCTCCTGGTTATCGTGCTCCTGGCGCTGGTGACGCCCATAGACGCCCGCGCTCAGGACGCGTCCGCCGACCCGCTCGTCGATCCGATCGTGCACGGGGCATGGCTTTATGCTGGCAACTGTGTACGCTGTCACGGCGCTTACGCCGAGGCGCGGTTGGGGGAAGACAAGACCGACAAAACCCTCAAAGCCGAGATTAGCGGTGAGAGCCGGCGGGGCTGCGCCATCGATTGGAGCGTTGCGCGCGGCGGCTCACTTACGGTCAAAGCGATCAACGCCCTGGCGGCTTTTATGCTGGCCTGGGAGGAACAAGGTGGCGACCTGGCGCTGCCGCCTTTGCCGCCGCAGCCTACGCCGACGCCATCGCCTGCTACTGCTGCGTCTGGCGCCGCTGCACCTGCCGCCAACGCCTCCACTCCGACGCCGACGTCGCTGCCGCCTGACCTACAATTGGCGCTGGAAAGTAATCCACTTGCGCATGGCGCGTGGTTGTACGCGCAGAATTGTTATCGTTGTCATCGGGATTATGCCATCGGACGCATGGGGCTTGGCCTGGAGCGCGACCGCATCGAACGCACAATTCAGGGTGGCAAGACAGGCAGCAACATGCCTGCCTTTGCCCTCAATCGGGGCGGCCCGCTACGTTCGATTGACATCAAGCTGATCGTTAACTACATCGAAGCATTCGAGCAGTTGGGGGCTGCGCCGGCGCTGCCTGACGTAGTGCAACAAACGATGGTGCAATCGCTTGATCCTGCCATGCTGACGCCGATCGCTTTGCCGACGGCATCGCTTGTTCAAGGCGACGCCACCCGCGGCGCTTTACTCTATCGAGCATATTGTGCAACATGTCACGGCGCAAGCGGACAGGGTGGCAGCGGTCCGGTACTGGCGCGTTCCTGGCCGGGCGTGCGCCCCGATTTGATGCTGCGCGCCGTGGTGGCGCAGGGCGTGCCGGGCGCCGCGATGCGCGGCTGGGCGCAAGCGCACGGCGGCCCGCTAGACGAAGCGATGCTCGATGATGTGGTGGCCTATCTATCGATATTGCCTTCAGGCGTGTTCACCATGCAGCAGATGCGTCAATCCACTGCCTTTGTGCTTACCGATGCGATCCTGCGCAACTGGCTGGGTGTGACGTTGCTCGTAGTCGTGGTCGGTGGCATTGGCGGCGCACTCTGGCGTCGTCGACAGCACTGACCAGGCGTCAATTTCGGCCCCTACGATACGCATAGGAGAACGCCTGCCCGCATACAATCGTTATCCTTGCAGCGATAATCTTTTGCTGTCCCGCTTTGACAGACGCTGCGCTTTTGCGTATGCTTGCAGTCGCTATGCGCCTGTAGCTCAGCGGACAAGAGCATCGGTCTTCGGAACCGAGTGTCGGGGGTTCGAATCCCTCCAGGCGTACTTTTCAGGAGGAATACAGGTGAAGTCGCAAGCCGTCATTTTTCCCCGCTACACGTTACTTGAGGAAATCCTCAATGCCTCGACACACGGTCTCGGCGTTGTGCTGGGGGCGATCGGGCTGGCGCTGCTGGTGGTCAAGACATTGCAAACGGATAGCAAGGTAATTCTTGTTAGCGTCGTTATCTACGGCATTAGCATCATCTTGCTTTTTGCTGCTTCCACCTTCTATCACGCCATCCCGCATAATGGCGCCAAGCGCGTGCTGCGCATC
>DGFH01000043.1:12288-12624 GCA_002391565.1 Anaerolineales bacterium UBA3905
GGCATGATCTTCAAGATTTTTTTCGTTGGGCGCTTCCAGATGATTTCGCTGCTCACCTACCTGGGCATGGGCTGGCTGGGGCTGCTTGCCGCCTTTGAGATAGCCCACAACCTGCCGCCAACCGGGATTGCGTTGTTACTGGGTGGCGGCATTGCTTATTCTGTTGGCACCATCTTCTTCAAAGTGAAGGCGATCCCTTTCAACCATGCTATCTGGCACCTCTTTGTGCTTGCCGGCTGCATTTTGCACTTCTTGTCGGTCTACTACTTCGTGATCCCACTGGGTGATTAGGGAATTGAGAGGTGAGGAGATTGGGAGTGAAGGAGGGGCGTCTCT
>DGFH01000092.1 GCA_002391565.1 Anaerolineales bacterium UBA3905
CAACTACTCGCGCACACTGGCTGCCACACCGCCGGTAATGCTCGCCGCCGGGTTGGGGTTGACATGGATCGCAACGCGCACGTCGCGCAATGCCATCGCCCGCTACGCCGCCGTCGCTCTACTCATTTTTGTGAGCGGCGTCATCACCGTGCTGGATTACTTCGTGCGCTTTCCTGCCTTCCCCGAAGTCTACTACGTTTACGATGCCGACAAAGTGGATGCCGTCGCGTGGATGAAGGCGCGTGGCGACGCCGGGTACGCCGTCTATCTCTCGCCGCTCTGGTCAACCCACGCCACCGTCACCTTTCTGCGCGACTATCGGCTTCGCTCTCTCGATGCGACGCAGGCGCTGGTGCTGCCGGAGCCGGGCAAGGGCGCCATCTACGCCTTTCCTTCTGAACAGCGCGACTTTGCCGACGATCTGGCCGCCATCTGGCAGGCGCCGGTGCGCACGCTCAACGACCGCTTCGGACGCCCGCTGCTCTTCTACGTTCAGGTCGAGGCCGAGCAGGCGGCAACCTGGCCCGTCGGCTTTGCACCCGACCAGACGGCGACGGCGCACTTCGACGACGCCCCCACGCTGATCGGGATGCACGCGGGCGAGGATGGACGCTCGCTCCTGTTACACTGGCAGGCGGATGCAGGCACGCGACGCTATCTCACCTCCTTCGTGCATCTGATCGACGCTCGCGGGCAACAGGTGGGGCAGGCCGACGTCGTGCCGGGCGATGGGACTTTTCCGACAACTATCTGGCGTGCAGGCGAACGCGTGGCGCAGCGCTACACCCCAATGCTCAGCCAGGCTTGCAGCGACGGCGAACCGGTGCGCGTCCTGACTGGCTGGTACGAACTTGCCGCCGACAGCGCTCGCCGCCCGCGCACCGACGCACCCGGGGACACGGCGTTGGCCGGCATATGGACGCCACCCATTACGTCACAGCCCGCCGGGCAAATCCGACCTGCGGTTGCCACTTCACTCCCGTTGGCAGCGGACGGTTTGACGCTCGTCGGCTACACCCTCCCCACAACCAACACCGAGCCGGGCGCACCGCTGACGCTCGATCTGCTTATCCAGGGCGACGAACGTCACCGCACACTTCCGCTGACGCTGACGCTGGCAAGCGACCCGCCAGCGGCGATCTTCACCGGCGCGCTGGCGCCGGACGCGGCGTGGCGCAGTGGTGAAGTGATCTGTCGGCGGCTGCACGTGCGCATCCCGACGGCAACTGCGCCTGGCGACTATCTGCTGCATCTGTCCACGCCTGCCGGCGACCAACCCTTTACGCGGATTACGGTTCGTCCCTCCACGCGCATCTTCGAACTGCCGGAAGTCGCCCGACTGGTGACGGCCACGTTGGGCGGGGCTATCCGGTTGTACGGCGCCGACATCACGCGTGACGGTGACGCGCTGACGGTGCGGCTGGTCTGGCAGTCGCTGGCGCCGCTGACGACGAGCGAGAAGGTCTTCGTGCATCTGGTCGGGCCGGACGGCAGCTTGCTCGCCCAGTCCGATGCGCTGCCGGCAGGCGGCTATGGCACAGAACAGTGGGTCGAGGGCGAAGTGGTGAGCGACGAGCACCGCCTGATGCTGCCGCCCGATCCACCGCCGGGACGCTATCGGCTGCGCATCGGCATGTACGACCCGGCGACCGGCGCACGTCTGGCCGCGACAGGAGAACGCGGGGAACGCCTGACGGATGACGCGGTGGAATTGGAGATTGGAGAATGGGAGATTGGAGAATTGCCATGAACACGCAAGACCACCCGGCGCTGAAGCTCTTTGCCGAACTGCTGGCCTATCCATCACCGTCGAGCATGGAGCACAGGCTGGCAGCCCACCTCCTTGCGCGGTTGCGCAGTTGGGGCTATGCGCCGCAGCAGGATGGCGTCGGCAACGTTTGGGTGCGGCTGACAGGACGCAATCCTGGCGCGCCACTGGTTTGCTATGCTGCGCACATGGACGAGATCGGGCTGGCCGTGCACGCCATCGAACCGGATGGGCGGCTGCGCGTTAGCCGGTCGGGCGGGCTGTTTCCGTGGAAGCTGGGCGAAGCGCCGGTCGAGATTCTGGGCGACCGCGCCACGATCACCGGCGTGTTGGCGATGGGCGCAGGGCACGGCGCCGGGGAACAAGCGATCACATGGGCGGATGTGAGCGTGCTCACCGGCCTGACGCTGGCGCAGCTGGCCGAGGCGGGAGTGCGTCCAGGGTCGTTGGGCGTTCCGCTGCGGGCGCACTGCGGCCCGGTGCTCTTCGGCGACCCAGCCGACCCGCTGGTGGCGGCGTGGACGTTCGACGACCGTATGGGCGTGGTGACGTTGTTGCGGTTGTTGGAACGACTGGCGACCGACCATCTGCAGCCGGCGTGTCCCACGCTTGTAGCCTTCACGGTGCAGGAGGAAGTCGGCGGGATGGGGGCGAAGGTGCTGGCGCTGCGTGAGCGACCGGAAGTGTTCATCGCCATCGACGGTTGCCCGATCCCGCCGGGCGCACCGCTGCAACTGGACGGTCGCCCCGGCATCTGGACGCGCGACCGCCGCGCTCCCTATGACCCGCGCCTGATCGTCGATCTGTGCGCAGCGGCGTCGGCGGCGGGCACGGAGCTGCAGCCGGTTGCCTACGACGTGAGCGCCAGCGACGCCAGCATGGTCTTCGAGGTGGGCGGCGCGGCGCGCATCGCCTGCTTCGGCCAGGTGCGCGCCAACAGTCACGGCTACGAGGTGGCGCGACTGGCCGTTTTCGACAATATGCTGCGCACGCTGCTGCACTTTGTCAGAGAGTGGGGAAAGTGAACCTGGTTCGGCGGACCTTCTTCGCCACAAAAACAGAGGGTGGCTTGCGGGCCACCCTCTGCAATTGGGACCAGATCGACTTTTCTGTACAGGCTCCGGAGGAGCGCCGTGTGCGGTGAGAATTGGCTCGCCTCTGTGCTCAATGACAACGACGATGCGGCGCCGCAATTCTCCGTCAGGCTAGGCTACGACTTGAGGAACCACCATCCACCCTGGTGCAGCCGACTCGTGATACATGCGCGGCACGTATGGCTTGCCGGCGGCAGCCTCCTGCAACGCAGCAGGCAATTCCTCTGCAATGACCTCCTTGGGGATATACC
>DGFH01000213.1:0-2515 GCA_002391565.1 Anaerolineales bacterium UBA3905
CTCTGCGTCGGCAGCGTCAGATGTGTATAAGAGACAGAGGCCGTGACGATCCTCGGAAGATTGGCGGTCGAACGCCGCGCGCTCCGGCGCCTGGCGGTCGGAGGGACGCGATGACCGCCGCTGCTCGCGCTGCGGGCGCCGTTCTTGCACCTCGTTGACCGGCAAGATCGGGCGCTGCGCTTCGTCGCCACGCACTAGACGCAAGGCGGCGGCCGCAATCTCCAACGGATCGTGGCCGGCCTCGACCAGCGTGCTGACCAGGTCGCGTTCTCGCCCCAGCCGCCCCTGGAGCAAACCGGCGCCCACGCGGGCGAGCAGCTCCGCCTCGCGGCGCGTCTGAATTTCTTCCACCGTCGGGATGGCGGCACGCTGAATGGTTGCCTTGATGAAGCCCTCGATGCGCGCCACACGCCAGCGTTCGTTGGGGGTAACCAGCGAGAGCGCAACGCCGCGCTTGCCCGCGCGCCCCGTGCGCCCGATGCGGTGCACGTAGACTTCCGGGTCTTCCGGCAGATCGAAGTTAAACACGTGAGAGATATGGTCGATGTCCAACCCGCGCGCGGCCACGTCGGTGGCGACGAGCACCTTGATCAGGTTGCGACGGAAGCGGTTCATCACGCGTTCGCGCTCTTCCTGCTCCAACTCACCGCTCAACGCCTCGGCAGGGAAGCCGCGCGTGGCAAGTTCGGCGGCCAGTTCGCCGGCGCCGGCGCGCGTGCGCACAAAGATCAGCGCGCTCGTGATCGGCTCGACCTCAAACAGGCGGGTCAGCGCCGCCAGCTTGTCCGCCTCGTAGACGAGATAGTGGCGTTGTTCGATGGCGGCCACCGTGACCTGCTCGCGCTGGATCGAGATCATCTGCGGGTTGCGCAGGTAGCGCTCGGCCAGGCGGCGGATTTCAGGCGACATGGTGGCGGAGAAGAGCGCCGTCTGACGGGCGCCGGGCGTGGCGCGCAGAATCGCCTCGATGTCCTCGATAAAGCCCATGCTCAACATCTCGTCTGCCTCGTCGAGCACGACGCTGTGCACCTGGCTGAGATCGAGCACTTCGCGCTCGATCAGGTCGAGCAGCCGACCAGGTGTGCCAACCACGACATCGACGCCCTTTTGCAAGCGGCTGATCTGGCGGCCGTAGGGTTCGCCGCCGTAGACGGGCAGCACGCGCACGCCGAGCGCACGGCCAAAGTCGTGCATAGCTTTGGCAACCTGCACCGCCAGCTCACGCGTCGGCGTCAGCACCAGGCTCTGGACGTGGCTCGTCTCCGGCGTCAGTTTGTGAAGAACGGGCAGGGCGAAGGCGGCGGTCTTGCCGGTGCCGGTTTGCGCCTGGCCGATCACATCGTGACCAGCGAGCATGATCGGGATCATGGCGGATTGGATCGGCGTCGGCGTGGTGAAGCCAAGCGCCTCAACGGCCTGCACCAACTGCGGGTGCAGGTGTAATTGGGAAAATGCGGTTGTCATCTCAAACTCCTTTTGTTGTCTTGATGACCCCGCTGCGCCGCGCATCCCTGACGGGAGCGCCCCCATGATGTTGGCGTCCACCAACAAAAAAGCACTCAGAGCACAGACATCCTGTGCTCGGACGAACCTTCGGAATAATCAAAACAAACACAAACAATCATTTATTCTGCTGCACAGTTGCAAGACAGAAACTTGATAATATCATACTTGTGTCCACAAGCGCGAAATTGCGCAACCACCATCGCGATCTATCTCCATACAACGACATCTGCAAGGTGCAGCGCCGCTATTCGCTCCGAACATGAAATACACCCTGCCTTCGGTGATATGTTGCCCCTCACTCCAGAGTACTGCTATACTGCGAAGCAACACGTCCTCCAACAACAGCCTGCTTTACGCAATCGCCAGGAAAGGAAACGACAGTGAGCGACATCAAGTTTGGCACAGATGGTTGGCGCGGCCGCATCGGCGATGACTACACCTATGCCAATCTGCGGCGCGCAGCCCAGGGTTTTGCCGCATATCTCAAAACGACCGGACGCCAGGGACCGGTGGTGGTGGGACATGATCGGCGCTTTTCGGCGGAGCACTTTGCAGCGGCGGCGTGCGAAGTGCTGGCGGGCAACGGCTTCCAGGTGTTGCTGACGCCCGGCCCCACGCCCACACCGGTGATCAGCTACAGTGTGCAGGCAAATCACGCCATTGCTGCGCTCAATATCACCGCCAGCCACAACCCGCCTGAGGATTGCGGTTTTAAGGTGCGCGACGAGAAGGGCGGCGCCATCGCCCCAGATGGCTTGCAGCAGATCGAGGCGCTGATCCCGGCGGCAGGCGACGAAGCTGCCATCTCGCGCGTGGCGCTGGCGACGGCGCTGGCCAATGGCCAGGTGACTTACTTCGACCCCAAACCCGCTTATCTGGCGCACCTGGCCGACTTGATCGACGTGACGCCGATTAAGAACGCTGGCCTCAAGATCGTCGTTGATAACATGTGGGGCAATGGCGCCGGCTGGTTGAGCGAGATTCTAGCGGGCGGCAGCACCGAGGTGAT
>DGFH01000213.1:2718-27148 GCA_002391565.1 Anaerolineales bacterium UBA3905
GCCGACCGCTGCGGCTTTGGCGATGAGCACGGCCGCTTCATGGATCAACTGCGCGTCTACGCGATGCTAACCTACTACCTGCTGGAAGTACGCGGCGAGCGTGGCGCCATTGTCAAAACGCTGAGCACCACTTCGATGTTGGACAAACTGGGCAAACTCTACGGCGTGCCGGTGATCAACACCGGCGTCGGCTTCAAGTATGTGGCGCCCGCTATGATCGAACACAACGCCATGATCGGCGGCGAGGAAAGCGGCGGCTATGCCTTCCGCGGCCACGTGCCGGAACGCGACGGCATCCTCTCCAACCTCTACTTGCTCGACTTCATGGTGCGCACAGGGAAGAAGCCAACTGAGTTGTTGCAGATGCTCTTCGACAAGGTGGGCGCACACTTCTACGACCGCATCGACATCCGCCTGACCGACAATGCGCTCAAACAGGCCGCCCGCCAGCGTCTGGATGCACTCGATATCACCAACCTGACGCTAGGCGGCCACCGCGTGGTCGATCTGGTCACGCTCGATGGCTACAAGTTTCTGATGGACGACGGCGGCTGGCTCCTGGTGCGCTTCTCCGGCACCGAGCCATTGCTGCGCGTCTACACCGAGACAACCGACCAGGCCGCCGTGCCCGCCATCCTGGCGGATGGGCGCGCGCTGACTGGCGTCTAGCGCCATCCAATCGGAGCCGAATCTGCATGTCAGCGGTGAGACGCACGCACGGGCGTCCACCGCTGCTTTTGTTTTGAGGTTGGATGAAGTCGCCCCAGACCGGCAAAACTGGTATACTGCTATGAATCATGTTGCGCCATGCGCAGAGAGCATGTGCAATCTGACCTACTTTTAGTGATGATCGCATGTGATAAAATGAACAAGCAGATACGCATAATGTTTGATCAAATTTTAGGTATTGTTTGTGCAAGAAATGTCCAGGGCCGAGGCAGGCCAGCTGATCGATAGCCACTGCCATATAGATTTGCCGCAATTTGACGCAGACCGTACAGCTGTCATTGGCCGCGCGCGTGCGGCAGGCGTCAGGCTGATCGTCAATCCTGGCATTGATCTCGATCATTGTCGGCGCGCCCTGACGCTGGCCGATGCCATTCCCGAACTCTACGTGGCGATTGGCGTCCACCCCAACAGCGCCGACCAATTCGACGCCGCAACACTGACTGCCTTGCATCAACTGGCCAGGCGCCCCAAAGTTGTGGCGATCGGTGAAATCGGGTTGGATTTTCACTGGGACACCGTCGCGCCGGCGGTGCAAGAACAGGCGTTCGTGCGCCAGCTCGATCTGGCCGCCGAACTGGGATTACCGGTGATCATTCATAGTCGCGACGCCAACGACGCTGTAGCGGCCTTGCTGCGCACGTGGGTCGCAGGCGCCGCTTTCCAACACTCGCGGCTGGCGCAGCGTCCGTTTGCCGGTGTGCTCCATGCCTTTAGCGGCGACCTGGCGCTGGCCGAAGAAGCCTACACCTGGAACTTTGTGCTTGGGCTGGGCGGGCCGGTGACCTATCGCAATGCGCGCGACCTGCACGCACTGACGCCGCACCTACGTCTGGATCGCCTGATGCTGGAGACTGATGCACCCTACCTGACGCCGCACCCGCATCGCGGACAGCGCAACGAACCGGCCCATGTTGCGTTGGTGTGCGCACAGGTGGCGCAGTTGTGTGGTGCAACACCAGCAACGGTGGCGATGCAGACGACGGCCACTGCACTACGTTTTTTTGGTTTGGAGGATCGGCTCGGTGTTGATTCCACAACCCGTCACGTTGTCGCCCAGCTATAGAAAGCCCATGGATGCGACCCTTCGATCAACCGCTGTCGAGAGCACTCCCCAGAGCAATGGCGCGCCTGACGCCGCCGTCCTCTTTGCGCCGATCCGCCCTGGGATGCGGCAAGTCGAAGCAAAGCTACGCAATGTTGATTCAGCGTTGTTCGCCCCGTTGGCGGATGCCTTCATCAACCTGATCGGCAGCGGGGGCAAGCGGTTGCGTCCGGCATTGGCGCTGCTCACCGCCGAAGTGAACGGCGCCATCCAGGACGCGCCGCGGTACAATACAGTCGTTGCGCTGGCGGCTGCCGTCGAGATGTTGCACACCGCCACGCTGGTGCACGACGATGTGATCGACGGCGCCCTGCTGCGGCGCGGCGCGCCCACGCTCAACGCCCAGTGGAACGGCATCTCAACTGTGCTGGCGGGCAATTATCTCTTCGGGACAGCGGCGCGTTTCTCCGCCGAGACGCAGTCGATGCGCGTCATCGAGATCTTCAGCGATACATTGCGCATCATCGTGGATGGGGAGCTACGCCAGCTCAAGGATCGCTACGATTTTGTCCAGAACAAAGACAATTACTACCAGCGCATCTTCGCCAAAACCGGTAGCCTTTTCTGCGCCGCCACGCAAGGCGCTGCAATCCTCGCCCAATTGCCTGAAGCACGCATCAACGACCTCTATCAATTCGGCTACAACTTTGGCATGGCCTTCCAGATCGTCGACGACATCCTGGATTTCACTGGCGACGACGCCACCCTGGGCAAACCGGCGGGCAGCGATCTGCGCCAGGGCACGTTGACGCTCCCCTTCTTCCATTACTTGCAGCAACATCCTGACGCCGCCAGCGTAATCGAGATGTTGGAGGCCGCACAGATGGCCGCCGATGATGGCGACAGCGCCGCCTGGGATGACACGGTGACAACACTGGTCTACGATCTGCGCGCCAGCGCCGCCATCGAAGCAGCGCGCGAAGAGGCGCGCACATTTCTGCGCCGCGCGGTGGACAATCTGGCGGCGCTGCCCGATAACGTCTTTCGCCACTCATTGCAAGGATTGTGCGAATTTGTCGTGAAACGCACGTACTAATCGAGCTGGACGAGTGCTGAGGGGCGTGCACCACCGGTGTGTAGCAGCCCGACATCACTGAACCATAAGCGTCTTCTCCCGGTCCAACGCTCTTTGGCAACCCGCCCATTTCCAACGCAGCAAAGGAGCTTCGATGTCAACTGAGGATCCGCGAATTCTTGGGCTGCGCCAACGCCGCGCTGCGGCGCTGGCAGCTGGCGGCGCCGACCGCATCGCGCGTCAACATGCCAAAGGCAAAGGCACTGCCCGTGAACGCCTGGCGCAACTCTTCGACCCTAACACCTTCCAGGAATTGGGCATGTTGACGACCGCGCGCTGCGCCGAAGGCGAAGAACACTACCCCGGTGATGGCGTGGTGACCGGCTTTGGCTTGATCGATGGGCGCACTGTCTTTGCCTACGCGCAGGATGCCACCATCTTCGGGGGCGCGCTGGGCGAGATGCATGGCCGCAAAATTTGCCAGATCATGGATCGCGCCGTCGAGGCCGGCGCCCCCCTCATCGGCCTGATCGACTCCGGCGGGGCGCGCATCCAGGAGGGGGTGTACGGGTTGGGCGGCTACGCTGAAATCTTTCGCCGCAACGCGCTTTACTCCGGCATCGTGCCCCAGATTAGCCTGCTGCTCGGTCCATGTGCGGGCGGCGCCGCCTACTCGCCCGCCCTGACCGACCTGCTGGTGATGGTCGAGGGGCAGTCGTACATGTTCCTCACCGGCCCAGAGGTGATCCGCGCAGTCACAGGCGAGGAGGTCAACGCCGAGCAATTGGGCGGGGCGCGCGTACATATTTCGACCAGCGGACTGGCGCACTTTGTGACGCCGACCGAACACGATGCGATTTTGCTGGCGCGGCGGCTGCTGACTTACCTGCCCTCCAACCATCTGGAAAATCCACCATTGGTTGCGCCGGGCGGCGAAGCGCCGGGCGCGGGGGCGCAGTTGAACGCCATCGTGCCCCTCGACCCGCGTCAACCTTACTCCATGCACCGCGTGATCGAGCTGGTGGTCGACGCCTATTCCTTTCTGGAGGTGCAGGGGCGTTTTGCCCGCAACGCCATCGTTGGTCTGGCGCGACTGAACGGCCAGGCAGTCGGGATCGTGGCGCAGGAGCCGGAAGTGCTGGCCGGTGCGCTGGACATCGACGCCTCCGACAAGATCACGCGTTTCGTGCGCTTCTGCGACGCCTTCAACATTCCGCTGATCACCTTTGTGGATACACCCGGTTTTTTGCCCGGCGTCGACCAGGAGTATCACGGCATCATCCGTCACGGCGCCAAGATTGTCTATGCTTACTCGACTGCCACCGTGCCCAAGCTAAGCATCGTCACGCGCAAAGCCTATGGCGGCGCCTACGTGGTGATGAGCAGCAAGCACCTCGGCGCCGACGTCACCTACGCCTGGCCTAGCGCCGAAATTGCCGTGATGGGTGGCGAAGGCGCCGCCGCAATCCTCTATCGCCGCGAGATCGCCGCGTCGCCCGATCCGGCGGCGGCGCGCGCCCGGTATGCAGCGGAATATCGGGAGCGCTATTTGAACCCGTATGCGGCGGCGGAGGGTGGCTTTATCGACGAAGTGATCGAGCCAGCAGAGACGCGTTCACGGTTGATCGGAGCGTTGCTGGCGCTCCGTCACAAAGCGGTCATCCCGCTGGCGCGGCGCCATGGCAACATGCCAGCTTAAGGCGAGGTGCACACAATGGAGGACTGGAACACTATCCAACAGGCGCTGCTGATCACCGTCATCGGTGTGGGGTTGATCTTCGCCGTGCTCTTCGTACTATGGGGTTTGATGGCAGCGTTAGTGCGCCTCACCGCCCCGCGCTTGCCGGTTGCAACGCCCCCGCCTCCAGCGGCGCCGTCAGCCACCGTTGATGCAGGCCACGCCGCGCGGCGTCGCGCGGCGATCGTCGGTGTGGCGGTGGCGTTGGCGATCGAGGCGGAACGCGCGGCGACGGCGCCGCTGCTGCAACCGACGCCGGGGATCATCTCCCCCTGGCAGGCCACCATGCGCGGCAATGCGTTGAGCCGACGCGCTGGCGTCTTCCAACGCACACCGCCCTCATCACGTTGAACAAAGGGATGACGCCATGAAAGTGCGTGTACAAGTCGATGGGGAAATCTACGAGGTCGAGATCGGCGACCTGAACAGCCGCCCGATCCAGGCGGTCGTAGGCGGTGAATTGTTTGCCGTCTGGCCCGAAGAAGTCGCTGGTGTGGTGACGACGGCGTCGGCAAGCACGGAGCCGGCAGGTGAAGCTGCGCCACTGCCGCGCCGCACGAGCGCGCCCGCACCAGAGAGCGACGAAGAAGTGATCGTGGCGCCCTTACCGGGCGATATTATCGTCGTCGCCGTGCAACCAGGTGAAAGCGTCGAGAGCGGCCAATTGCTGTGCACGCTTGAATCGATGAAGATGAACAATCCGGTGCGCAGCCCACGTGCTGGCGTCGTCGTCGAAGTCCTGGTTGACGTAGGGGATCACGTGAACTACGGCCAGCCGATGGTGCGCCTGCGCTAACCAGCTTAAGGAGCCTTATGGACGGGCAAACGCTCATCGCCGTATTAACAGAGGGTGTCCGCGCCTTCACGTGGGCCAACGCCGTCATGCTGGGGATCGGTGCGCTGCTGATTTATCTGGCGATCGTGCGGCGCTACGAACCGCTGTTGCTCTTGCCGATTGGCGCCGGCTGTCTCTTCGCCAACCTGGGCATGTCGGCGTACACCGCCGACACCTGGCTGGCGACGATCTATAATTTCGGCATCCGCACCGAATTGTTCCCGCTGCTGATCTTCATCGGCGTCGGCGCCATGATCGACTTCCGCCCACTGTTGGCGCAGCCCAGTCTGGTGCTGATGGGCGCCGCCGGGCAGGTGGGCATCTACGCCACGCTGCTGCTGGCCGCGCTGCTCGGCTTTCCGATGAACGAGGCCGCCTCCATCGGCGTGATCGGCGCCATCGATGGCCCGACGGCGATCTTCGTCGCTTCGCAGCTTGCACCCGAATTGCTCGGCCCCATTGCGGTGGCTGCCTACTCCTACATGAGCCTGGTGCCGATCATCCAGCCGCCACTGATGCGCCTGCTCACCTCTGCCAGCGAGCGCCGCGTGCGCATGGAGTACGCGCCGCGCCCGGTGTCGCGCGCGGCAGTGCTGATCTTCCCGCTGGCGGTGACGGTCTTCATCAGTCTGCTGGCGCCCGCCGCCGCGCCGCTGATCGCCAGCCTGATGTTGGGCAATCTGTTGCGCGAAGCGCTGGTCGTCGAGCGGTTGAGTCTGGCCGCCCAACACGAGATCGCCAACATCTCAACGCTCTTCCTGGGGCTGGCAATCGGCGCCACGATGACGGCGGATCGCTTTCTGTACAGCCCGACAAACGGTTTTCAGTGGCAAACGCTGATGGTGCTGGGGCTGGGGTTGTTCGCCTTTGTGGCGGACACGGTGGCCGGCCTGCTCTTCGGCAAGATCATGTACGTCGTCTCCGGGCGCAAGATCAATCCGCTGATCGGCGCGTGCGGCATCTCCGCCTTCCCAATGGCGGGACGCCTGGCGGCGCAGGTGGCGCAGGAGGAGGATTACGGCAATTTCCTGCTGATGCATGCCATGGGCGCCAACACCGCCGGACAACTGGGCAGCGTCGTCGCCGGCGGTCTGCTGCTGGCGCTGGTGCTCGGTGTAGGCACGGTGTAGAGAGGAATGCCGCTTGACCACAGATGACGCGGAAGATGACGCGGATCGGGCGGATGGACGCAGATTAGAAATGATCCGTGAAAATCCGCTCGATCCGCGTCATCCGCGTGCTATCCTGCCCTCGCCTGATGATGCTCTTGCAAGGAGCGCACGCGCAGCTCTTTCTGGCGCAGGGCGCGGATGCCGTTAACCGCCGCCGCCGCCGCCGAAAGGGTGGTGATCAGCGGAATTTCCATGCGCGTGGCGAGGCGCCGAATCTTAACGCCATCCTCGCGTGCGTTGGGGCCGAGTGGCGTGTTGATGATCAGTTGGATCTTGCCATCGCGCATGGCGTCGAGCGTGGAATAGCCGGGCAGGTCGCTGCTGCCCTTTTCCAGGATCGTGACCGGCAGCCCGGCGTGCTCGAAGAATGCGCCCGTGCCGGCGGTGGCGTAGAGTGTGAAACCCATGCGATGCAGGTCGCGCGCCAGCTTGAGCGCACTCCCCTTGTCATAGTCGTTCACAGTGATCAAGACGCCGCCCTCTAGCGGCAGCCCGGCGCCAGCGCCGAGCTGGCTCTTGGCGAAGGCATGGCCGAAGCTCGATGCGTGCCCCATCACCTCGCCGGTCGAACGCATCTCCGGGCCGAGCAGCGCATCGATGCCGGTGAATTTTTTCCACGGCAGCACCGCCTCTTTGACAAAGAAGCCATCCAGGTCAGGCTCGCGCAGAAAGCCGATCTCCGCCAGACTCTCGCCCGCCATGACGCGCGCTGCAATCTTCGCCAGAGGAACGCCGGTCGCTTTGCTGACAAAAGGCACGGTGCGGCTGGCGCGTGGGTTCACCTCCAGCACATAAACTACATCATCCTTGATGGCATACTGTACATTCATCAGCCCGCGCACCTGCAGCGCCAGCCCCAGCTTTTCGGTGTACTCGCGGATGATGCTCAGGTGGTAGTTGCTGATTTTGTAGGGCGGCAGCACGCAGGCGCTGTCGCCGCTGTGGATGCCTGCCTCCTCGATGTGCTGCATGATGCCGCCGATGACGACGCGCTCACCGTCGCAGACCGCATCGACATCGACTTCGAAGGCATCCTCCAGGAATTTATCGATGAGCACCGGCTTACCCTCGACGACGCTGACTGCCTCGGCCATGTAGCGACGCAGGTCGGCCTCGCCGTCCACAATCGCCATGGCGCGCCCGCCAAGCACGTAGGAAGGACGCACAACCACCGGGTAACCGATCTCTGCAGCGACGGCGACGGCCTCTTCCACGGTGCGCGCCGAGCCATGCTCCGGCGCCGGGATGTCCAATTCTCCCAACAGCGCTCCGAAGCGATCGCGATCCTCCGCCAGGTCGATGGCGTCAGGCGCGGTGCCCAGGATCGGCACCCCCGCCGCCTGCAACGCCGTCGCCAGATTCAGCGGGGTCTGCCCGCCGAATTGGACGATGACGCCGTGGAGAGGAGATTGAGAGAGTGGAGAGTGGAGAGTGGAGAGTGGTGCATCTTCCCACGCCCCCTTCTCCCCGTCTCCTAATCGCTTCATCCCTCCCTCACGCTCGACGATGTTCAACACATCTTCCAGCGTGAGCGGCTCGAAATAGAGACGGTCGCTGGTGTCGTAGTCGGTGCTGACCGTTTCCGGGTTGCAGTTAACCATGATCGTCTCGTAACCGAGGTCGTGCAGGGCAAAGGCCGCGTGACAGCAGCAGTAGTCGAACTCGATGCCCTGACCGATACGATTCGGCCCGCCACCCAGGATGATGATTTTGCGGCGATCGGTGGGCGCAGCCTCACTCTCGCTCTCATAGCTGCTATAGAGATAGGGCGTGTACGCCTCGAACTCCGCCGCGCAAGTGTCAACCTGGTGGTAGGTGGGGATAAGGCCAAGGTCAGCGCGCAGACGGCGGATGTCGTGTTCGGAGATGGGGAGATGGGGAGATGGGGAGATGGGGAGATTGGAGAGAGGTGATTTCGTGTTCTCCTCCGTAACCGTGAGCGCGTTCACCGCGTCACCCAATCGCTTCGTCTCCCTATCTCCCCATCTCCATTCTCCAATCTCCAATTTCCGCTTCACAATTCGCGCCAACTGCCGGTCGCTGAAACCCATGCGCTTGGCTTTGTGCAGGATGGCGCGATCCAGCGTGGTCAGGCTTTGCTCGAAGGCGGCGATTTCGCCGATCTGCGCCACGAACCACGGGTCATAGCCAGTGAGCTGGGCAATGGTCGCCTGCGATTCACCACGCAGCAACGCCTCATAGACGGCAAAGAGGCGGTCGCGGTTGGGAATGCGCAGCAGGTCGTGCAGCGTGACGCCAGGGTCGTAGCCTTTGTAGCCGCCGGAATAAGTGTCGCGCTCCAGCACGCCGAGGCCGTCGCGACCGATCTCCAGGCTGCGCACCGCCTTTTGCAGCGCTTCCTTGAAGGTGCGGCCAATCGCCATCGCCTCACCGACCGACTTCATCTGCGGGCCAAGCTCACGGTCAACACCGGGGAACTTCTCGAAGGCCCAACGCGGCATCTTGACCACCACATAGTCGATGGATGGCTCAAAGGCCGCCACCGTCTGTCGCGTGATGTCGTTCTTCAATTCATCCAGCGTATAGCCGACCGCCACCTTCGCGGCCAGCTTGGCGATGGGAAAGCCAGTCGCCTTCGACGCCAGCGCCGACGAACGCGAGACGCGGGGGTTCATCTCGATCACCACGACGCGCCCGGTCTGTGGATCAACGCCAAATTGGACATTGCTGCCGCCCGTCTCTACGCCCACGGCGCGCATCACCAGCCGCGCCTGGTCGCGCAGGCGCTGATACTCCTTGTCGGTCAGTGTCTGGGCCGGCGCCACGGTGATGCTATCGCCGGTGTGAACGCCCATTGCGTCCAGGTTTTCAATCGAGCAGACCACCACGAAGTTGTCGGCGGCGTCACGCATCACCTCCAGCTCGTACTCCTTCCAGCCGATGAGCGACTCTTCGACCAGCACGGTGTGCACCGGGCTTTCTTTGAGACCCCATGCCACCTTCTCGTCGAACTCCTGCGGCGTGAAGACAGTGCCGGCGCCGCTGCCGCCGAGCGTAAAGCTGGGGCGGATAAAGATGGGGTAGCGCCCGATTTCCTGAGCGATCTGGCGCGCTTCCTCCAGGCTGCGGGCGACGCCGCTGCGGGGCGACTCCAGTCCGTAGGCGGTCATCGCCTCTTTGAAGAGTTCACGGTCTTCCGCGACTCGCATAGCGCGCAAGTTGGCGCCGATTAACTCTACGCCGTAGTGCTCCAGCACGCCCTGTTCGGCCAGCGCCACACCCAGGTTCAGGCCAGTCTGCCCGCCGACGGTGGGCAGCAGTGCGTCGGGACGCTCGCGGGCGATGATCTTTTCGAGCACCTCGACCGTCAGCGGCTCGATATAGGTGGCGTCGGCCAGCTCTGGGTCAGTCATGATCGTCGCCGGGTTGGAATTGACCAGCACAACGCGATAGCCCTCCTGCCGCAGCGCTTTGCACGCCTGCGCGCCGGAGTAATCGAACTCACACGCCTGGCCGATGACGATAGGGCCGGAGCCAATGATCAAAATTGTGGAAAGGTCGGTTCGTTTTGGCATACGGTAACTCAAGTTGCAAGCGATGGCGACGCTACACATGGGCGCTTGAGATGAGCATAGCCTTTCGACGCAACAGCGCGCAGAAAAGGTATGTTCATGGTCAGCGCGTTCAGGCATGCCGCCGTTTTTGGTTTTTCAAGAACACATGGCGCTGGTAGGCGCGTGGAAAGTGTAACACAGAGCGCCGTCTGGCTGTGGATTGTAGTGGCCGTAGAAAAAAGGGCCGCTGAGGGCGCGCGGCAGCAGCTCGGTCAGGTCGTCGACAAGCGGCAGGGTGGACAATGCGTCGAGGGGCAACCATGCTGGCGTCCCCTCGGGGGAAGGCCAGAGCGTCCGTACCCTGGTTTCGCCCACAAAGACAAACATCAGTACGCCGGGGCGCCGGCCAGACTCGTCAAAACCGGTGTCGATGGTGACAACGCCGCGCAGCGTCAGGTCGCCCACCTCGAGCCCAGCTTCCTCCCGCAGCTCGCGCACCGCCGCCGTGTAGATATCCTCCGTCGCCTCGACGTGGCCGCCTAGTCCGTTGTACTTGTTCGCCCACAGCCGTTTGGTCGGCGCACCCCGGAGGAGCAGCACTTCGCGCGCGCCGGTGGCGGGGTTCGTGCTGGTCAAAAAAATCAACACGCGCGGGATTACCAGGTTATGCCCGCTGACAATGCGGGCGCCTTGTTCAGCGACGTTCATGCGTCGGTTCGCTCACCTTCATCAGCAGTCATATTTCGATGCCCCTGGCTTTGGCTCCGCATTTTGGGCCTGGCAAAGTGTGCTCAGCCTGGCCGTCTGTTTTTTCAGTCTTGCGCAGCAGGCGGTTCTTTGCTTCTGGAGAGTCGCAAGATCAAGCAGGAACATAGATCAATCTAATCACATTGTCATCAATCCGCTCGCTACTGATGAGGCGGAGTGGAGAGCGGGGTCCGGCAAAGTACGGCTTCCCATGACCAAGCACGACAGGGTGAAGGTAAATTCGATATTCATCGATCAGACCAAGTTCAGTTAACCTTTGCGCCAACTGCGGTCCAGCGACCTCGATCTCACCATCGCGCGTAGCCTTCAATTGCCGCATGGCGCTTTCAAGATCACCTTTAACAAGCGTGGCGTTGGGACCGACCGACTTCAATGTGTGCGAGACGACCCACTTGGGCTGGTTCCGCCATGCCGTTGCGAAAGCACGTTCATCTGCGCCCCATTCAGGATGGTCGTCGTCCCAGTAACGCATGACCTCATACATTCGGCGACCGTACACACTTCCCGCCTGGCCCTGAGCTTGCTCGATGAAGTGGCGAAAAAGGATGGGGCCAGGCCCGAACGCCGTATGATCCACGTAGCCGTCCAGGGACTGATTCATGCCGAACACGAATTTAGCCATACCACCTCCGCTTCAGGCCACCAGAATGAGTTATCTGTGCAGCGGGGATGGTCGCCGTCCCCCGACTCCCCGCTACACGCATTGAGCCACCGCCCACTTTCTCGCCTCACCCGTTGGCGATCATCACGTGCTTGGTGATCTGATAATCCCCCACCGCCTCGATTGACAGATCCTTGCCAAAGCCGGACTGCTTGAAGCCGCCGTGCGGCCCTTCCGAAGCCAGCGGGATGTGGTCGTTAATCCAGACGGTGCCAAATTCGAGCTGCTGTGCGATGCGCATGGCGCGCCCGACATCCTTCGTGAAAACGGAGGCTGCCAGCCCATAGAGCACGTCGTTGCCATAGGCTGTCGCCTGCTCCTCGCTGTCGAACGCACTGATCGTCAGCACCGGGCCAAAGACTTCGCTCTGGATGATCTCCGATTGTTGGTCGGCGTCGAGGATGACGGTCGGCTCAACAAAGAAACCGGCGTCGAGTCCTGCCGGCACGCCGCCGCCGGTGATCACGCGCGCACCGCTGGCTTTGGCGCGTTCGATAAAGCCGAGCACACGCCGGCGTTGCACCTCGGAGATGGCCGGCCCCATCGCCGTGCTGTCGTCAAAGGGATCGCCCACCTTGACGGCGCGCATCGCCTCCACAAGTGATTCGACCGCATCATTGTAGCGCGACCGCTCGACATAGACGCGCGTCGCCGCCGTGCAATCCTGACCAGTGTTGCAGATGGCGGCAAAGCTGGCCTTGGCCGTCACCAGCTCCAAATCGGCGTCGTCGAAGACCAACACCGGCGCCTTGCCGCCCAACTCCAGGTGGACGCGTTTGAGCGTGTTCGCCGCAGTCGCCATGATCTTCTTGCCCGTCGCCGTCGAGCCGGTCAGACACACCATGCGCACGTCGGGATGTTCGACCAGCGCCTGGCCAGTGTCGTTGCCGCCGGTGACGATGTTCACCACGCCATCCGGGATGCTCGCCTGCTGGATCAGATCGGCCAGCATCAGTGTAGAGAGCGGCGTGGTCGGCGCCGGCTTGAGCACCACGGTGCACCCTGCCGCCAGCGCCGGGCCGAGCTTCCACACGGCCATCAGCAGCGGGTAGTTCCACGGCGCGATCTGTCCGACGACGCCCACCGGCTCGCGGCGAAACATCGACGTATAGCCGGCGGCGTATTCGCCTGCGCGCATGCCATGCGTATCACGCGCCGCAGCAGCGAAGAAGCGCAAATTGTCGACGGAGAAGGGCACGTCACCCGCCATCGTTAGTTGCGCAAAAGGCTTGCCGGCATTCTCGGACTCGACGCGCCCGATCTCCTCTCCATGCTGTTCGAGCAGGTCGGCCAGGCGGAAGAGCGCCAACGAACGCTCGCCTGGCGTCTTACGCGACCAGCGTCCGTCATAGAAGGCGCGCTTTGCCGCCTGCACTGCCCGATCCACGTCGGCGCGACTGCCGTCTGGCACTGCGGCGATCGGTTGGCCCGTCGCCGGATTGAGGATCACCAACTCGCCGCCACCCTGACTGTCGACCCACTGGCCGTCAATAAAATGCTTATATTGCATAGTTGCTTTGCCTTGTGAAAGAGAGATTGGAGATTGGGAGAGTGGAGATTGGTGCGTAAGGAATTCCGCCCACTCTCCACTCTCTAATCTCCAATCTCCAATCTCCTAATCTCTTAATCCCCTAATTCCCGCCCATTACTGCGATGTAGTCTTCCACCCACTGGCTGTAGGGCACGCAGGCATCGCTGCCGTCGGGACAGCGAGTGGTCGGCGTGCGCCAGAAGGAGATTTTGTCGAAGTTCTCGAAGCCGTTGGTCGTGCAACCTTCGGGGCCGAGCAATTCGCTGGCTTCGCAGCCCGCCGGGACAGAAGGCACCGAACCAAACCACGCGGCAACATCACCCTGCACCTTGGGGTTCAATGAATGCTCCATCCACAGATAGGCGCAGTTCGGATGGGCGGCGTTGACGTGCATCATCGTCGTGTCGGCCCAGCCGGTGGCGCCTTCGACCGGGATCGTGCTGGCGATGGGCGCGCCCTCGGCCTGAAGCAAATTGACCTGGAAGGGCCACGAGCTGGAGGCGACGACGCCCTCGTTTTTGAAGTCTTCCATCTGTGCGATGACATCGTGCCAGTAGCGATTGACAAGCTGACGCTGGCCGCGCGCGAGTTCGAGCGTAGCCGCGTACTGCTCCTGCGTCAGCGCATATGGGTCGGTGATGCCCAGTTCCGGGTTGTGCGTCATCAAGTAGAGCGCGGCGTCGGCCAGCGCGATCGGCCCGTCATACGCCTGCACGCGCCCTTTGTTGGATTGACCGTCGGGCAGGTTCTGCTCGATGTAGATCACGCCCCACGTCGTCGGCGCTTCAGGGAAGGTCTCGGTGTTGTACATCAGCACGTTGGCGCCCCACTGATAGGGCGTGCCATAGTGGACGCCGTCCACCGTGTGCCAGGGCGCATTCTGCAGCCGTTCGTCAACTGTGCTCCAACTTGGGATGAGAGCGACATTGACCGGCTGCACCGTGCCGCCCGCAACCAGACGCAGGCTGGCGTCGCCGGAAGCCGTCACCAGGTCGAAACCGCCCTGGTTCATCAGCGTCACCATCTCGTCGGAAGTGCCAGCGACTTTGACATTGACCTTGCAACCGGTCGCTTCCTCGAACATTGTGACCCAGTCGTAGGCCGGGTCGGTCTCGCCGCGCTCGATATAACCGGCCCAGGCGATGATGTCAAGCTGGCCTTCGCCTGCGCCGATTTCGGTCTTCATGCCGGCGGGGGCGGCTTCCGCAGGCGCTTCCGTGGCCGCGGCTTCTCCGCCGCCGGCAGGGGCAGGTGCAGCCATTGGCGCTGCACAGGCGCTGACGAGCATGGCCGCAATCAACAATACGGCGACAAGCGCCATCAAGGTGCGTTGCATGATGGGTTCCTCCTTGTAGAACCAGCAAAAACAGGTTGGTTGACGTTGTACACTTGTGATGAGTCGGTTGGCTGTGCGCCGGACATTATATGCAGGGGGACACAGAAGGGCAAACAGGTGCAGAGATTGGGAATATGCTGCGCCCCTGATTTGTCGACGCCGTCGATGCAGGATAGACTACACGCGTAGACCATTTGTTCGTCACCAGCGTTGCAAAGCGAGCTTCAACCATGCCTACCACTCCACTTCTCGTCGATCTGGCGCAGGTGCGCTGGTTTCGTCTGCGCCGTTCCGGCCTGATCACCCCCTTCCCAACGCCCGAAGCCGCCGCGCAGTCGCTTGTCGGCGTCCAGGCGCAGATTCACCCGGCGGCCGGCGTGGCGCTCTTCAATCGCACGCCCAACCTTAGTCATGCCCGCTACGAGCAGTTGCTCTTCGATGACCGGTCGCTGGTCAAGCTATGGGGGCAACGTGGCACGCTGCATATCTACGCCACAACCGATTGGCCGCACATCTGCGCCATGCTCGCCGACCGCAAAAGCTGGTGGGGACGCACGGCGGAACGCACCGACACGCTCGACGCGTACACCGAGTTGGTGACGCGCAGCGAAGCGCTGCTGCGTGCAAAAGGCATGCTGGGGCGCTCCGACCTGCGCGCGTCTGGTCTGGTTACAAACGAAGAGCATCTCTCACCATGGGGCGGCGTCTTCTCCGATCTGGTGCGCCTGGGCTATGCCTGCCATGCCGCGCGCGAGGGTGAGGGCATTTTTGCACACCGCACCTTCTGGCGCCCCGACCTGGCCTGGGAGTTGCCCGATTCTGAGTCGGCCAACCTGGACATATTGCGGCGCTATCTCCACACCTATGGGCCGGCGACGCAACAAGACTTTGCCTACTGGCGTGGGGGCAACGTCGCATCAACGCGGCGTTGGCTGGCCGCCATCGCCGACGAACTGGTTACGGTGATGGTGGATGGCGTCGAGATGGTGTTGCTGCGCCAGGATATCGACGATCTGCTGGCCCCGACGGAGGAGTTGCGGCGTACAGTGCGCATGCTCTACCGTTTCGACCCGTTGTTGCTGGCGCACAAGGACAAGCGCTGGATTGTGCCGGCGGCGCATCACAAACAAGTCTTCCGCATTGCGGGCCACATCGAGGGCGTCGTGCTGGATGCCGGCGTCGCCGTCGCCACATGGCGCTACACGCGCAAGGCGAGCGGGCTACTCATCTCCCTGGAGCCGTTCACGCGCCTGACGCAGCGGGTGCGCCGCGCCGTCGAAAAGCAGGCGCAGCAACTTGCTCGCTTCTTCGACCTGCCGCTAGTCGTAGTTGACGAATGACGGGGCATGCGTCGCCGGGCGCCGCCCTGCACCCTGCACCGTTTGCCGATTCGCATTGCGCTGACTGATAATCTCCCAAATATCTGTTCAAACCTTGACTTTCAGCGCAGTGTGGTCTGATGAATCTGGCTAACTCGATAACGCTGGCGCGGTTCCCGCTCCTAATCTTGTTGGTATTGGTGATCTTCTTTGGCGGCGCCGTCGGGCGCTTTCTGGCGGCGCCGGGCGTGATCCTCTTGATCGTGCTGGACGCTGTCGATGGCATTGTGGCGCGACGGCGTGGGGAAACGACCCTGCTGGGCAGCGTGCTTGATATTGCCGCCGACCGCGCCGTTGAGATCGTCTTGTGGGTGGTCTTTGCCAGCCTCTCGCTTATCTCGCTGGTGATTCCCATCACCTTCATCATTCGCGGCGCGCTCACTGACTCGGTGCGCGAGGTCGGTTACGCTGGCGGCAAGACTGCGCACGCCCAGATGCACAGCGATTGGGGGCACTGGCTCGTTGCAGGTCGCCCGATGCGCGCTGGCTATGGGCTGGCGAAGGCGGCGGCTTTCGCCATGCTGGCGCTGACGCTGGCCTTGCAGACGATCCATTCGTCCTGGTTGCCGCCGGTGTGGATGACTTCCACCATCCTGAGCTGGATTGCCACTGTGCTCTGCATCGTGCGCGGCGTGCCTGTGGTGATGGAAGCATTTCGTTGGGAAGCAAAGGGGCAGGCATGAAGTTCGTGACGACGCTGCACAAGGGCTGGTCGATTTTGACGCGACGCCTGCGCGAACAAGGCGTATGGGTGACGCTGCAATGGGCGTGGGGGCGCGGCCTCTCTTATGTGACGGGCGTGCCGGTGCTGCGCTATAGCCGCGTGACGCCGCAGTTGTACGTCGGACCGCAATTCAACGCGGCAGGCAAGCGTGCGCTCGAACGCGAGGGGATCACTGCGGTCGTCAACCTGCGCACCGAGTTCGACGACGCAGCACACGGGCTGGCCTTCCCGCACTACTGCTATCTGCCCACCATCGACGACGACTCGCCCAGTGCAGAGCATTTCCAGCGCGGGGTGGACTTTATCCGGGCGCAGATTGCCGCCGGCCGCAAGGTCTATATTCACTGCAAAGCCGGCGTCGGGCGCGCGCCGACCCTGGCCGCCGCCTATCTCATCGCCGAGGGCGATACGCTGGACGGCGCCATCGCGCGCATCAAACAGGCGCGCCCTTTTATCACGATCACGCCCCCGCAGATGGCGGCGCTGCGAACGTATGCTGCGGAGCTTGAGCAACTGCGTGATTGAGCACCGGGCAGGACGCTGGCGAGATCGGCATACGCCCGCTGCCGCTTGTGCAGCATGTCGCGTGCGACGATGGCGTCCACCAATCGCATGCCAGGCAACTCCTCTGCGAACCCCTGCGTCCCCGCGTCAAGCTTCTATCCTGTTCAACTTCTATCCTGTTCAAACAGTCTCTAGGAAGCCGTTTGGAAATTCCTTTCTTTGACGCAAAGACGCCGAGTCGCAAAGAAAACGCAGAGAAACGGCTGCATTCCTGGTCGTTTTTTCTCGGCGTCTCTGCGTCTTGGCGTCGAAGTTGGTCATATTCAAACCGCCTCTAGGCGATCCCCAGCATCTGCGCCAGCTTGCGCACCGTGAAGCGGTTGCGCAGATAGTGACCGCTATCGAGCGCCAGCCTCGCTTCAGCGTCGCTGAGACCCAGTTCCGCTGGCGTTGTTGGGCCGCCAACGGTGGCGAGCAAGCGCGCAAGCTCAACAGGCGGCGGCACTAGCATAGCAATCGCCTGGATGTCGTCCCAGTGGTCGAGGACGCGGCGCTTGATGGCGTCGTAGGTTGCCGGCGTCATATCGAGGAAGGCGCGATGGTTGCGCGCCACAGCCTCGGCTTCGGGGCCAAACGCCGCCTGGATCGCCGCCAGTTCGGCAGCGCGCGCCGGCAAGGTGGCGGCTTCCAGGCGGTCGGCCGCCTCAGCGCGCGCGAGGCCGCGCACCTGTGCGTACAACGTCGCCATCATCACGGTTGCCACGCCCACCTTGGCGCCGTGCAGGATAGCCGGGCGCCCCTGGCGCAGCAACATCATCTCCCAGTAGTGCGACAAATGGTGCTCCGAGCCGGACGCCGAGGCTGAATCGCCAAAATCAAGAATGCACATTCCAGACTCAACCAGCGCCTCCATCAGCAGGTGGATGCTCGCAGGCGTGGCCTGACCAATGGCGTCGGCGTGGTCGGCGCAGCGCCGGGCAACAGCGTAGGTGCGTTGGGCGATAGTCTCGTCATAGCGTTCGTCGCGCAGCAGATGACCGAGCCGGAAATCGGCGACGGAGGTGAACTTACCCAGGATGTCGGCAAAGCCCGCCGCGATCATGGCGCGCGGCGCATGGGCCAGCACGTCCAGATCGGCAAAAATGGCGGCTGGGGCGTGTGTGGGCAGCGAGATTTTCACGCCGTCGATCAGCATCGGCGCGCCGACCGAAGCAAAGCCATCCACCGAGGGCGCCGACGGCGCAGCAAGAAAGGGCAGCCTCAACCGGTGACTGACAAAGCGCGTGATGTCCGTGATCGTGCCGGAGCCGGCGGCGATCAGCGTGCGCGGCGCGCCGTCGAGCGCCAGCATGACCTGGTAGACGCGCTCAGCATCCGCAATAATTTCGGGACCGCGCAAAATGACCTTGTGCACATCGAAACCGGCAGTGTGCAGCACATCTTCCACCTTAGCCCCCAACACGGCATCGGTGTTGACATCGGCCACGATCAGAAATTGCGTGAGGTTGCGCTGCTGACAATAGGCGACCATCTGTTCCAGTGCGTCGTTGGTGATAACAACCGGATTCGGTTTGGCGTAATGCATGATCGTTTCCCCAAAATCATAGGTGCATAGATGAAGATCGTTTTCTTGTAAGCGTAACATGGGAGTAGAACGTCTGTCGAACGACAGGAATGTCCACCATCGAACCACATCGTCCACTTTTTACGTTTATTGTAAGACAGGTGTAAAAGCGAGAGAATGCCTACTGTCACTAGCTGCACACCTGCTACAGTAGAAGCACCCTACCTTGCAACATCGGTTGCCCACAGTGGTGTGGCTTTATTGCGGTGAGGGGAACTATGCACACCCAACGATCACCCCATATCCTGTTGTTGATAGTCGTGCTGGTTGGTTTGTTGGCGCCAGCGCCAGTTGCCGCACAGACGGTGAACTGCGCTCAAACGGTGAGCGTGCAATCCGGCGACACCCTCTCCTCCATCGCCGGGCGCACGTTGGGCGACGCCAGCGCCTATGACCGCATTGTGGCAGCCACCAATGCTGCCGCTGCTATCGACGCCACGTTCGCCGTGATCGAGAGCGCGGATCGACTGAGCATTGGCTGGAAGCTCTGCATTCCAGGAGTAGGGCAGAGTTCGACGCCTGCGGCCCCAACTGTCTCTCCCAGCACAACAGCAACGCCCGCATCATCGCCTGAAAATGAAGGCGGGCTGGTGGTCGCCGAGCCTTTCGACGGCGAGGCGCTCACTATCGACTACCTGCGCCGCCAGACGTATCCTGACCAACAACTGGTCATCGAGGAAACGCTGGCGTCCGGCGCCAACTACAATCGCTACATTGCGTCCTATCTCTCCGAGGGATTGCGCATCAATGGGTTGCTGACCGTGCCGCAAGGCCCTGCACCGGCGACAGGTTGGCCGGTGATCATCTTCAATCACGGCTACATTCCACCCGCCATTTACCGCACAACTGAGCGCTATGTGGCTTACGTCGATGGATTTGCGCGCAACGGCTACATCGTCTTCCGTCCCGATTATCGCGGCCATGCCTTTTCGGAGGGTGAAGCGCGCGGCGCCTACGGCTATCCCGACTACACGATTGACGTGCTCAACGCCACCGCTGCCCTGAAGAACTATCCCGCCGCCGATCCGAACCGCATTGGCATGTGGGGGCACTCGATGGGCGGCTTCATCACGCTGCGAGCGATGGTCACCGACCCCGACATTAAGGCGGGCGTGATCTGGGCGGGCGTCGTTGCCGATTACCCAGACCTGCTCACCAAGTGGCGGCGCAGCAATAATACGCCAGCGCCCGCCGTCACCACACAGGCGCGACGCTGGCGCACGCAGCTTCAGGAGCAATACGGAGCGCCGGAGGACAATCCGGAGTTTTACGCGTCGATCTCCGCCAACAGCTATCTTGCCGACCTGTCAGGGCCAATCCAGCTTCATCACGGCACGGCGGACGCTTCAGTGCCCTACGAATTTTCGGCGACGCTGCTTGCCCAGCTGGAGGCGGCAGGGCAGGTTGGCGAACTCTACACCTACGCAGGCGATGATCACAACATCTCACAGGGATTCAGCGAAGCGATGGCGCGCTCGCTCGCCTTCTTCGATCAACATGTAAAGAACGCGCCCTCCACCAGGTGACAGCGAGATAGGACCTCACTCCGGCAATGACCAGAGTGCATCGCCGGGTGCAAAGACATCAAGCAGTCCATTGGCGATGACAAACGCCTGATTGCTGCCCAGCGCCAGCGTCGCCAGACGCAGGTCGAGACCGACCACAACGTTATCCCCCACCACCGTCGCCCCATCGGTGGTGATCATCAGGGCGGTGTTGTCGGCAATGCCAAAGGCGACTGTTGTGGGCTGGGTGTAGGCCAGCGCAAAGAGCCGTCCCCAGCGATTATCGGCCAGTACGCGCGGTTCAACGGTGATGTCTAGCAGGCCAAGCGCCGGCGTGATCACCGTGCGTCCCGTCAGGAAGGCGCGCTGGGTGATGATTCCTCCTTTGCCATAGCGTCCTGGGCCGCCCAGCTTGTTCAGCTGAAATTTGGCGCTACAATAGGCTTTTCCCCTGAGAGGTTGATACCAATCTAAATATCAACCATATTTCTCCCATAAAGCGAATTACCATTTCACGAAATTGATTTTTATATTCATTAAGTGGTATTATAAATCATAATATGAAACGACTACAGAACACACAACTTCCGAGGAGCGCCATGTTTCCCGTCAAGGAGCTTGATCTGCGCGCCACCGAGGTCTATCCGGGCACGCAGGCAGTTGCACGCGCCATCGCCCTGCTCAAAGCATTCAATGACGCGCAACCCGAATGGACGCTAAACGACCTGGCACAGGCCACCGGTCTCAACAAGACGACAGCTTTTCGCCTGTTGTCGGCGCTGGAGGCAGAACGACTGGTGATGCGCAACCCGCTTTCGGGCGGTTATCGTCTGGGGGTGGAGCTCATTGCGATGGGCAGCGCGGCTATGCGCGCCAATCCGCTGCGGGCGATGAGTCGCCCGGTGTTGGTTACACTGGCGGAGCAAACGGGCGAGGCGGCGACCCTGGAGGTGTTGGTGGAAGATTACGTGCTCGTCATCGATGAGGCGCCAGGCAGCAACCCAATGGGGATGACACAGGACGTGGGGCATCGCTTGCCCGTTCATGCCACCGCCACCGGCAAAATATTGCTTGCTGCGCTTCCTGAAGCCGAACTTGCGCAGCGCCTGGCGGAACCACTGTTGGCGTTGACCGACCGCACCATCACCGATCCTGAACAATTGCGCAGTGAGCTGGCGCGTGTGCGGCAGGAAGGGCTGGCGATCGCCGTAGGTGAGCTGGAGCCGGGCTTCACAGCGGTGGCTGCAGCGGTGCAAGATCGCGAACGGCAAGTGGTGGCCGCCATCAGCATTGGCGGCCCCAGTGTACGTCTGACCCCAGAGCGGCTGCCCGCAGTGGCGGCGATGGTGCAGATGTCGGCCCGGCAAATTTCACGCCAGCTCGGTTACTGGCCGGGCTAGGACAAAATAGATTACACGTCGAGTATTTTTTACATTTGACTTTGAGGAGGCATTTATGTTGGCAACTGAACCAACCCGCACCATTACCCGTCTGCACGTTCCCGGCCCTAAGGCGCGCGCCATCCTGGAGCGCGACCGCGCCGTTGTTTCTCACGCTTACGGTCGCGTCGCCGACTTCGTGATGTCGCATGGGGTGGGATCACAGGTGTACGATGTGGACGGCAATCGTTTCATCGACTTCGCTTCGGGGATCGCCGTCAACTCGACCGGACACAGCCATCCACATGTGGTGCGCGCCATTCAGCAGCAGGCGGAGAAATTCCTGCACATTTCCTCCGACTTCTACCACGAGAGTTGGGTGCGACTGAGCGAACGCCTCGATGAAATTGCGCCCTTTAGCGAGACGGCCAGCGTCTTTATGGGCAACTCCGGCACTGAAGCGGTCGAAGGGGCGATCAAGCTGGCGCGCTACTACACAGGACGTCCCTATTTTGTGGGCTTCATGGGCGGTTTTCACGGGCGCACATTGGGGTCGCTGGGTTTCACCGCCAGCAAGACAACACAGCGACGCGGCTTTATGCCCATCCGCGAAGTAACGCACATTCCCTACCCCTATGAATATCGCCCGGTGTTGGCGATGCAGCCTGGCGACGCCGACTACGGCGAGACGGTCATCAACTATCTGGAGAAGGTCATCTTTAAGAGCATTCTGGCGCCAGAGGATGTCGCCGCCGTACTGGTCGAACCGATCCAGGGTGAGGGTGGCTATATCGTGCCGCCGGCTTCCTTCTTCCCACGCCTGCGCGAGTTGTGCGATCGTCATGGCATCCTGTTGATTGCTGATGAGGTGCAAACCGGCATGGGACGCACCGGCAAATGGTGGGCAATCGAGCATTGGGGCGTAGAGCCGGACATCGTCTGCACCGCAAAGGGGATTGCCTCGGGCGTGCCGCTGGGCGCGTTCCTGGCGAAGCGCAGCCTGGCAACCTGGCCGGTTGGCGCCCACGGCAACACCTACGGCGGCAACCCGCTGGCGATGGTGGCTGCGCTGGCGACGATGGAAGTATTGGAAAATGGCGGTATTCAGAATGCAGCGGATCAAGGCGAATATATGCTGCAGCGGCTGCACACCATGGCGGCGCACCACCCCAGCATGGGTGATGTGCGCGGCAAGGGCTTGATGATCGGCGTCGAATTCGTGCATGACAAGACGACCAAGAACGCTGACGCCCGGTTGCGCAACCGTATCGTCGAGCTGGCCTTCGAGCATGGATTGTTGATCATGGGCTGCGGCGCCAACTCGATGCGCATCATCCCGCCGCTGGTCGTCACCCGCGCCGAGGTGGACGAAGGGCTGGAGATCTTCGAGTACGCCGTAACGCTGGCGGAAAAAGAGTTGCTGTAGAAGTTCATTGGTGTATCGCCCTTGACGCAAAGCTGCAACGGCGCCAAGAAAACGCAGGAAGACGCCTGTAGAGCTTTGTTCTCCTTCCTGTGCGTATCTTTGTGACGCTGCGTCCTGGCGTCAGAGTTGGCGGCGCGCCAACCGTCTCTTTTTGACGCGTGACGAGTGAATGTCATCACTCGTCACGCGTCAGCTTGCGCAGTGACGGCGCTGCAGGGTCGTGAGCAGCATAATTGGCGGCGGCGCGGGTGAAACTGCTGGTGGCGTAGCAATATTGGCACCCAAAGAGACAGGAGTCGTACATGCCGATGTCACGGCTGACTACGCAGCCACACGCTGGACGCTGACCGGGGTCTTTGCGCACTGCGAGTTGCAACCCAAAGAGGCGCGCCAGCAACTCCGCATCGACGCACTTGCCGGGCTGGACGCCGTAGCCAGTCAGGTCAATCTCCTCAGCGCAACTCACAAGCTCCATGTCATTCTGCACCGCTGTGTCGACCAGGCTGCGCACCAGCCCAGCGAATCCCGGCATCATCTCGGGCGGTTGATCGGGAAAGGTGACGCCTTGCGCCGCCAATGTCTGCAACCGCCGCGCCGCCTTACGGTAGACATCCACAAAGCTGATCACCGATCGGGCGGTGTAGCCGCGCAGTTGTGCTGCGATCCGGGCGTAGCGCTCGCGGTGAAAGTCAACATCCGTGATTGAACTCAGCACGATGGGGTCGTAGCGCCAGATCACCCGCGCCGGCCCGACGCGGTCGGCAAGCCGCTGGAAGGTCGCAACTGCTGCTGCAACCGGTGGCGTATGTGCGTCAAGCTGACGCGGATTGTCCAGGATCGTGAACTGGAAGTAGTAGCGATAGCCGCGCGCATCCAGCTCATCCAGAGCCGGCAGCAGCGGCTGCGGATTGCGCGTCCAGAAGACGATGGCATCGACCTCTTCCGGGCGCAGTGAAACAAAAGTGACCTGGCGAGCGTTGAAAGGATTAGGCACGATGCAATAGCCGGCGCGCACGCGGTTCATCAACCACGTGGCATAAAAGGCAGGAATATCTGTGCGGCGGCTGGCGCTAATGATCATCGGTCAGTGATAAAACTAAAATTTGGCGTAAAGTCAAAGGAATGATATACTGATTTGGTGTTGCAAGCTGAATCATGCGCCCGGTACAGCGGTGATTCGGCTCTCCTGCTCACACGATGTGGGCAGAGCGTGGCGCCAAAATGGTTGGTTAATCAAGACTCACAAAGGAGTACCGATGAGTATCGCACGACCGCAGAAGGCTCAGTTGATCGAAGAATTTCGACTGAGCGAGCACGACACGGGTTCGCCCGAAGTCCAGGTTGCGTTGTTGACGACGCGGATCAATGCCTTGATCGAGCATCTCAACAAGCACAAGCACGATGAAGGGTCGCGCCGGGGTCTGCTGAAGTTGGTTGGTCAACGCCGCCGGCATCTGGCGTATTTGAAGCGCAAGGATGCCCAGCGT
>DGFH01000213.1:27218-35382 GCA_002391565.1 Anaerolineales bacterium UBA3905
CAGCGTTACCAGCAGTTGATCCAGCGTCTAGGGTTGCGCAAGTAGACAAGCAAGAGGGCGAGGCGGTCAGAAGTTGCGACGCTCGCCCTTCTTTGTATTGGTCATCTGGTGCAGCGTGACGCAGGATCAGGGGTAAGACGCAGGGAGTTATGACAGTCCGGCGGCAGAGGCTTCCGCACCGGTGAATCCGTTGCAGGCGCGAGGTCCGGCATTGGAGAGTGAACCCAAGAGCAACACCTTGTTTTTGGTGGCACTCTCCAGTTCCGCACCTCGTCCCTATCCTTCTCTGTCGAACGAAGTCTGACGCCCTGCTGTTATGTTGTCGGATGCAGCCACAGCGTTTCCGCTGCGACGGAAGCGACGCGGCTGCCTATGTTCGTTTCAAGAGGTAAACACTATGCAAATGTTTCAAGGCACCCAACTCTTCACTGCTGAAGTTGGGGGCAGAACGCTGGCGATCGAAGCTGGCTTGTTGGCGCCGCAGGCGGGTGGCGCCGTCACCGTCCGTTATGGGGATACGGTGCTGTTGGCGACCGCCGTCATGAGCAAGGATGCGCGACCAGGCACCAACTTCTTCCCGCTGACGGTCGAATTCGAGGAGCGCCTCTATGCTGCCGGACGCATCCCGGGCAGTTTCTTCCGCCGTGAAGGCAAGCCGAGCGAGCAGGCGATCCTGATGTCGCGCCTGGTTGACCGCCCGCTGCGGCCGCTCTTCCCCAAAGGGATGCGCAATGAGGTGCAGGTGATCGTCACCGCCATGGCAACGGATGGGCAAAATCTCATGGATCCGCTGGCAATCATTGCCGCCTCGGCGGCGCTGCACGTCAGCGACATCCCGTGGAATGGCCCCATCGCCGGCACGACAATCGGCTTTGTCGATGGCGAATTCATCGTTAACCCCACCGCTGAGCAGATGGAACACAGCAGCCTGAGCCTGGTGGCGGCAGGCACGGATGACAATATCCTGATGGTGGAAGCAGGCGCGCGCGAGTTGCCTGAAGACCTGGTGCTGGAAGCGCTCAAACTGGCGCACGAGACAAACCGCATCGTGATCGCCGCCATTAACGAGCTACGCGCAGCGCTGGGCAAAGAAAAGGCCGCACCGACTGTATTCCTACCCTCAGAAGCCGTTCAGCAGGGCGTCAACGACCTGGCCGCAGCCAAGATCGCGGCGATCCTGGCGCAAGGGCTGGGCAAGGTCGAGATCAACGCGGCGCTGGATGGCGTTAAGGCCGAGGTCAAAGCTGCTTTTGCCGAGCGCATTGCCGCCGGTGAAGTCAGCGACCTGGAGGTGGAGGACGCCTACGAAGCGACGCTCAAGCAGGTGACGCGCAAGCGCGTGTTGACGACGGGCATTCGCCCCGACGGCCGCACGACGACGCAGATTCGCCCGATCAGCGTGCAGGTGGGCAACCTGCCGCGCGTGCATGGCTCCGGCCTCTTCATGCGCGGCGAGACGCACGTGCTGACGATCGCCACACTGGGCACGCCCGGCGACGCCCAAAGGCTCGACTCGCTCCTGCCCGGCGAGGAGAAGCGCTACATGCACCACTACAACTTCCCACCCTTCAGCACGGGCGAAGCGACGCCGATGCGCGGCCCCAAACGCCGCGAGATCGGGCACGGCGCCCTGGCTGAACGCGCGCTCGTCGCGGTGATCCCGGAAGACTTCCCGTACACGCTGCGCCTGGTCAGCGAAGTGCTCAGTTCCAATGGCTCCACCAGCATGGGTTCTGTCTGTGGCAGCACACTGGCGTTGATGGATGCCGGCGTGCCGATCACGGCGCCGGTGGCGGGCATCGCCATGGGCTTGATCCAGGACATGGAGACGGGCGAATACCAGATCCTGAGCGACATCCAGGGGATGGAAGACGCGCTGGGCGACATGGACTTCAAAGTGGCTGGCTCCGAACATGGCATCACGGCGCTGCAGATGGACTTAAAGATCAAGGGGCTGGACTTCGAGATTCTGCGTCGGGCGCTTGACCAGGCGCGCGAAGGCCGGATGTACATTATGAGCAAGATGCTGGCTGTGCTGCCGGAGCCGCGCTCCAGCCTGAGCGAGTATGCGCCGCGCATCCTGACGCACCATATTGACCCAGAGAAGATCGGCAAGCTGATCGGCCCTGGCGGCAAGACGGTGCGTGGTCTGCAAGAGCAGTTTGGCGTCAAGATCGACATCGAAGAGGACGGCACCGTCTACATCTCCGGCGAAGGCTTGAACGCTGAGCGCGCGCTGGCCGACGTACAGCGCATGACCGAAGATATCGAGATCGGCAAGATCTATACGGGCACGGTGGTGCGCGTGGAGCCGTATGGCGCCTTCGTCAACATCATGCCGGGCGTCGATGGCATGGTGCACATCAGCCAGCTGGCGGATTACCGCGTTGACAAGGTGGAAGACATCGCCAACCTGGGCGATGAACTGACCGCCATGGTTATCGACGTAGACCCAGGCGGCAAGGTGCGTATGAGTCGCCAGGCTGTGCTCGAAGGCTGGAGCGTCGAAGAAGCGCGCAGCCGTGATCGTGGGGCGCGTCCGGCAGGCGGTGGTGGGCGCAACGGTGGGGAGCGCGGTGGACGCGGCGGCGACCGGCGCGACAATCGTGGCGGCGACCGCCGTGACAACCGCAGCGGCGGCGACCGCCGTCGTTAGTGCGCAACATGCTTGCCGTACATTGAAGACAATGCATCTCTGCTGCACCAAAGCCAAGCGCTCTGGTGCAGCAGAGATGATAATCAAATAAATTTGCCCGTCAACGGCTGTTAATTATGTCAGGTTAATAGTTGCGCGTGGAATCTTCTGAACTGCTGCTGAGTGCACCCCACTTGCCTGGGCTGGATCACCCATTTGACCGTTTTCAGCGACACCGCGATGTCCAGATTGTCGTCACCCGTATGGCGGCGGCGCTTGGGCGTGCGCGCCTGCGCGTGCTCGACGTTGGCGGCGTCGAACTGACGCAACAATTTATCCCCGAACATGACATCGTTGTAACGAACCTGACATGCGACCCGCTGTCGTCGGTGCAAAGCAGCGGCGCAGCCTTGCCATTCGCCGATCAATCTTTCGACGTTGTCCTCACGGTGGACACCCTTGAACACATCCCGCCTGCCGACCGCGAGGACTTCCTGGCGGAGATGGTGCGCGTGGCAAAGCACTTCGTGCTGATCACCGGCCCATTTGCCAGCCCAATCAACGACGAGGCAGAGCGATTGCTCGATGACTACATCTACACGACGACCGGCCAACACCATTACTTCCTGGCTGAACATCTGAAATTTGGATTGCCAGTTCTGCACACAACCGTCGCGCAACTTGAGGGCAGCGGCTGCCAGAGCATCATTGTGCCCAGTGGTTACACACCACGCTGGCTCACCATGATGTTGCTGCGGTTTACCCTGCCTGATACAGAGTACGGGCGCAGAACAAACGCCTGGCTAGAGAAAGTGTACAATCATCAGTTCTATTGGGCAGATCATTGCGAGCCGAGTTACCGCCAGATCGTGGTGGCGGCAAAACAGGGTGACATTGGGGCTGTGCAAGACGTTGTCGATCTCTTTGCAGAGGGAAAGACCGCCTTTGGCGAACCAGAGTTTGACCACCTGCTTGCACTATGGCAGGCCACGTCAGTGAGGCAAGCATTGGCGGACTACGAGCAGATCATCGCTAACCTGCAAGCACAGCACACACAGATGGAAGCCAGGATCAGCGGGTTGGAATCGGGCTACTTCATGCGCACGATGGCAAAACTCCACAGCCTGCGCCAGTGGGTGAGAGATGCTGTCATTCCGACTCTCCGTGAACCATCTCCACCGGAAGCTCATAGATGACTTGGATAGGATGCGCGCTGCACCGGAGCATAGCGATGCAAAGATGCGCAGCGGATCGCTGCGCATCGACGTAGTTGATGCGCAAAGAGTGCGCCAGGCAGAAAAGCCTCAGCTCAGTCCAAAATGTCGCCGGAGGTTGCACGCGTGTGATCGGATTTGGTTGTCGCTCACGCCCAGGGCGTCATCCCCGGCTCCGGCAGAGCACTTCCCACGCGCCGCGATTGACGACTTCGTCCTTTTGGTTGACCACCTCCATCTTCAATGTGACCAACCCGCCGCCCAAGCGCGGCATCGGCTTGACGGCCTCGACCGTGACGCGCAGCCGGATCGTGTCGCCGATGAAGACGGGCGCGGTGAATTTCCATTCCAGCCCGCGAAAGGCCAGGATCGTCTCCTCCATAAAGCCTAGACGCACAGCCAGGCCGCTGGCGATGCTGAGCACCAGCAGGCCATGCACCACGCGCTGACCAAACATGTGCCCCTTACTGTACTCAGCGTCGGTGTGGATCAGATTGTAGTCGCCGGAAAGTCCGGCAAAGTTGACAACATCGGCCTCTGTAATCGTGCGCCCGACGCTCTCGGTCTGGTCGCCGATGATAAATTCTTCAAAGTACAGGCCGTGGGGGCGGGTGAGTCTGCTTGTGGTCACGGTGTCGCTCCTCTTGTTCATTCTGTTCGTTCTGGCGCCAGGTTGGTGGCTGATGTAAGTAGGGATACAATAGCACAATTGCATATCATTTCCCGATTATCAGGAGTAGCAGATCAAGGAGTTTTTCAACTATGCAAACCGACTTGCGCGGGCGCGACTACATTAGCGATATGGACTTCAGCAAGGAAGAGATCGAGACTGTGCTCGATGTGGCATTCAAGCTCAAGCGCGACCGTGCGTTGGGCATCCCGCATCCACTGCTGCGCGACAAGACGCTGGCGCTGCTCTTCTTCTTCAGCAGCACGCGCACGCGCTCTAGCTTCGAGGTGGGTATGGCGCAACTTGGCGGTCATGCTGCCTTCATCGACTCGGAGACAACACAGATCAGCCATGGCGACACAGCCAAGGAGATCGGCGAAATCTACGGGCGCTATTACGACGGCATCGCCATCCGCCAGTGCGATTGGAACTTTGGCAATCAATACATCAACGATGTCGCCAAAGCCAGTCGCGTGCCGGTGCTCAACATGCAGTGCGACGTCTATCATCCCTTCCAGATTCTGGCCGACCTGATGACGATCATCGAGAAGGTGGGCGACCCGCGCGGCAAGACAATCAACGTGAGCTGGGCCTACGCCAGCAGCTACCAAAAGCCGATCTCGATCCCGCAGAGCCTGATCCTGCAGATGACGCGCTTCGGCATGAATGTACGTCTGACACATCCGCCAGAGTACAAGTTGATGCCCGACATCGTACAACAGGCGCGCGATAACGCCAGGAAGCACGGCGGCAGTTTCGAGATGATGGACGACTTTGACGCCGGCTTCAAGGGGGCGGATATCATCTACGCCAAGAGCTGGGGCGCGCTGCTCACCACCTCCGACAACGCCGAGAGCGCGGCTATCGGCAAGAAGTACACGAACTGGATCACCGACGAGCGGCGCATGGCGCTGGCAAACCCCGACGCCATCTACATGCACTGTCTGCCTGCCGATCGCAACATCGAGGTCACGGACGGCGTGCTCGATGGGCCGCAGTCGGTCGTCTACGACGAGGCCGAAAACCGTCTGCACGCGCAGAAAGCGGTTATGGCGCTAACGATGCGCTAAGTCAGGCATGAAACAGTCAGGAGTCCCCCATCCTGGCTGTTGTCCACCCAGCGCGCACCAACAGGTTGCCATGTCTCTGGAACTCTCGCGCAACATTCTGATCGGCCAATACATCCCCGGAGCCACGCTGATTCATCGGTTGGATCCGCGCACGAAGATTCTCTGCACGCTCTTTCTGCTCTTTGCCGTCTCCTTTACCCGCTCGCTGACCGCCGCCGTCATCTACCTGGTGACAATTCTGGCGCTGGTGGGGTTAAGCCGCATCCCTATTGCGTTTGTGCTGCGCCCCTTTATTCGCGGCCTGCCGGTGATCTTGTTTTTTCTTTCCTTCTCCATACTCTATTTGAGCTGGTTTCAGCCAGGCAGCCTGATCTTGATCGACTGGGGCTTCATCCGCGTGACGAGCGAAGCCCTGCTGCAGGCGGCGCTCAGTCTGGTGCGCTTGATGTCGATCCTGCTGCTGGTGAGTCTACCGACGCTGACAACCCGGATCACCGAGTTGACGCACGGCGTCGAGCTGCTGCTCCAGCCGGGAGCGCGCATCGGCCTGCCGGTGCACGAGCTGGCGCTGGTGATCACAATCGCACTGCGTTTCGTGCCGATTCTGACCGAGGAACTGGAACGCGTGATCAAGGCGCAGGCGAGTCGCGGCGGCGAAATCGGCGAGTTAAGCTGGAAACAGCCGCGCCAGATCGCCCAGTCACTGCTGCCGCTGGTCGTGCCGCTTTTCGTCAACGCCTTCCGTCGCGCCGAGGAGTTAGCAGTGGCAATGGAGGCGCGCGGCTATCTGGGCGGGCGGGGACGCACAAAGTTCATTCAGCTACACGGCACCTGGATCGACCTGATCGTGACAGTGGCGATGCTTGTCTTTGTCGCTGGCGTCTGGTACGCTACCAGCGGACGGTGGCTGTAAGCGCCCGTCATCAGGCGCTAATGGCGACCTGTCGCTTGAATTTCGCCCTTGTCGGCAAACTCTGGAGGAGGAGCACCATGCCAAACACATCATCCACCACGCGTAAGCTGGTGATCACGGCTGTGCTGATTGCGATCAGCATTGTCCTGTCGATCCCGCTGAACATGGGGCCGTTCATCTCGCTCGGCTTCATCGTGATCGGGCCAACCATCGCCATCACCATCATGCACGTGCCCGCCATCATCGGCGCCATTCTAGAAGGCCCGTTGGTGGGTCTGGTAGTCGGCGGCGCGTTTGGCCTCTTTAGCCTCTTTCTGGCGTCACAGCAGCCAGCCGGCAGCCCGAACGCAATCTTTGTGGATCCGATCATTTCGGTCGTGCCGCGTCTGTTCATCGGGCCGGTTGCCTGGGCCATCTATGTCGGGCTAAAAGCGCTTGGCATGCAGGTGCGGCTGATCTCCAGCGCCATTGCCGGCACGCTCACCAACACACTGCTCGTGATCGGCGCCATTGCCCTGCGCCTGAACGTACCCTTCCTGGCAACCCTGGCGTCCGTGTCGGTCAACGTGGCGCTTGAGTTAATCGTCGCCGCAATCATCGTTGTGGCCGTCGTCTCAGCCCTGCGCGGTGCAGCCAGCGGGCGCAGCGGGTCGTCGGTGTAGCAATCTTCAGCCTCCACACTCCGATGCCTGAGCTCAGAGAGTGGAGATGAGAGATGATTCTGCAGCTTTCCATGTCTTCTCGCCCACGCGCCCGCGCCCTGGGGCTGGACTCGCTCTGGCAGTTGCCGCCCGGCCCGCTCAACGCCATCACCGACGTAGCGGGCGTGCGCGTGGGGCACGCCACCGTCTGGTTTGGCGAGGGCGCGCTGCATCCCGGACAGGGGCCAGCGCGCACCGGCGTCACGGTGATCCTGCCCCATACTGGCAATCTCTTCACCGCAAAAGTTGCGGCCGCCGCCCACACCATTAACGGCTATGGCAAAGCGTGCGGCTTCGAGCAGGTGCGCGAACTCGGCGAGATCGAGACGCCCATCGCCTTGACCAACACCCTCAACGTCTGGCGCGTGGCCGATGCGCTGGTCGATCACGCCCTGCAAGCCAACCCTGCCATCGGCATCGACGTCAGCACGGTCAACCCGGTGGTGGGCGAGTGCAACGACGGCTATCTCAACGACATCCAGGGGCGGCACGTCACCGCTGCGCATGTGCAGCAAGCGCTGGCGACCGCCAGCAACGGGCCGGTGGCGGAAGGTGCGGTCGGTGCGGGAACCGGGACGACCTGTTACGGCTGGAAGGGCGGGATCGGCACGGCCAGTCGCATCACGTTGGCAGCAAACGGCGGCTTCACCCTCGGCGCGCTCGTCCAGACAAACTTTGGTCGGCCTGAAGAATTGCGCTTTGGCGACGCATGGGTGGGGCGCCATCTCCGCCCGCCCACACCTTCAGTCACCACACGCGGCTCGGTAATGGTGGTGTTGGCGACCGACGCGCCACTCGATGCACGACAGTTGCACCGACTTTGCGTGCGCGCCGGCGCCGGGCTGGCGCGCACCGGCGCCACGATCGGGCACGGCAGGGGGGACTTCGTGATCGCCTTTGCGACGACGCGGCGCAATCAGGGCGAGGCGTCGTCGCTGGGGAGCTGTCTCTTATACACATT
>DGFH01000212.1 GCA_002391565.1 Anaerolineales bacterium UBA3905
CAGCGCCAGATGTGTATAAGGGACGGGCCCTGGCCTCCCCCATTGAGCGCCAGCAGCCCGATCGTACCGTCGGGTGCGGGCAGGGCATGTGCGACGTTCCCGCCGATCGTGGCGACGTTGCGCACCTGCGGCCCACCGACGACGCTGCAACTTTCCGCCAGCGCCGCACCATGATGACGCACCAGTGGATGGGCTTCAATGGCGGCGTGCGTCACGGCTGCGCCGATGACGATCCAGCCCTCCTCCTCAAGGATGCGGTCGAGGCCGCGGATCGCCGTCACATCGATCAGGGCGGTGGGCGCAGCATGGTTGCCCTGCTGTACATCCAGGATCAAGTCAGTGCCGCCTGCAATGATCTGCGCGTCACCCCCATAGTAATCGAGCAACGAAAGCGCTTCATCAATGCTTTCGGGCGAGTGATAGGCTTGCCAGCGCATAAGCGTTTCCTTGTGTCATGATGGGCGAAATGTACGCCAGAAGCTGTCCCGGCGCAGCGATCGTTTGTCGTCGTGATTCGTCGTGAACTGGGAGAAAGTATATCACAGCCAGCGATCGTGCAGCGCAGTTCAGGCAGTGCGCACCGGCTCAGCGTGATCGAAGCGTTCGATCGCACTGAGCACGCGCGGGGCGGCGGTGCGACAGCGCGTGCGCAGAAACTGTACGATGCGCGCCCCCGTGATCCCACGTTCGGCGGCGCGTTTCAGGCTGCGTTGTGTGATCTGGTAGACGAAGCGCGGATAACTTTGTTGCCATTGTGCAAAGCGCTCGACGCGGAAACGATCCGCCAGCGCCACGCCAGGATCGAGCGTCACGGTGAAATCTTCCGCTACACTGATGTGGTTGGCGGCGTGCTCGTCGGGCGCCGGCACGTCATGCCCCAGCCACTGCGCGCCCCACGCGCTGAGCGAGAGCAACGTGTCCGTGCCCGCCGCTGGTTCGGCCAGATCGAGCACGCACAGCCACGCCAGCGGGCCGCGGATCAAGAAGCGCAACAGCGCGCCTTCCACTGCATCCCACCGCTCGAAACCCTTGAGGAATTCCTGCGTAGTGCTGTTGCGTATATACCAGGTGTCGTAATCGCCGGTTGGACGCTGAAAGTCTGGCTCGACCTCGCGGATCGCCCGCAGCACGTCGGATTGGGCGTACCAGGCGCCTGGCTGAAGATGGCCGAATAGTCGCAGGAGGGTTTCACGCGTTTGCAGAGGATCGTTGCGCCACACACCCGCTTCGACGCACTCCAGTTCCGGTGTGCGACAGAGATCATTCCATTCCGGCGATGTGTGCCACGCCTCGAAAAGCGCACGCCGCTGTTCAGCGCGCGTCTTATCCAGAAAGGCCGCCACCGGGTTCTGCGTCAATTGTACACTGTCAACGTCGCGTTTCAGCCAGCCCAGCCGGTTGGCGAGATGAAGCAGCAGCGCCAGCCGCAGATTCAGATCAACATCGTTGCTGCCAAACGGGATTTGGAAACGCTTGACAAGCCGCTCGATGTCCTCAGGATGAGGGCCGGACGGCGTCAGACGGATGCGTTCGTGATAGAGGAAGCCGAGCAACGCGCCAGCGTCGAGCAGGAGCGCATCGTCGGCGGGCAGTACACGCGCGGGCGGCGGCGGCGCCACCGGCTTGACCGGCAGCCCGACTGGCAGTTCGCTCTGTGGGCGCGGCAGCCAGGGCGTGATGTCACTGGGCAGATAGATCACCGTGTGGGCGTTCTGGCCGACGCCCTTGAAGCCACGCCCGATCAGCCCGTTGTAGTAGAGCAGCTCGGCGGTGCTCTCCGGGTAAAGCCAGGGCGACTCGCGTTCGAGCTTCGCCGGCCCCATCTGGCGGATGGCGCCGAATTCACGACTGAATTGCGCCTCCGCCACTTCGCCATGCTCGCGCAGGAGCAGATCGATGGCCGCCTCAGCCTGTGGCGTATAATCAACCATTTCCTGGTGCGCCATCTGCACCGAAGTTGGGTCGGTCAACTGTGCGGCCAGCAGCTCGATCACTTCCTCGCGCGTACTGGCGCCGTCGATCAGCGCACCGCGCAACTCGGCGAGCACTTGCAACATGATATCCGGGTATCCGGCCAACATCTGAGCGGCTGTAGGCATGATAGAGTCAGCTTCGTTGACACTGGGTGCGAATGGAACCACCCATTGATCACAGTGTGTTATTAGATCAGAGTTCGCAATTTGTCACAAATCCGCTATACTGCATAGCGTACCTTTTTACAGGAGACAACCAACATGACGCAACACGCAAAATATCAATCGGCCGTCAATAACCCTGGCTTTCTGCAGCAGGCAGCGCGTTCTATCCAATTGCTTTTCGACTCGCGCGTGCCTGGCTCGCTGAAACTGATGTTGCCGGCGGCGGCGCTGCTCTACTGGCTCTGGCCGATCGACCTGATGCCCGGCCTCCCGATCGATGATGTCGCCGTCTTGATCGGGGCGATGGCGCTCTTTGCCAGGCTGGCCAGTGAAGCTATCGAACGCCAGCAACGCCAGACGCAACAACCCGCCAGCGACGACGCCACCGTGGTCGATACGACCTGGAAAGTCGTCGAATAGGCGGCTCCAGTTTTGCCTGTCAAGGATCGCCTGCCGGAGTGTATAATCATCGCTCTGGCAGGCCACTGGTCTGACTCATGACCCAATCACCGCCCGACCGCAGCAGCGCATCAGAGTCCACGTACACGTTTACCGAAGTCGCCTATCATTTTCAGGTGACGCCGGATACGCTGCGCGGCTGGATGCGCCGTTTTGCGCAGGTGCTTAGCGCCACTGCCAAGACCGATCCACCTCGCTTTACTACCGCCGACATCGCTGCACTGAGCATTGTGCAGCGCCTCCTCGAACAAGGCTTTCAGGACGAGCAAATCAATGAGCAGTTGACGCCTAAACGCATCGTACGAGACGAAACCGCGCCGGTTGCCTTGAACAGTGACCAGGCGCGCCAGATCGTGGAGGGCAAGGCTGCGCTGTTGCCGGCGGCATTGGGTGATATCCTGAGCGCTATCGCCAACAGTCAGCAAACTGTGCTCAACAGCCAGTCCACTGTGCGCGAGGTCGTGGGCGTGGTCGTGCAGGACAATTTTAATCTTAAGGAAGAAAACCGCAAACTGCGCGAACGGATGCTGGAACAGGAGCGTGCGCTGGCCGAATATCAACGTCGCGAGGAGACGCGCAAGGAGCGCCTGGAAAGTCGTCTGCGCGCGCTCGAAAACACTGTCGCTGCGCTTCAGCAGCAGGTTGCTCAACTAATCCAGCTCCAGCGCCAGAGCCAGCAAAAGAAGCGCGGCTGGTGGTGAATCCCGGACAACTCAAACCCTCGCTGTAGTGCATATAGCTTCCAACGCACGGTGATCGCACCATGGCCTCACAACAATCTACGCCCTTGATGCGTCTGATGACCGGCAGCGCCCGGCTGGCCGCCACCACCTGGCCCGTGGCCGGGCGGATCTTCCGCGAACGATTGGAGATCGACGACAACCGTTCCCTCTGGGTGAGCAAAACGCCCGGCTATCGCCCACGCCCGGCGCTACAAGGCCGCATCACCGCCGACCTGGCGATCATCGGCGGCGGCTTTACAGGGACAAGCACGGCCTACTATGTCAGCCAGCGCTTTCCCAACCGGCGTGTCGTGCTGCTGGAGGCGGCGACGCTGGCGAACGGCGCCAGTGGGCGCAACGGCGGCATGATGCTTAACTGGGTCAACGGTTGCGACAATGTGACGCCATCAATGACGGCGCGCATCTATCAGATGACGCGCAACGGCATCGCTAATCTGTGCGCGTTGATCGAACGGCATGCTCTCCCCGTTGATTATCGTCGCGACGGTACGGTGACGCTCTACACCGACCCTGCGCGCGCCGAAGCCGCGCACGCCGAAGTGGAGTTGCACAATACACTGGGCATCCCCACACGCTTTTTTGATGGCGCCGAACTCCGGCAACACCTCGCCGTCGAGCACGGCTGCGGCGCTGTCTTCGACCCAGACACGGGGCAGATCAACGGCGCCCAGCTGGTGCGCAGCCTGGCTCCAGTGCTGGAAGCACAGGGCGTACAAATTTACGAGGGGACGCCGGTGCTGCGCGTGCAGGAAGGGACGCGCATTCGCCTGACAACAGCGCAGGGAGAGGTGGACGCTGGCGCTATCGTCCTGGCAACGAATGGTTACACCGGCGCGCTCGGTTATTTTCGGGATGCGCTTTTTCCGCTGCATTCGCATGTTTTCGCCACCGCTGCCTTGTCGCCGGAGGAACAGCACACGCTGGGCTGGCGCGGGCTGGCGGGCTTTGCCGACGATTTCGACCGCATTTCCTACGCATCGATGACCCGCGACGGTCATCTGATCTTTGGCGGCGGCAGCAACCGCGCCTACAGCTATTGCTTCAACAACCGCACGACTTATCCCGGCGGCGCCATGTCGGCGTCGCGCCATCAGCGGGCGATGGAAGCCACTTTGCGCCGTTATTTTCCACAGAGCCACATGCTGCCGATTGCTCACCGATGGGTCGGGACGTTGGGCATCACCTTTGATCGCCGCCCTCTGATTGGGGTGCGCGGCGAGCAACGCAACGTCTATTATGCCGTCGGCTACTGTGGTCACGGTGTGACGCTGGCGAACCTGGCGGGTGAAATTTTGTGCGACCTGTACGCCGGCGATGATAGCCGCTGGCGCGATCTCCCTTTCATTCAAAGCGGCTATCACCGCATTCCGCCGGAGCCATTCCGTTGGATTGGGTATCAGATGTTCACGCGCTTGACCGGGCGGTCGCCGCGCGTTTAGGGACGAGTGTGCAACGCCTCAGTGGATTTGACGCCAAGCCCTATCGATTTCCAGGTTGTCACGTGATATTGCTCGCAATCTTCCCGGCAGCTCCAAAGCTTCCAGGAAGATAAGCAGTTAACCTGGCGGTCAGTAAAGAGGCCAGGAGAACGCAAGAGAAGCGGACAATAGCGTTTTCTGGTGCGCTTCTCTGCGCCGTTGCATCTTTGCGTCGGAACGCGTGGTGTAACCGAGAACGCTGTGAGCTATTTCAGCGACTTGCGTTCTGCGCGCAGGTGCGCCTCGAACGCCGCCAGCGCGGCGTCGAAGCCGGCGCGACCAAAACCCATGCGCAGATAGTGATCCTCTGCACCCAAATTGGCGGCGGGCAACACCAGCACACCTGCGTTCTCTGCCAGGTGAGTTGCATAGTCGCGCACCGAGGGAACGTTCATGCCAACCAGCGCGGTCGATCCAGCCAGTGGTCGCCGCCATTGAAACAACTCTGGCCAGCGCGCAAAGAAATCTTCGGCAAGCTGGAGATTGGTCGCTATGCGGGTCAGGTTGCGACTGCGTAGTTGCTCGCGCACGCGCCAGGCGGCCAGCGCCAGAAATTCCGAGGGTGCGGGTGGGCAGATCGTGGTGTAGAACTTCCAGTTAATCAGGTTGGCGCGCAGGTCAGCATCCTTCACCACCAGCCACCCTGTGCGTAACCCTGGCAGCCCGTATGTTTTGGATAGCCCAGAGAGCACGACGGCGCGCGGGGTGAGGTCTGCCGCTGAAGCGATGGCGGGCGTGTCGCCGTGCACCAGCCCAAAGTACATCTCGTCACAAAAGAGGAGCAGGCCATGCTGCTCGACCAGCGCCGTCAGCGCGTGCATCTGCGCCGGCGTAGGGAGATAACCGGTCGGGTTATGGGGAAAATTCACAACCAGCAACTTCGTGCGCGGCGTGATCAGCCGATGTAGCGCGTCGAAATCCAGTTCCCACCGCCCGGCGCCCGGCGTGAAAGTCCAGCGTTTTACATTGGCGACGCCCACCACATGCTCAAACAGATGGAGCAGGGCGTCATAAGCAGGCGTCAAGACGATCACCTCGTCGTTGGGGGCGAGTGCGGCCCGCGCCATCAGATAGATGCCTTCGACGGGTGCGCCAAGCATGATGATCTCTTCGGCGTGCACCGAGGCGTAGCTGGCGGCAATCTGGCGGCGCAGTTCGGGATGGCCTAATGACTCGGTGTAGCCGAGACTGAGCCGCCCGAATTCGTCCCACGTGACGCCAGCCAGCGCCAACAACTCGGCGACGGTGATGCTTTCACAATCGGAGCTGCCCAACAGATGAGGCGTAGTGAATTCGTAGCGAGCGAAAAAGTGTTCGGTGGCAAAGTTGGCGATCTGCATCAGTGTTCATCTTTCTTGTTGGCAAGATTGCTGGCAAAGGAGAGCCTGATGGATGGCGGTTGTGTTCAACAGATGCGTCTGCGTTCAGGCGCATATCCCAACGCATTTCGGCATCTGGCTGTCGATACGGTAGAATAATGAGCCAATGTAATTTCCCCAACATTCAGGAGAGGCGCCCCGCGTGGAGACAATCGTCATTGGCAACCGCACTCTAGCTTACCGCAGCTATGGGCGTCACGTTGCGCCTGGCCGTCCACCCCTGGTCTTGGTGCATGGGGCGGGCGGCAATCACCTGGTCTGGCCGCCACAGGTGCGCTATCTGGAACACACTGCTGTGTACGCGCTTGATCTGCCCGGTCATGGCGAGTCTCCGCCGCCCGGTTGCGCCACCGTGGCTGCCTACAGTGAGATCGTGCGCGACTTTGTCGACGCGCTCGAATTGCCCTGGTTTGTGCTGGCTGGACACTCTCTTGGCGGTGCGATTGCGCTGGATTTTGCCTTGGCGTACGCATATCGGTTGGCCGGGATCGTCCTCATCGGCGCCGGTGCGCGCATGAAAGTTTCGCCCACCTTCCTGGAGGGAACGCTCACCGATTTTGCCAACGCCACCGCGCAAATGGTCGAATATTCGTATCACACCACCACCAGCGAGGCCGAAAAACAGCGCTATTTGCGCGCCCTGCGTGAAAATGATCCGGAGACGCTCTACGGAGACTTCCTGGCGGCGGCTAACTTCGATGTGCGTGATCGCGTTGAGTCGCTCCAGATTCCCACCTTGATCTTGTGTGGCCGCCACGACCGGATGACGCCGCCTACACTCAGCGAAATGTTACACGCCCGGATTGCCGGCAGCCGGCTGCATCTGATCGAGGATGCCGGGCACAATGTCTTGCTCGAACAGCCTGCCACCGTCGCGACCTATTTGGGGTGCTTCCTGGACGAGTTGACCACTCCCGACGTCCCATGAGCGGATACGCGCGCCGCAAGCCAGGTCGCCATCTCGACCACCGGCAGGGCGTAACGCACATGCCCATCGCGCCCCCAAACTGTTTCGGCAGCGCAGAGCGAATTGAGCACTGCCTCTTCCACAGCTTCCACAACGGCAGGGAACAACTCTTCCATGATAGCAGCTTCATCGCTGATGGTTTGGGTTGCCGACAGCACGGACGGCGCAGCGCAACGACTGCACCACGTGGTCGAAAAAGCGATCACAAAGTCGCCGCTGCCGTGCCCGATCGTGGCGCCGGTGCGCGCCAGCCCGGCGCCGGCGCGCACGCAAAGTCGGTGCAACTGTCGTGCATCGAGTGGCGCGTCGGTCGCCAACACCACCATTACCGAGCCGCGTGTGGTGACTGAAGGTGTGGGCGGGCGGAGATGGCGCCCCACCCATGCGTCGCCAAAGCGCAATTCTTCAGGCCGACCAAAGTTTGTCTGGACGAGCGCGCCGAGGGTGAAGCCGCCGTTTGCTGCCAACGTGATGCGACTGGCCGTGCCGATCCCGCCCTTCCAGCCGTAACAGGTCGTCCCGGTTCCCGCACCGACCGCACCTTCCGCCACCGGCCCGTTGCTGGCGGTCGCCAGCGCTTGCTGCACATGCGCAGCGGTGACGTGCCGCCCCTGGATGTCGT
>DGFH01000031.1 GCA_002391565.1 Anaerolineales bacterium UBA3905
TGACGCTGGCGCGCGTCTACGACCTGCGCAACACGTTGCTGCCGCCCTTCATCGATCTCAACACGGCCCCCGCCGCCGATTTTGGCGGGGCAATCCGGCTGATCGGCGTCGAGTTGCCGCAAGGTCAGATGGCAGCAGGCGCAGAGCAACTTGTCACCTTCTATTTGCAGGCGTTGGCGCCAATGTCCACCAACTACAACGCGCTGGTGCGGTTGGTTGCGCCCGATGGCGCCGAACTCTGGCGGGCGGATGGCTGGCCCTGGGGGGCGCCGACGTCGGCCTGGCCGGTGCGCGAGGTGCGCCCCGACGGCTACACGCTCACCATCCCGTCCGACGCCGCACCGGGACTCTACCAGCTTGTGCTCTCCTTCTATGACCCGACGACGCTGGCGCCGTTGCCGGCCACGCCGGTGCGTGGAGGCGATCCATTGCCTGCAGGCGAGCAAAAGGTGGCGTTGATCCAAATTGGCGCGCCAGCGGACGCGGGCGTCACGCCCCTGGCATCGCCCTACACCTTGGGCGACGTCGCCTATCTTGCCGGCGCCATGCTGCCGACGACCGCACCGCCCGGCGCGCCAGTCACGCTACAATTGCAGTGGGAAACGCTCGCTACGCCTGCCGCCGATTACACCCTCTTTGTACATCTGGTCGATGGCGCAGGTGCACTGGCTGCACAGCAGGATCAACCGCCGCTGGGCGGCTTTGCGCCGACGCACACCTGGCAGCCGGGTCAGCGCATCGTCGATATGGTGACGTTGACTCTACCACCGGACCTGGCGCCGGGGCGCTACACCGTCCGCGTGGGGTTGTACACCGGCGACGTGCGCCTGCCCGTCAGTCAAAGTGGCGCAGTGGTGGGTGACTTCGCCGTGGTGGGGGAGATCATCGTGCCATGATAGGGCAATGGATCGCGGATGACGCTGATTCGGCAGATCAAAACGGATCAAATCGTCCAGCAGGGAAAATCCGCGCCAATCCGTCAAATCCGCGTCATCTGCGTGCTATCATCTTCCTCTTGGCATCAGTTTTGTTGCTGGCGCTGGCCCTCTGGCTACGCTGGCAATACGTGCAGACGATCAGCCTCTACGTCGATGAGTTCACGACGCTGTGGGCGGCGCAGCGCACGCAGGAAATCGGCGCGCCGATCATGCCGAGTGGGGTGCTCTACACACGCGGATTGCTGACAACCTACGTCACGGCGGCAGTCGGTGCGCTGGTCGGATTAGACTACACGACGGGACGGTTGCCGAGCGTCATCTTCGGGCTGGCGACGATCCTCGTCCTTTTTGCCGCCGGACGTCGCGAGTGGCAGGCGCGCGTGGGCTGGCTGGCGGCGCTAGGTCTGGCGCTGCTGCCAGAGGCGATTGTTTGGGGTGGGCGGGCGCGCTTCTACGCCCAACTTCAGTTCTTCACCCTGCTCACGATCTGGACGGCGTACTGGGCGATACAAGAAGATAGCCGTCCGGTTTCGCAGAAGAACCAGGTTGTCGGGCGTCACCTGCTCTTCACCGTCTGTTTTATCCTCGCCCTCTTTTCCCAGGAGCAGATGGTGTTGCTCTACCCGCCACTGCTGTTGGGCATGGTGCTCTGGCGCGGCTGGCGTTTCTTGCTGCGCCCTGCCATCTGGCCTTCTCATCTGTTGATCCTGGCGGCGCTGGCGGTGCGCTATGCCATCGAGATTCTGGGGCAGCCCGGCTTCTTCGAGACGATCCAGGCGGAGCGCCCCTACGTTGCGCCGATCTTTGACGTGGCGGCGACGTGGCCTGCCTATGCACCGCTCCTCATCGCGCCGGATCGCCTGCCCTGGACGCTGACCGCGCTGCTGGCCATCGGCGTGGCGCTGCTGGCGTTGGCGCGCGGCGGCTGGCGACCGACGCAGATCGATCGCTTTCACCAGGCGACGCTCTTCTTTACGTTACAATTCGCCTTCGTGCTCGCTTTCATCCTGACGCTGGTGGGTGGACAGTGGCGCGAGACACGTTATCTTTTCTTCGTACAGCCGGTGTGGCTGCTGACAGGTGCGGCAGGCGCAGTCTGGCTGATCGACCGTCTGCTGCGGCGTGAACAGTGGCGTTGGGCGGCGACGGCGACGCTGTCCGGGCTGATCGTGTGGAACGGGTGGGCGCCGGCCATGACGACGCTGACGCGGCAGGTCGAAGGATATGATCGCGTGCTGGCGTATGTCGCCGCTCACCGCCAGCCGGGCGATGTGGTGATGTCGCCCCAGCCGCCTGCGTGCGCCTTTGTGTTGGGCGCTCCATGTGATTATTACGCCGTGCAACGCGTCTACGCGGAGTTTGTGATTCCACAAGAGGGCGTGCTGGTGGATCGCTGGACCGGCGCCGCCTTGCTCAACGACACGGCGCAGCTGGCGCAGATCATCCGCACAGCGCCGCGCGTCTGGTTCGTAACCGACGCCTTACGCCTGGCGACGCGCTACGACGGCGACTTTCAACGCATGGTTGTGACCCAATTCGACAAAGCCTTCGAGGAGCGCGGAGTGACTGCTTTGCTGGCGCAAGGCTGGCGCGCTGCACCGGCCTACACCGAAATCCGGGAATTGGCCACGCCGCTCGCCTTTGGTCGCCTGGCGCTGACCGGCTGGCGCGCAGGCGCACTCACACCGGGACAGCCATTGCCGGTCGAATTGACCTGGCAGGCGACTGCGCCGATCGACCGCCAGCTCAACACCTCGCTGCGCCTGGTGAATGCCGAGGGCGTCACCGTCGCCCAGGAAGATGGCCCCCCTGCGCGCGGCATCCTGCCAACCAATCTCTTTTTTGAGGCCGCATTGCCCGATCTCAAGACGCTGACGCTGCCCGCCGATCTGCCGCCAGGACGCTACCGGCTGGAAGTGGTTGTCTATGCAATCGAGGGCGGCGCCGTGGAAGCCGGCCCCCTGGAGATCGGCGACGTTGTGATGCAAAACCCCTGATTCATTTGACCTTCTTACCGCTCATCGCTATAGTGTAGCCGCATTTTTTGGTGGCGACGCGCCACCCATCCCTTATCACTCCACGAACGGAATTAGTTCAGGAACGCAGCATGACCCAGATTACGATAAGCTCCGGCAAGGCGCTCACCGGCGCCTGCTCTGTGCCCGGCGACAAGTCGATCAGCCATCGCGCTGTCATGTTCGGCAGCATTGCTGAAGGTGAAACACATGTGCGCAATTTTCTCGACGGCGGCGATTGCCGCTCCACCATCGAGGTGATGCGTGGATTGGGCGTGCAGATCGACGTGATCACGCCCACCGAACTGATTGTCCATGGTCGCGGGCTGGATGGCTTGCAGGAACCGACCAACGTCCTCGACTGCGGCAACTCCGGCACCACGATTCGTTTGCTCACCGGGTTGCTGGTTGGGCAACAATTCACTTCTTTCCTCAACGGCACCGCCCAAATTCGCCGCCGCCCCATGGGACGCATCGTACGCCCGCTGCGCGGCATGGGCGCTGACATCATGGGGCGGCAGAACGGCGACTACGCACCGCTGGGGATTCGCCCGGCGCGGCTGCGCGGCATGGAATACACGATGCCGGTCGCCAGCGCCCAGGTCAAAAGCTGCCTGCTGCTGGCTGGTCTGTATGCACATGGGCTGACCGTGGTGATTGAACCCGGCCCGGCGCGCGACCACACCGAACGGATGCTGGCGGCAATGGGCGCGCCAGTGGCGGTCTATGGCAACAAGGTTTCCAGCGAACGCCCGCAGTCGCCCTTGAAGGCGCTCGACATCACTGTACCGGGCGATATTTCTTCGGCGGCATTTCTGTTGGTGGCGGGCGCCATCACGCCGGACAGCCGTATCACGATTCGCGGCGTCGGCGTCAACCCGACGCGCACCGGCATCGTCGAAGCATTGGTGGAGATGGGCGCGGCGATCACCTTCACCAACCCACGCGAGGAAGGCGGGGAACCGGTCGCCGACCTGGTCGTAGCAAGTTCGACGCTACGCGGGACAACCTTTGGCGGCGAGCGGATCGTGACGATGATCGACGAGCTGCCGATCCTGGCCGTGGCCGCCACGCAGGCGGAAGGGCGCACCATCGTACGCGACGCCCACGAACTGCGCGTGAAAGAGACTGATCGCATCGCCACCACCGTGAGCGAGCTGCGCAAACTCGGCGCACGCATCGAGCCGACGCCTGACGGCTTCATCATCGATGGCCCCACCTCGTTGATCGGCGCGCCGGTGGAGTCGCATGACGATCATCGGTTGGCGATGGCGATGGCGGTGGCTGGGCTGGTGGCGAAGGGGCAAACCGTCGTGCATGGCGCTGAAGTCACCGGCGACAGCTTCCCCGGCTTCGAAGTGACGTTGCAGGCGCTGGGCGCAGAGCTGAGCGTCGAAGCATAACCTGAATCGTCGAATAGCGACCAGCATGACGCAGTTTCTGTTTGAACACGCTGCCATCTCTGCCACAACGACGCTGGTCGGCCTCATCGGCTGGCCGGTGAGCCACAGCGTCAGCCCGGCGATGCACAACGCCGCCTTTGCCGCCCTGGGGTTGGACTGGCGCTATCTCCCGCTGCCGGTCGATCCGGCGTTGCCGGGCGCCGTGGGCGACGCCGTGCGCGGAATGCGCGCCCTGGGCATGCGCGGCATCAATGTCACCGTGCCGCACAAGCAGGCGGTGCTGCCTTTCCTCGACCGGATTGCGCCGGCCGCGCAGGCGATGCGCGCAGTCAACACCATCATCGTCGGGGCAGACGGTGCGTTGATTGGTGACAACACCGATGCGCCCGGCTTCATCGCCGACCTGCGCGCACACGGCGTCGAACCGGCGGGACGGCATGTGTTGGTGCTCGGCGCGGGCGGCTCGGCCCGCGCCATCGTCTACGGGCTGGCGCAGGCCGGCGCCGGTCACATCACAATCGCCAACCGCAGCGCCGCCCGCGCCTATCAGCTTCTGGATGACCTGCGTCCTTTTCTGGGCGTCACAACTGGCGCCGTCGTAACCCTGCCGGAGGGTTTGCGAGACGTCGCCGACGCCACACTGATCGTCAACTGCACCTCGCTGGGCATGACGCCGCACGCAGACACGACGCCCTGGCCGCACGAGCTGCCGTTGCGCGCCGATCAGATTGTGTACGACCTGGTGTACAACCCGGCGGAGACGTTGTTATTGCAACAGGCGCGCGCCGCAGGTGCGCATGCCATCGGCGGGCTGGGCATGCTGATCTGGCAAGGGGCGCTGGCCTTTGAGCACTGGACGGGGAAGTCGGCGCCGGTCGCCACGATGCGCGCCGCCGCCGAGGAACAGATGCGCCGTCGCGCCGCCAACGCCCACCCCACATCGGCAAAGGCCGCCGTCACCGTGCGCCGCGCCACAGCACAGGACGCCCAAGAGATTTCCCAGTTGCACGCTGCGCTGCAAGCTGTGCACGCCGCCGCACATCCAGATTTTTTCAAGCCGGCGACGATGGACGCCTTCCCACCGGCAATGGTGCGCGAACATCTAACTCAGCCCGGCGTCGTGATCTTCCTGGCCGAAATCGACGGCGCCGTGGTCGGCTATCTCTACGCCGACGCCAATCCTGCGCAGGAAACCTCGATGACCTATCGCTTGGAACGCGTGTGGATTCATCACATCGCCGTGGCGCCGGCGCAGCAGCGGCGCGGCGTGGGCGCCGCCCTGATCGAGGCTGCCAAACGCCATGCCCGTGCGCTGGGCATCCCCAGGCTGGCGTTGAGCGTGTGGGCGTTCAACCGACCGGCGCTTGATTTCTTCTTGCACCAGGGTTTTGAGGCGTACAACCATCGGCTGTGGCTTGATGTGTTGAGGTAGTCCAAACACCCGATACCCCACAATCAACGCTCTATCAACGCATCGACCCTACACTACGACTTGCACGCCGGTCGTGTGAAGAAGATCACGTATTGTGGGTGTTGTTCATCAGATAAACCCTACTGTTTTTTAGCTATGCTGTGCAGCAGTGATTTACTGTAACACTGGCGAATACTATGTCAATTTCCCCTGTACAAGGGGAAAAATTGTAAGGTAATCGTTGCCATGACGCCATTGCAATTGACGGCAAACAGGCGTAGCATGGTCTCTGCTTCAGAAGATTCGTCGGTTCGCCCCCACATTGTTGGCGTCGCCGATTGGTGGCGGCTGTGTTCCAGTGCAACGGAGGCACGGCGATGACCTCACTCCACGTTTCCTTATTTGGGCGGCTGCATTGCGAAGTCGATGGTCGCGAGTTGGTCGGGCTAGAAGCGCGCAAGGTGCAGGAACTGCTCGTCCACCTGCTGTTGCATCGTGCGCATCCATATACGCGTGAAGCGCTGGCAACCCTTTTGTGGGCTGAGCGTAATGACGCACAGGCGCGCAAATATCTGCGTCAGACGCTCTGGCAATTGCAGCGCGCACTTGACGCCGCCTGCCACCCGACGACCCCGCTCTTGCGCGCCGACGCCGACTGGCTCGAATTCGATCCTACCCTGACGGTCTGGCTGGATGTCGATCAATTCGAGCACGCCTACACCGCGACGCGACAACTCGACGGTCATGAATTGACCAGCGCACAGGCTGAACTGCTTTGTGATGCGGTGCAGTTATATCAGGGCGACCTGCTGGAAGGATGGTATCAGGATTGGTGCATCACTGCTCGGGAACGGTATCAACAGATGTATCTGTCGATGCTGGATAAGCTGACCGCCTGGGCAGAACAGCGCGGCGATAGCGAGGTTGGCATCCACTATTGTGAGCTTTCGCTGCGTTGCGACCCGGCGCGTGAGCGCACCCATCGCCGCCTGATGCGCCTGCACTGCATGGCGGGCAATCGCACCGCCGCGCTACGTCAGTATGAAAGTTGCGTCGAAATGTTGCGCCGCGAGTTGGGGGTCGAACCCGCGCGCAGCACGCAACTACTCTATGCACAGATTCGCAGCGATCATTACGACACAAGGGAGGGCGTCTCCATCGTGTCGCCTATGCCTGGCGTCGAGGTGAACGAGCTGGCTGACGTATTGGCGCATCTTGGACAACTTCAGATCATCCTGCTCCAGACGTTGGAGCAGGTGCGACAGGACATGGCGCGTGTCGAAGCCGCGCTGCAGCGTCAGACGCTGATGC
>DGFH01000268.1:0-19539 GCA_002391565.1 Anaerolineales bacterium UBA3905
ATAAAATGTCAACCTAGAAATCCGTAAAATGCTTGATATGACCGAACACATCGATCTCCTGTTGACGAACGCAGCGCAGGTCGTCACCTGCGCCGGCCCTGGCCCGAAACGCGGCGCGGCGCTGGCCGACGCCGGCGTAATTGCCGATGGCGCCGTCGCCATCGACGACGGCGTGATCATGGCGGTGGGGCCAACAGCGGAACTGACAGGGCGATACATGGCGCGCAGACGCGTCGATGTCGCTGGCAAGGTGCTTTGTCCTGGCTTTGTCGATTGTCACACCCACCTGGTCTTTGGCGGTGACCGCGTGGCCGAGTTCGAACGCAAGCTGGCCGGCGCCACCTACCAGGAACTGCTGGCGGCCGGTGGCGGCATCCTTGCCACAATGCGCGCCACGCGTGCAGCGTCACTCAGCGAGCTGGTGGATACTGGCCGGCAACGACTCACCACAATGCTGCACCTCGGTGCGACGACGGTTGAAATCAAAAGCGGCTACGGGCTGGACACCACCACCGAGTTAAAACTGTTGGCCGCCATCGAGATATTGGCCGCGTCCACACCACTCGATATCGTTCCCACTTTTCTCGGCGCTCACGCGACGCCGCCTGAATTCACAGATCAGCCCGATGCGTACATCGATCTGGTCTGCACGGAAATGTTGCCTGCCGTGCGCGCCTGGTGGGAGAGTTCGCGCTTTGCTGCGTCCAGCATCCCGCTCTTCAACGATGTTTTCTGTGAGGCCGGCGTCTTTGATCTGGCGCAGACCGCGCGCGTACTGATGGCTGGAGAACGGCTAGGGCTGCGTCCCAAACTGCACGCCGACGAATTCGTGACGCTGGGCGGCGTGCCATTGGCTGTGGCGCTGCACGCTATCTCCGCCGATCACCTGGACGTGACGCCATCGGCAGACATGACTGCGCTGGCCGCCTCCGATACGATGGCCGTGCTGCTGCCCGGCGTCAATTTTCATCTGGGCAGCAGCCGCTTTGCCGACGCGCGCGCGCTGATCGATGCTGGGGCAGCGGTGGCATTGGCCACCGACTTCAACCCTGGTTCGGCGCCTATCCTCTCGTTGCCGTTGGTGATGGCGCTCGCCTGCCGCTATCAGCGCCTGACGCCTGCCGAGGCGCTTAACGCGGTCACCCTTAACGCAGCGCACGCCATCGGCCTGGGTGATCGGCTCGGCTCGCTGGAAGCGGGCAAACAGGCCGATGTGCTCATCGTCGCAGCGCCAGACTATCGTCACCTGGTCTACTGGCTTGGCGTGAACCTGGTGGAAGGGGTTGTCAAGCGCGGGGAGCTACAGAAGACGATTTCCAAGACACAATAGCGCGTGGCGCATGTTGTGTAAGGAGCGAGCAAATGCCAGAAGGAGTCGCCATGCCACCTGCAGTGATTTATCTCGACCATGCGGCCACTACGCCAATCCGGTCAGAGGTGCTGGAAGTCGTCAACATGCACCTGGCCGAATCCTTTGGCAACCCATCTAGCATCCATCGCGCCGGGCGCCGCGCCAGCGTCGTGCTGCACAGCGCGCGCCAGACCCTGGCAACGCTGCTCAATGCTCGACCTGGCGAGATCATCTTCACCAGCGGCGGCACAGAAAGCGACAATGCAGCTCTCTACGGCATTGCGTTGGCGCGCCGCGCCGCCACCGGCGCCAACCGGTTGATCACCACCGCCATCGAACACAAAGCAGTGCTGGAATGCGCCGAAGCGCTGCGCGATCGCTTTGGCTTCTTGCTCACTATCCTGCCTGTTGATGCGCGAGGGCTGGTGCATGTCGAGGAGGCGGCGCAGGCGTTGGGTGACGGGCGCGATGTGGCGTTGGTCAGCGTGATGGCTGCCAATAACGAGATCGGTACAATCCAACCGTTGGCGGCCATCGGCGCACTGTGCCGCGCCCATCACGTTCCCTTTCATACGGACGCTGTTCAGGCTGGCGGAAAGCTGGCGCTCGACGTGAACGCACTGCAGGTGGATGCATTGAGCCTGGGCGCGCATAAATTTTATGGACCGAAGGGTGTGGGAGTGCTCTATCTGCGCACGGGCACGCCCTTCTGGCCGTTATTGCTAGGGGGCAGCCAGGAGGGCGGTCGCCGCGCCGGCACAGAGAACATCCCCTTGATTGCCGGCATGGCGAAGGCGTTCGAGTTGGCCGAAGCCGAACGCGTAGAGGAAGGGATGCGTCAGCGCGCCCTGCGCGACCAGTTGATCGGCGGTCTGCTCGAAGCAATCGATGGCATCCATCTGACTGGCGATCCAGAGTTGCGGCTGGACAATCATGCCAGCTTTCTCATCGAGGACGCCGACGCTGAAGGGATGCTGATCGCGCTTGACCTGGCAGGGGTCGCCGCCAGCAGCGGCAGCGCCTGTGCATCGGGCAGCCACCGTCCCAGCCATGTCTTGACCGCCATCGGTGCGCCTCCACCACAGGCAGCCGGCGCGCTCCGCTTCAGCCTGGGGCGCAGCACCACCGCAGCCGAGATCGAGTTCGTTGTGACCAGGCTGCCCGAAATCGTCAGGCGTGTGCGGGGCGGCGTCGGCTAAGCGATGACAATGTCAGGTGCGCTGGTGTGAGTGAACCGGAGAAGAACAATATTTGTAACCCACCCCACGCACAGTGACGACGCGCGTGGGGTTGGCGGAGTCAATTTCGATTTTGGTGCGTAATCGGCGCACCGCCAGCTCGACCAGATTCGGGCTGTTTGTGTCCATGTAGCCCCACACCTCCTGGAGCAACTCCTCTTTGGAGACGGGGCGATCGGCCTGGCTGGCCAGATGGCGCAGCAGCGCAAATTCGATCGGGGTCAGGGTGACGCGTCGTCCCGCAATCTCGGCTTCCTGGGTTGCGTTGAACAGACGCAGATCGCCGATTTCGGCCACATCAAACGAACGATGGTTGCTCAGATGTGTGGAACGCCGAATGACAGCGTAGATACGCGCTTCTAACTCCTTGAAATTGAAGGGTTTTGTGATGTAGTTGTCAGCGCCAAACTCTAGCCCCTGGATGATGTCTTCAGGACGGTTGAGCGCTGTAATCATAACGATTGGCACATCGGAGCGATGGCGGATTTCCTGGCAGACCTCGAAGCCATTGCGTTTTGGCATCAACACATCGAGCATGATGAGGTTGAAACGCTGGTTGCTAAATTTCTGGAGAGCGTCGTCGCCATCTATCGCCTCAACAACGGTGAAGCCGAGACGCTCCATCGACTGTTTGAGCAGGCGGCGCATGACCAACTCATCTTCCGCAATCAAGACGCTCAGGTCGCGACCCGGCAAGATACGGCCGGCCAGATCACCGCTCCTGTCAACAGGTGTAGAGGGCAAGTTCGCTTGTTCCACCATGGAGAGATTCCCACACAATCAACCTGTCGTAGCCAGATTCCGCTGCGCCCTGGTCGCGTCTGTCCTTGTGGGGCTTACTGGCTGTGTAAGGCAAGCGTAACATATTTGTCATGTAATATCAAACAGCGATGTGGCCGCCCTGGTGAATTATGGAGTTTAACCAATGGATTCGGTCATTGTAGGTTCGGCTTCCAGCCGGACGTTTCCAGTCAACTACGCCATCATGCCGGAGGCGATGACCTATGGGAGAGCTGAAGGCAGCAGCAACGTCATTGTCACGCCGGAGGCGATGACCTACGGGAGAACTGAAGGCAGCAGCAACGTCTGTCACGCCGGAGGCGATGACCTACGGGAGAGGCCGCTCCGTGCATAGAAAGCAGCAACGTCGATTACCGGAGCATTTTGGTAATCACCATAAGTGGACTGACGCAGCAACGCCCGGTCGGCTTATGAGGATTAACAAAATAGGCGTACATCCCGTACGAGAACTCGCCAATTTCACCGCCTAAAATGGAGTTGCAACTTATTTTGAGCCTGTGGTATACTCCTGCCAACAGGATGCTCCCTGCTTACCTCCAATTTTTTGTTTCAAACAGTTGTGTTTGACGCCAAGGAGAAAAAAACATAATGGCAAGTGTAACCTACGACCACGTCTACAAGCGGTACGGCGAGGTGACGGCTGTCAACGACCTGAACATTCACATCGAAGACAAAGAATTCCTGGTCTTCGTTGGCCCATCAGGTTGTGGCAAGACCACGAGCCTGCGCTGTCTGGCCGGTCTCGAAGAGATCAGCGATGGCAATATCCTGATCGGAGATCGGATCGTCAATGATGTGCCGCCAAAGGATCGCGACATCGCGATGGTCTTCCAGAGCTACGCGTTGTATCCGCACATGAGCGTGTACGACAACATGGCCTTTGGCCTGAAGCTCCGCAAGACGCCAAAGGCAGAGATTGATCGTCGCGTCAAGGAAGCCGCCGACATTCTGGACATTGGCCACCTGCTGGATCGCAAGCCCAAGCAGCTCTCCGGTGGTCAGCGCCAGCGCGTTGCGGTCGGTCGCGCCATTGTGCGTGAGCCGGCTGTCTTCCTCTTCGATGAGCCGCTTTCCAACCTTGACGCCAAGTTGCGCGTGCAGACGCGTGCGCAGTTGACCAAGCTGCATCAGCGCCTCGCCACCACTTTCATCTACGTGACCCACGACCAGGTGGAGGCGATGACCATGGCGACCCGCATCGCCGTCATGAAGGATGGTTTGCTGCAGCAGATCGACACGCCACAGGTGCTGTACGATCACCCCCACAACGTCTTTGTCGCTGGCTTCATCGGCAGCCCAAGCATGAACTTTTTCGACGCCACGCTTGTCGAGAGCGATGGTAAGCTCGAAATCAACAGCGGTGGCTTCCGCCTGCCGGTGCCGCAGCCCAAGGCCGACGAGTGGCGCCCCCACAAGGGCAAGCAGGTCATCTTCGGCATTCGCCCGGAAGACATCCATGCCAAGCCCTTCGTGCCGCCGAGCATCCTCGAGGCCGACATGACGGCCAAGGTCGACGTGGTGGAAATGATGGGCAACGAGATCTTCCTGTACCTCGTGACCCGCGACAACAAGCAATTCATCGGACGCGTCGATCCGCGTGTGCGTTCACAGGTGGGCGATGAAATTCAGCTCGCCGTCAACATGGCAAACGCGCACATCTTCGATCCGAAGACCGAAATTTCGTTGGCAAGCTGAACCCAGCAGTTACAACAAACAGGCCGGGGATCGTTGTGACCCCCGGCCTGTTTTGTTTCAGCGCCCATGTCCCTGCGGGGCAGTCATGCGTTGCGCAAAACGAGAATGCATATGGATGCAGAATTGACTCGCTCCCTGGTGGTAGCCGCCGATCTGCTGGCCAATGCCCAGGCGGTCGCTGTGTTGACTGGCGCCGGCGTCAGCGCCGAGTCTGGCGTCAGCACCTTCCGTGACGCCCGGTCGGGGCTATGGTCGCACTTTGACCCCCTGCAGCTCGCCAGTCCGGAGGGGTTCGCTGCCGACCCCGGTCTGGTCTGGCGCTGGTACATGCACCGGCTGGCCGCAGTAGAAGCCGCGTCGCCCAATCCTGGACATCTGGCGTTGGTGCAACTGGAACGCCTGACGCCGGGCTTCACCTTGATCACGCAGAATGTGGATGACCTGCACGAACGCGCCGGCAACGTTCACACACTGCACCTGCACGGTCACATCGCTCGCTTTTTCTGTCAGACGTGCCAGACGCCCTACACGCTCCGCCCTGAGGATCGCACAGCGCCAATGCCGCCGGTTTGCCGCTTTTGCCCCGGTTATATCCGTCCTGGCGTCGTATGGTTTGGCGAGATACTGCCCGAACGCGAACTACGCGCTGCCTGGCAAGCCGCCGATGCATGTGATCTCTTCCTGGTGATTGGCACGAGCGGCGTCGTCTACCCGGCGTCACAATTGCCGTTGCGTGCGCGTCGTCACGGCGCGCCGATCATTGAGATCAACCCGGAGGCGTCAGAACTATCGCCTCTGGCGGATATTTGCCTGCGTGGGCCAAGCGGCGTGGTGTTGCCGCACCTTGTGGCACAGATGCACCGGCGATAGGTCTGCGCTACGGCGCCGGCCACTCCCATACCCCCTCGGCAAGCGTGGTCGTTGTCAGAGCGCCATTGACCGTCACCGTTATGGGGAGCGGCTGCGTGCCGGACTGTCGTTGCACGATGAGGCGATACTTGTCGGGAGTGATGGCGGGGGGCAAAGTGTACGTGAACGTGACCTGGTGCCTGCTGTGTGGCGGCATGATGAAGTAGCCGGTGAAGACTTGCGTCTTGTGTTCACCGCGCTGCGTGGTGATGCTATCCGGTGCCAGTCCGGTGGCGTCGATCAACTTGCTGCCTGCCGGTGCGTAGATGCGCACATAGTTGAAATAACAACGGGCGATCAGGTCGGCATAACTTTTGCCATAACGCGGCGTCAGGTCGCAGCCGGGGTCTTCGGCGTCGATTGGATGCGTGTAGGTGAGGGTCAACGTCGCCTGCGCCGGTTGATTCACACCGTCAGGCCAGCTGACCCGATAGTCGAGTGCGCGTTCGATGGCGGCATCCACCTTGTTGTAGCCCATGTTGGTGTCGACGACGGCTAGAAAATCATTGTCAGGCGTTGGTCGCAGCGCGCCATCCCAACCCTGCGCGCCGAGGAGAGCGGCCGCCTCTGGATCATCGAGCCACACCTGGATGGCGCGCGCATCCAGCGCACCGACCAGCGCCGACGCCAGCGCCAGTACATCGACGTCGCCGCCCTGGATTTTGCTCAGCACAGCCTGCGCCAGACGCGGGATGAACTCTTTGCGTTGCACCCACCAGGCGCTCAGCTCCTCCTGTGTGTCGCCCCCCACCGCCGTGTCGCCCTGAGCAGGGCGCTCCCACAGCTTGACAACCTGCGCTTCGACATTCTCGCCTGTGATCGGCGTCTCGAAGCCGGGCGCCTGAATCTCGCCCAACGCATTGAAGATGCGCCGCACTGCATGGAGATCGATGGTCACAATGCCGTCGATATCCACGCCTACGTCGCTCTTGTAGATCGCCTCGGCGACGCGCGCGGCTGTCGGCAGGTCAGGCGACCAGTTCGCATCGCGCATCACCAGCACGGGGATATTCATGTATTTCTGCATGGCAGCGGGCGCAGGAGGATAGCGGCCGTCAGCGCGATAAATGGAATAGCTGTCGGCAAAATCTAGTTCCGTCAATTTTCCATGATCAAGCGTTAACCGTCCAATGGCGGCAATAAAACCGCCGGTGGCGCGCAGTTCGTGGTTATTCTGCACCAGGATTAGATAGGTTTTGGGGCCATCCATCCCCAACAGAAGCGGCAACTGTGGCCCTAATCGGGTTGCCACGTCGGCCAGGGTCAGCAAATCAGGCGCCGCCTGCATGATGGGCGCCAGGCGCGCGGGCATCGCTGCGGCATCGATGGTCGCCAGCGTGCTGCGCAAGGCGTCGATCTGCGGCGTCAGTTCTGGCAACGCGTCGGCTTGTTGCGCCAGGGCTTGCACCAGAAGCTCTGGCGTGGGACGGTCGGGTTCGGCGGCGCGTAGCTCGGTCAGCGTCGGCGCCAGGAGCTCGCCGCCCGTTTCGGCCAGGTGGAGTAGCTGCTGACCTGCCCGGAACAGGGTGGAAGCATCACCGGCCACTGCACCGTACGTCGGAACAAAGGTCAGGCGTTCGAGAATGGGCAAGACCGGGGCTGCAGTTTGCGTTAGCTGCGCGTAGTCATCCGAAAGACGCTGCAATGCTCGTTGCAGCGCGGCCGGGTTGTCCAATGCCGTGGTGGCGACCAGCGCGCGTAGTTGCTGGGTGGACTGATAAGTTTCCCACGCTGCCCATCCAATGGCGATGGCGAAATAGCCCCCCACCAGCAGCATTGCCAGCAGACACACGCCAAGCACACGCAACACCCAGGTGCGCCAGCTGCGCCGGGCGTGGCGCAGCGGTGCGGGCGCGTGCGGTTCGATGAAGCCTTTGCCAACCTCTTGCATACCACTATGATCCATTCACAATGCTCCGCTGTGAAAACAGGGGCGAAGAGCGAGTTGCGAGGAGTGACGCTGATCGCCGCTATTTCATCTTCACGGTGTTTCCAGACAATGACGCTTATCAGGCAAGATAAGTGTGTTCATGGCTTTAACCGCCACACAGGGCCGATCTGTTCCAGCTTCGCCGCGTCGATCCATGCCGGCGCTTCTGCGAAGTAGATCGGGCGCAGACCAGCATTGGCAGCCACTAACGCCGGCGCCGACGCGTCGATCGCCGGCACATCTGGATAGAGGTCGCGCTGTAAACGTTGATACCAGGCAAATTGATAGAGCGATTCATTGACAGGAATCAGCCCCGGCGCAGTCTCACTCAAGCTTCGATCACCCCAGGCGCCGTACCACGCCGTGAAAGTTTCCCGATCGCCCAACGTCACGAGCAAACTATCTGGTTCCAGCGTCTCTGCCAGCGCCGCCAGATACTGCCGCGCTGTCGCATCGGCGCCCAGCGCCAATGTCGGCCAGCGTATCGCCACCAGCAGCAAGAGCGCCGCACCGGTCACTCCCGCCAGGATCGGCGTGGCGCTGGCAACGCGCGGCGTCAGCCACGCTGCAATCGTCGCCAGCCCGACCACCATCCAGATGCTGAGCAACCAGACCACCGGCAATAGATAAATCTCGCTGTCGCGAGTGTAGTACAGCAGTGCGTAAACGCTGATCGGCGTCAGCCATAATAGACTGAAATTGCGCAGGCGCGGCGTTGTGCGATCCCAGGTTGCCAGACCAACAAAGCCGAGCGCCAGCCCCACTGGTGAAAACTGGTCGGTGAGGGTGTGTGCCCACACCGTCAGCCGCTGCAATGCAGTCGTCAGCCCTCCGTGCAACAAGTAGCCGCGATAGGCGGCGCCGCTGACCAGCCACTGCAATCCCTCCCAGTTGTCAGCGTAGCCCCAGTTGACTGGCGGCGGGCCGCTGGCCGCGGCCAGCGGTATCCGTAGGTAAAACAGCGCCCCCAACACCATCCCGCCGGCCAGAGCGGACAGCGGCGCCCACCAGCGACTCGCACCCCTGCGCGCAGTCGCGAGGGCATAAAACGCAGCAGGCAATAACAGCAGCAACGTCAAGTGATGGGCAATCCCTAGCGCCACCGGCGCCACAACATACCACAGCCGCAGAGGTTTGACCAACACTGCCCACGCCAGCCACACGACCAGCAGCGCATGCAGACTGTAAACTTCGGTGAGAATGGATTGACTCCACAACAGGGGGGAAAACGCCCAGGCCAGCCCAGCAAATAGCGCCCACATCCAACGATATGGCGTACTTGCGGAGAGCAATTCACCAGCCACCAGCACGGTGAGAAAAACGCTGGCGGCGCCGCAGAGGGCGCTGAACAGGTTGCCGCGCCATGCCAGATCGCTGGCAGGCGCCAGCCAGCCGATCAGCATTAGCCACCCCTGCAACAGGGGTGTGTACAGCGGATAGCCAGGAGGATGGGGGACGCCGCCGGTGATGGCGGCGGCCAGCAATTCGCCGCCGTCGGCGCCCTGGTGCGCCCAGGTCAACCCGGGCGCCAGGGACGCGACGTAGAATGCAAATGCTGACAGACCCGCCGTTGCCGCAGCGGTCCAACGCGCCATCACCGATGACTACTGGAAGTCAGGCGGGGATGCCGGCGGCATTCCCAGGCTGATGGCGACGGAGGTGGCTTCGGCGTTGTCAGCCAGCGCCGCCGCTGCGCCATCGATCACAGCGCCATTTTCCAGCGATGGCGCCACCATGAGGGTAATCTTGGCCGTTGTGGCGCTGCCAGCAGCCAGTTCGGGCCAGGTGACAACAATCAGGGTGTTGCCGCCGTCAGTGTCCAGCGCCGTCGCCTCGCCGCCATCCTCCGCCGACACACCCACAAAGCTCAGCCCAGCTGGGGTCTCGAAGGAAAGCTCTGCATTGACAGCGGCAGCAGCGCCGGTATTGGTCAAGGTCAGGGCAAGTACAACCTGATCGCCTTGCATGGGGAAGGCCGGTTGCAGCGCAGCGACCAGCGCCAGGGCTGTTGGCGTTTGCGCTTCCTCTGTTGCGACCGGCGTCGCCGTCGCCTGCATTGACGGCGCAGCGACAGGCGTATCACGTCCGGTGGTCACCGGCAATGCCGCCAATGTCGCTGCATCTGCCTCGGTGGTGATGAACTGTGCAGACACCCAGCCATTTTCGGTTGCACCTGGGACACAGCAGATCAGCCACCAATCGCTGGCCGCGTTGCGGCCCAACAGCGCTACAGTTGTTCCATTGCTCAGCTTGCCCAAAATGGCGGCGTCGGTGGATGGCGCCGCGCGCACATTCAGTGAGACGGCGGCGACTGCGCCTTGCGGCGCCCCAACCGGCAACGCCAGCGCTGTCGCCGTTGCGACTGGCGTTGCCACGGGTGTGATGCCCGCCACTAATGTTGTCCCGTTGCCGATCGGCAGGTCGTTTAGGTCGGCGGTGCTGTAGTTTGGGGTCACGAATTGGGCGCTGACCCACCCCTGCGTCTGACCGTCGGGCAGGCAACAGATATTGAGCCAGGTGTTGTCGGCGTTGCGCGCCTCCACCGTCACCACCGTCCCATTGGGCAGACGCCCGATGACAGGGAAGTTAGCGCCAGGCCCTTGCCGCACATTGAGCGTGGTTGCATTGATCACGCCCGTCAGCGTACTGGTGGTTGCGCTTGATGCCGGCGTCGTTTCCCCGACAGGCGTTGGGGTTGGCGTCGCTGGAGGATTGTCGTTTTTATCGTCGTCTTTGTTATCGCGCGGGCGCCGGGTGGGCGTCGGCGGTGGCGTCGTCGGCGCTGGAGTCGGTGTGGGCGGGATGGTTTGGAAGAGGGGCGCCGGTCGTTCTCCCGCCTGCGCCTGCTTGGCGCCAGGCCACAGCAGCGCAGCAACGCCGATGATCAGCACGCCCATGCCAACCATCAACCACCGATGTTGACGAAGAAGGTATTGAGTCAAGAAATTCATCACTCGATCCTTTGTGTTGGTAATAACAGCTCAATGCGCACCATTGCCATGAAGAATTGCCGGAATCGTCCGCAGCAAAATCTCCAGGTCACGCCGCAAGCTATAATGCTCGATATAGTCCAATTCCAGTTGCAACCGCTCGGCAAAGGACAGGTCGCCGCGTCCGCTGATCTGCATAGGGCCGGTCATGCCGGGCTTAACCGCCAGCCGCCGTCGTTGATCGTCACGATAGAGTTGTACAATGCGCATTTCCTCTGGTCGTGGCCCCACCAGGCTCATATCGCCGCGCAATACATTGTAAAACTGGGGCGCTTCGTCCAGCGAGGTGCGCCGCAACAGTCGCCCTACGCGTGTCACGCGCGGGTCGTGCTTGAGCTTGAACGCAGGCTCCGGCAGGGCATCGAGATCGACCAGGTTATCTAGCTTCGCCTCGGCGTCCACCACCATCGTGCGCAGCTTGACGATGCGAAAGGGCCGACCATTTTCGCCCACGCGCACCTGCCAGAAGAAGACCGGGCCGGGCGAATCCAACTTGATCGCCAACGCTGCTACTGCCACCAACGGAATCGAGACGAGTAGTCCGAGCAGCGCCCCGACAATATCAATTGTGCGTTTGATCAAGCGCTGCCAGCCGGTGAGCACAGGCTGATGCGTCCCCGGCAGCGTACCAGCAAAATGGACGGTGCCAGTCAGGTAGCCGCTGCCCAACGCCAGTGCGCGCACGACCAGCATCCCTGGCCCAATCAACGCCAGCGCAGGTGAGCGCCGCGCCAGTTTCGCCACAAAGGGTAAGGTCGTCGCCAGGAAGAGGAGCGCCCCCGCCCCAACGCCGAACCAGGCCCACTGCAATGGAGGCCAAACCAACCCGAATAGCGCCAGCATCATCAGGCCAAAGATGGCGGCTAACACCACAATTTGCACCTTTAGCACCTGGGGCGTATGGCTGTCTTGCACCATCCGCTCCGGGTGCCAACGGATCATCAGCGCTTTCCAGAAGCCGATGTAGTATTTGCGTCGAAAATATTCGCCGAGATCGCTGTCATGCAGATGCGCTACCTTGGCGGCAGGTGCAAAAACCAGACGATAGCCCTTTTGGGCAAGCCGGAAGCTAAACTCCTGATCTTCCACGCTGGCTGTCGTGAAGATGGGATCGAATCCATGGTTATCGAGGAACACACCGCGCCGATACGCTGCTGAGTAGGTGTCGATGAAGTCGATCTGTGGCTGGCCACACATCCGGTCATAGCGATCCTCATACTCCGCCTGCACAAAACGCGGGATCAGGCCGGTCTGCGCCGTGATATATGCGCCTTTGGCGCCCGCCACCTCGGCGTCGGTGAATGGGGCGACCATTGCCTCCAGCCAGGTCGGCGTTGGCGCACAGTCTGCATCGGTAAAGAGCAGCAATGGGGCGTGCGCTTCTGTGGCGCCGCGATTGCGCGCCGCCGCCGGGCCGGCGTTTGCCTGATGCACCAGGGTGAGGTTGACCTGTGGATGGGTTTGTCGCCAGGTCTGGACGCTTTCCGCTGTGGCGTCGGTCGAACCATCATCAACAACGATAATCTCATACTGGTGTGCAGGCAGGGTTTGCTGCGCCAGCGCATCCAGACAACGCGTGATGACGGCGACGCCATTGTATACAGGAACGATCACCGAACAGGTCAGGGATTCCTGTGGAACGTTAGAGTTCTGCATGATCACAATGAGCTTGCTTGCCTTCAGCAGATCTACTGCGTGGCTGATGTCAGCTCCGCCACCACGAAAATGCGATGCGTCGTTGTGTCGGCAGGCCAGCCAGTCACCAATGTTAGTCGCGCATCGGTTGAAGGAGCGACAAACGCTTCCGCCTGCGCACGTTCTGCGGCAGTGGCGCCAAGCAACGGCAGCGGCTCTGAGACCTCGACTACCTGATAGGTGAATTTGGCGCCGGCTGCATCCGTCACCATGATCTTCTGACCCGGCTCAACTTCGCCCAGCGCCAGCGCCGCAAAGACAGCGTCGCCGCGCGTCTGATGCCCGGCGATTACCATGTTGCCTATGCCGCCTGCCCCGGCGCTATTGATCGCCCAGCCGGCTGCGTTTTCCGGCACGACCCACTGTGTCGTGCGTTGCCCATCCACCTCTACGATCTCCCAACCCATCGGTGCGACGGCGATGTCCAACCCCAACCCTGGAAGCGACAAGTTGACAGGTGCGGCTGCCGCCACAACCGGTTCTGTCGCAGGCGCGTCAGTGGGCAATGCGGACGCCGCCGTTGTAGCCGCCTCTGGCGTTGCCGTGTCAGTGACCTCCGCCGGTGCGGGCGTCGGCGTCAATGGCTGGCAGGCCGCTAGAAACAGCGCACCCAACAATCCAATCGATGCCAGCCTAAGGTGGATGTGCCGTAAATGCTTCATCAAGCGTCGCGTCCTTTCCTGGTGAAAGCCATCCAAACACTGGGGGGTGGCTCAAATTGGCCGTCTGCAAATTGTAATGGCTTTGTGGACATCTCGCAAAACGAAGCGGGCTTTTGCCCAATCTGGCGGCTGGTCGCTACAATGAAGGGCGGGGAGGGATGTGTCCCGGTGGACGCCCCGGTCTTCAAAACCGGTGGCAGGTGGCGCGGAGCCGGCTGCGGTGGGTTCGACTCCCACGCCTTCCCGTAAAACGTCTATGCCATGCGTCATTTATGATGCAAGCTGCACATTGCGCTTCGTGGCGATAACTGATCGATGGCAAACCTGGTTGCTGTAATTTTAACCTATAACGAGGCGCATCACATTGAGACCTGTGTTGCTGCGCTGCGTGATTGGGTGGACGCCGTTGTCGTGTGGGATTCGGGCAGCACCGACGACACGACGCAGCGTGCGGCTGCCGCCGGCGCCCTGGTTGTACAGCGCCCTTTCGACAACTACGCTGCGCAACGTCAGGCTGCACTCGACAGCACTGCCGCCGAATGGATTTTCTTTGTGGACGCCGACGAGCGCGCGACGCCGGCATTAGCAGCGGAAGTGCGCCAGGTGATCACGGCGCCAGACGCTGCGGCGGGCTATTGGACGCCGCGCCGCAACTTCATTGTCGGCCACGAGATGCGCGCCGGCGGCTTCTCGCCCGATTATCAGCTGCGACTGTTGCGTCGCTCGGCGGCAAACTATGACCCCAACCGCCAGGTGCATGAGATCGTCGCCTTGCGCGGCCCGGCGGGTTATCTCGTCCACCCGCTGATTCATTACAATTACCAGAGTTGGGCGCAGTTTCACCGCAAGCAGCGCGTCTATGCTGCGTATGAAGCGCGCATTCTCGCCGAGCGAGGCATTCGTCCGCGTCCTCACAACTTCATCCTGCAGCCAATGCGCGAGTTTTACCGGCGTTTTATCACCCTGCAGGGATGGCGAGATGGATGGCAAGGGGCGTGGATGGCGTTTTGGCTGGCCTGGTATTACGGCCTGCTGCCTTATGCTATTCTGTGGCGGCAGCAGCGCTCGGCAGAGTGAAGTAGAAACGGCTCCCCCCGTCAGGTGCATTTTCGGCGCCCACGACGCCGTGCAAGCGCTCGACGATCCGTTTCACAATCGAAAGCCCCAGACCATAGCCTTTGCGCCCTTCGCTGCGCGGCGTGCGTAAGCGCGGCGTGAACAGCGGCGCCGCATCGTCGGGAATCCCTGGCCCGTTGTCGATCAACCAGAAGCGCGTCTGCTGTTCATTGGGAAAATCAAAGCCCAGGGTCAGCACAGGCGGGTCGCCGCCATATTTCAAGGCGTTGACAATATAGTTGTACCAGACCTCTTCCAGCCATGGCCCATAGCCCAACACAGGCGGCCAATTATCAGGTATATGCACGGTGGCGTTGCGTTCCACCAACATAAACTCGACACGACTGATCGCTTCCGCCACGATCAACTGCATATCGACCGGTTCGACTTCAACGTGAAGAGCGCCGCGCACTCCGGCCAACAACAGCAGCGACTCGATAATGTGATTCATGCGCATGCTGTTGTCGATGATCTGGCGTAGATAGCTGCTGATCTCCTCTGGGTGGAGATAGTCGATGTTTTCGCGCAACATATCTGCATAGCCTGCCACCAGTGACAGCGGCGTCTTGAGATCGTGCGCCACGGTGTGAGCAAACGCGTCGAGTTCTTCATTGCGCTGGCGTAGTTCTTCAGCCTGGCGATTCAAATCCTGAAAGAAGCGTGCGTTCTCAATGGCGATTGCCGCCGACGCCGCCAGGGTTTCGGCCAGAATCCGGTCAGCATCCGTGAAGGCGCCCGTGCGCTTATTGACCAATTCCAGGACGCCCAACACGCGATCTGGCGCCCGCAGTGGCACGGCGAGCAAAGTTTGCGTGTGAAACTTCAGTTTTTCGTCGCTGGTCGTCGAAAACCGTGCATCATCGGACACGTCATTGACGACCACCGTCTCGCAATTGGCAAACGCCCAGCCAGCAATGCCTTGCCCCGGCGCCAGCGGCACATGGTGTGGCTCCACAAACTCGCCGTTGGCGTAGATAGCAACGCAATCGAGCATCTGGTTGGGGCTGAGCAGCCACACCGAGCTGCCTTCTGTGTCGGTGAACTCGCAGATGCTGCTGACCAACTGCGAGGTAATTTGATCCTCATCGAAGGTGGAGGTGAAAATCTGTGTGGCGCGGTTGAGCAGCGCCAGCTTCTGATTCTGTTCATGCAGGCGGCGAACGACTGCTTCGCGCTCCTGCCGCTTGCGATGCGCCTGAATGACGCGTTCGGCGACGCCCGGCAATTGACTGAGATAATTCGGTTCGGAGCGTTTGATGACGTAATCGGAGATGCCAAGACGTAGCGCCTCGACGACAATTGCCACATCGTCCTCGGCAGTAACCATGATCGCCGGAGGGCGGTTCTCGTTCTCCATCAACTTGTAGAGAATTTCGAGGCCATTTAACTCCGGCAATAGATAGTCGAGCACGATCAGATCGTACTGCTGGTGCTGCAGACGTTCCAGACCTTCTGACCCTGTATGCGCCAGATCGACGATAAACCCCATCTGCTCCATCCGGTGCTTGAACAACTGGGCGGCAATGGGATCATCCTCCACGTACAGAATGTGCGGTGAGGGTGCAGAGCTGACATGATTATTTTGCTGCATCGACGATGGCGCTGATGTTGCCATATCTTGTCACCCGAATCAGGTTCTGGGTTGCTTGCTCGAATGTATCGTCATGGCTAATCACGAAAAGTTGGTTGAATCCACGAACAGTCATGATTTGTTGCGCTAGCGCCTCGCGCCGTACGCCATCCAGGTTGGCGGTTGGCTCGTCAAAGAAGGCGATGTTGATGTTGCTCATCTCGCGCACCAGCGCCAGCCGCACCGCCAGCGCCGCACTCATTTGCTCGCCGCCGGACAACTGCCGGAAGCTGCGCATGGCGCCGCCTGCCGTTAATGTGACGCCATAATCTTCGTTCCACGATAGCACGCGACTGTGGTCGTGCATCAGTTCACCAAAAATCGTGGCGGCGCCTTCGCTCACCTGGTGCACCAACGCCTGCGTGACAAAAGGGCCAGCCTGCTTGATCGTGGTGCGAATTGCTTCTAGCGCTTCTTCCAGCCGAGCCAGTCGTTGGCGCTCTTGCTGTAGCGCCTGATGTCGACTTGCTTCGACGCGCAACGCTTCCACCTGTTTTGCGTCCTGCGCCTGCGCTTCCTGCAGGAGACGCAGGCTGGCCGAAAGACTACCCAACTCTTCACGTAACTTGCGATCATCTAATAATACTTGCTGGTAGTTCTCCTGGTCAAACTGTGCGATTGCAACCTTAAGTTTGCTGCGACTTTCCGTCAGACGGTTGTCGGCAATTTGCAAGGCCTGCTCAATCTCGGTTAGTTCAGCAATAGCAGCCGGCAAGGTCGCGGCCAGCTGACGGTGCGTCAGCACAGCCTGATAGGCCGCACTGTGGGTGCGCAACTGGTTGGCATTCTCCGCCAACGCCTGGTCAAGGTCGCCTAATGCCGCCAGCGCCTGATCGATTTGCTCGATCTGTTGCAGCGCCGCCGCCTGTTTGCTGCGTTCGCTCAAGAGTTGCGTTTCGATCTGTGGTCGCTGCGCCGCCTGTGCGCTGGCAACGGCGCTACGGCTCTTGGGGTCGCCCAGCGCCGCCAACGCCTGACGCAGGCCATCCAGCGCCGCAACCTGCGTCGCCAACTCTGCACGTGCAGCCGAAGCGGTGGCAATCTCCGCCTCTATCTCCGCCAGCATTTGCGCCAGATCGGCGAGTTCGCTTTCGCGCGGCAACTGCGCCCATGTGTGTTGTAGCCGGGTGCGCTCCGCCTCGCCATCGGCTAGCTCCTGTTGCAGTGTGGCAAGTGTACGTTGCACTTCCGTCAGTTGACGACGCAGCTCGGTGTCCTGCGCCTCATTGCGCGCCAGCATCTCCGCGCGATGGTCAGGGGTGAGGGGTTGTTCGCAAACCGGACAACGCGCGGCGGTGATATCGCGCAGCGCCTGACTCTGTTGTTCGAGCGTGGCTAGTTCGGCGCCGATCAGCGTCACCTGGGTTTGCGCCGCCTCCAGTGTGGTGCGCAACTCCGCCAGCCGTGAATTCAGCGCCTGCCCTTGCGCAGCAACGGCGCGCGCCTGCTCACACCCGGTCACGACGGCGGCATGGCGTATGTGGGTGGCCTGGCGACGTGCGAGGGCGGCAGCCAGCCGATGATCCAGCTCGGCCATCTGCGCCTGCGCCCGTTCCAGGGCTGCCATCTGCGCCGTCAGCGCCTCTTGTTCCGCCACCGCCGCCGCCAGCTCCTGCACCATTGTTTCGGCAGCGGCGATCTCGGTCAGCGCCTGGTGCATCTGTTCACAGCGGGCAGCCGCCAGCGCCAGGGTTTTGTCGGCGGTGCTGCGCGCGTTTAGCAGCGCCTGCCGTTCGGCGGCGCGCGTCTGCAGCGCCTCTTGCGCCTGCTGTGCTGTCAGGTAAGCATCGTGGCCGGCTTGATGGGCGGCGACGGTGGCGACGGCCTGCTCGGCGACTATGCGCGCCTGTAGCGCGCGCTGCCGACGCTCTTCCAGGTTGCGCACCTGTTCTTCGTTGCGCGCCACCTGAGTCGTCAGGGTGTCGACCAGCGTCTTCTGCGCTTCCAACATCTGCAGCTGCGTCTGCCCCGCCGCCAGTGCTGTTTCGAGTTTGGTGCGCTGGGCAAGCGCGTCCTCCAGCGCGTGCGCGCGTTGCGCGATATTTTGCTCCAGGATCGGCAACTGTTCTAACCGGGTTGCGAGCACGGCCAGGGTGCGATCGGTTTCGACGATCTGGTCGCGCACACGACGCACCGGTTCGCGCAGTTTATCAGCGGCGGCGCTGTAGTCATCGACTTGCAGCAGTGCGTCGAAGATCGGTTTGCGTTTGCTGGGCGTCTCGGCAAAGGCGGTGGTCAGCGAACCCTGCGCCACGCCCAGCGCGTCGGTGAACAGGCGCGTCAGGTCAACGGAGGGGTCAGCCAACGTGTGGCGACGTACGAAAGCCTGTACGTCCGCCTTGCCATCGCAGATTTTGGCGCGTAGCTCGTCGTCGTACACGGCGTAGGCGTTGCTGCCGCCAAAGCGTCGCTCGATGCGATAAGGGCGTTCGTCGTAGGCGCTGATAAAGGTGACGGCAATCGTGCCAGAGCGGGCGCCCTCGCGCACGAATTCTTGCGCTGTGTAAGGCAACGCATCGAAGAGCGCGTAGCCAATCGCCTCGATGATCGTGCTCTTGCCAGCGCCATTGTGCCCAACAATGGCATTGACGCCCGGCGCAAAGGTAATACGGACGTGGTCGTAGCTTTTGACGTTCTCAAGTTCCAGGGCAACGATCTGCATTGGTTCTCCTTATCGCCGAGGCGGCAATGGAGGCGCAACGGGTGCACCTTAAGGACGTTGGGTGGGCGTTGCAAGGTTCCTGTATGGAAAATTAGAGTGCGCCGAGGCCGCGCAGATGACCGTCGAGTTCGGCCAGAATGGCGTCTGGCGACGCGCCGGTCAACGCCATCTGTTTGAGCGCCAGCGCCGCCTGCATCCACTGGGTGCTGTGTTCGGCAAAGCGCACATCGCGTGCAAAGAGCGAGGTCAGGACGCGCTGTTCCAGTTCGGCGCGCGTCGCACTGTGGCTGCTGTCGACGGCAAAATCGGCGCTTTGCACCAGACTCTTGACCTGAGCGACCAGCGGCTGAAAGGCAGTATTGACGAGGGCTTCGATGGCTGAGATGTCCAGTGCGCGGCGGTCGAAGGGCAACACGCCGGTCAGATACAACTCGATCACAGGGGGTGTGGTTTCCAGACCGCCTGCTGCATGTAACTCCGCTGCCAGGTCGCGCGCCTTGCGTTCGACGAAGGCGGTGAGTTGCGTCATCAGGTCGGCGGGCGAGGTCACGTGATCAGTCTTGAAACTGTATTGGCGGAAACAGCGGCGTGGCGGATTGCCACGCTCAGCATTGTGGTGCTTTCCGTTTTGAAACAGGCGCCCGGTGTCAACATCGACCATCAGATAGCCGCGCGGCGTCCAGGCCGCTTCGGAGATCGAACAGGCCTCCGGGCTGCCGGGATTGTGAATCCAGTCCTCTAGTACGAAAGGCTTGTGAAAATGCCCAAGCGCCACGTAATCGACATGTTCGCGCAGCGCTGCCCACTGGCGAAAGGCGACGCCACCCGCTTTTTCGTCCATCTCGCCCTCGACGCCGGCA
>DGFH01000268.1:19633-46597 GCA_002391565.1 Anaerolineales bacterium UBA3905
TCGCCCTCGACGCCGGCATGTGTGACAAAGATCGTGTACTCGACGCCCTCTTTAGGCGTCGCCGCCAACGCCTCGGCATAGAGGTTGAGGGCGGCGACAGTGCTGGCGCCGTAATAGCGCAAACCATAGACGCGCACCCCAGGTTTCGGCTCGAAGTAACTGCCCTGACGCCGTTTGGGATCCCAGGGCTGCAAGTCGAAGGCGCCCTCCTTTAGGTCGGCGTCGAGCAAAATGATCAAGTCTTGCAGCGCCAGAAATTTCATCCAGCCGATGGTGTCTTCATAATAGCTGCGCTCGTGATTGCCCTCGACGGCGATGCAAGGGATGCCAGCGTCGCGCAGGCGACGCAGCACGCGCATCGCCTGATTGAGCGTCAGCGCGTCGATGCTGCGCTTGTGAAAGAGGTCGCCGGCCAGGATGACGAAATCCACCGGCCCGCTGATCGCCTGATCGAAGGGGAGAATCTGCTTATCCGGGCGCGGGTGGTAAACGCCCGTCGCCTTGTCAATGACGGCGTTGAAGGCCGCCGCAAAGTCGTTGAAGCGCGCTGTCTGGCCGTACTGCAGATAGCCCAGATGGATGTCGGCGCAATGCAGGAAGCGTGTCTGCATGGTGTAACCTGTGGCCTTGAAAAATGTCACGGTTGTCGGTGTTCAGTCACTCTCGGCGACTTCGGTGGTCTCCGCCAGGCGGCGGCGCATCGTGATGAGCGTGCGCTGGGCTGTGAAGCCGCAACGCACAAGATAGTCGATGGCGCTGCGATGTTCGGTGGTGACGCTGATCCGGATCGGCCAGCGAGGATAGCTCTGCAGTCGCCATAGCGCCCAGTCGATCAGTGGGCGATCATAGACGCCATACTGTTCAGGACGCACCCACAACTGCATGACATGTTCACCACGCCAGCGTCGCGCTTCGAGCAGTAAGGCCGCCTCGAAGCGCGGCGAGTTCTGGATGGCGCGGCGATAGGTGACGCCGCGCCCCATTAGCCGCCAGAACCACGCGCCGAGCTGATCTTCGAGGGTGGCCTGGAAATCGGTGCGCCGAATGGCGCGCCACCATTGTGCATGCGCGCCCAGTTGATGGTTGACCAGTTCATAGAGTGGTTGCCAGTCGGACGCGGAGAATGCTCGGAGCAATGGATGTGGCGCCAGGTCGCGCACAACAGGCGCTTGCGGTGCGCGCAAGTCCATCGTGGCGCCCACTACCTCGAAACCGAGACTTTCGTAGAGGCGATAGGCCACCGTGTTGGCTTCGTAGACCTGCAGCACCGCCCACAGACCGCCTGCGCGCGTGGCGTGGTCGAGCGCGGCTTCCATCAACCGCCGTGAGATGCCGCGCCCGCGAAAACCCGGCGCCACGGCGACGTTGGCGATCTGCCAGCGCGTGGCGTACCGGTCGGCGCGCTGCACCGTGATGTTGCCGACGACGTGCCCCTGTTCCACCCACACAAAGCCGTTGAGGATGTCGTTGAACTCGCCCGTGCTCCGGTTCAACACACCCAGGAAGCCGCCCAGGTAACTCATTGTGCGCATCTCACGCAGCGCCGCAGAACCGCGATCATCGAGTTCTGCGGCAAAGGCCGTCGAGATCAACTCGGCGACGGCGCGCAGATCGCGCCCGATGTCGAAGGGGCGGATGCCGGTCTCCAGTCGTTGGTCGTACTGGTAACCGGGCACGGGAATAACTGTCATGGCTAGAGCGCCACCCGCACCAGCGCCGGGCGCACCACATGTCCCTTGAGCATGTATCCAGCGCGCAGTGTGTCGATAATATGACCGCTGGCGACCGTGTCGCTAGGGGCGCTGGCAATGGCTTCGTGCAGCGTTGGGTCGAAGGCGCCATCCGTTGCAATGGGAGTGAGCCCTTCCTCCTCGACAGCGCTGCGCAATTTGCGCTGAATCTGGCGGAAGCCTTCCACCCATGCCGCCTGCGCATCGACGCTCTCGGGGATGTTGGCAAAAGCCAGGTCAAAGTCATCCAGCACTGGCAGCAGCCGCTTGATGATGTGGGCGCTTACACGCTCCATCTCCTCGGCCAGCTGGCGTTCCTGACGACGCCGGCTATTTTGAAACTCGGCGGCCAATCGCTGCGACTTTTCTGTAATGGTGGCGCATTCCTGGCGCGCCTCCGCCAATTCAGCCTCCAGCCGCGCTACCGTTGTCAGCAGCTCTGCAACGTCGATCGCTTCGGCGGGAGGAGCGTCTGCCGCAATATCGGCGCCTTTGCCTTCTTCGCCATTGGCGGCGACAACTTCCATTTCGGGAGTTTCCATTTGTTCAACTTTTTCTTCGGCCATAGTTCAGTCTGTCAAGTAAATTGATTGCCTTGTATTTTCACTCGTTGCCTGTTGCCTGCCACGCGTCAAGCTGAGCAACACCTGATGGTTGACGCCTGACAGGTGATGTGTCACAAGCGGCGTCTGTCTCAACTTCCGTACATCTCTTCCATTTTTTCGCTTACCAGATCGGAGACGAAGCGGACAGCGCCGATGGTGCGCCCGTAGCGCATGCGCACCGGCCCGATCACGCCAAGCAGCCCGGAGACGCGGTCGGTGACGCCGTAGCGCGAGAGCACCAGGCTTACGTCGCGCAGCTCGTCGTAGCGGCCATCGCCAGCAATGACGACATGCACTGTGTCGTCGGGCAAACCCGCTGCGATCTGTTCGATCAGACCCGGCTCCTCCAGCACGCGCACAATGCGGCGGGCGTTCTCACCTTCGGCAAATTCGGGCGCGCTGAGCACTTCGGCCAGCCCATCGCGAAAGACGACGCCGCTTGCGTGTTGTTCCATGCGCCGCATCGTCTCGGCGGCGAGACCTGCCACTTGGGCGGCAAAGGGCGTCAGACGCGCGGCATTGAAGGCTACGCCGCTGCTGTCGAGGCCGGCCAGCTGGTCGTTCAGTTCATTGCTGATGCGGCTCAATTCATGTTGTTCGATCGGCTGATCCACATCGAGCAATTGCTGTTTGACCGCCCCCTCCTGCAACACCAGCACGAGTAGCACTTTGGTGCCCTGGATGTGCACCAGTTCCATGTGCTTGAAGGTGCAGCGAAGGGTGCGGGGCGCAGTGGCGACGGCGGCGCTCTGGACCGTGCGCGCCAGGACGGCAGTGCCAGTGCGCAGCCATTGTTCAACTTCGGCTGGCGTGTGATGGAACTGATGGCGGATAGCGTGCTTTTCTTCCGGCGTCAGATCCAGACCTGCCAACAAATAGTGCACAAAAAAGCGATAACCCAGGTCGGTGGGCACGCGTCCGGCGCTGGTGTGTGGGTGCGTCAATAGCCCCATGCGTTCGAGCGCCGCCAGATCGTTGCGGATCGTCGCCGGACTGACGCCGAGGTCATAGCGTCCGACGATGCCGGCGCTGCCCACCGGCTGCGCCGTCTGCACAAATTCCTGGATTACGATCCGCAACACCTCGCGTTGGCGTTCAGAGATCGCGTCAATCGTCAGTTGTTCGTCGTGCATCATTCAATACGCATTGCGATTGGTGCCAAAAATCGTCTGCAAGACCGTGCGAATTAAGATCGTGATGTCCAGGCCAATCGACCAGTTTTCAATATACCACAGGTCGTATTTGGTGCGCTCCACAATGGATGTGTCGCCGCGCAAGCCGTTGACCTGCGCCCAGCCGGTCAGGCCGGCTTTTTCGCGGTGGCGATCCATGTAGCGCGGGATGATCTGGCGGAATTGCTCTACATAGACAGGGCGCTCCGGGCGCGGGCCGACCAGGCTCATGTCGCCGACGAAGACATTGACGAGCTGTGGCAATTCATCGATATTGAAACGCCGCATGAAGGCGCCGAGCTTGGTTTTGCGCGGGTCGTCGGGCGTCGTCCAGCCTGGCCCGTCGGTTTCGGCATCTTGGCGCATGGAGCGGAACTTGATAATCTTGAAGGGTTTGGCGTCCAGCCCCATGCGTTCTTGCGAGTAGAAGACAGGGCCGGGGCTATCGAGCTTGATCAAGAGTGCGGTCAGCAGCATGAACGGGCTGAGGAAAATCAGTCCCAGCCCGCTCAGCACAATGTCCATGCCGCGCTTGACGGCGAGCTTCCAGCCCTGCAGCGCCACATCGCGAATGGTCAACAAGGGCAACCCACCCAGGTCGCCGATCGTCACTTCGCTCGCCATGATCTGGAAGACATCCGGGAAGACGCGGATGCCGACCTTTTCCCGTTCGCACAGGCTGATGATGTTGACCAGGTCCTGGTGGCTGCTTTCGGGCAGGCCGATGATGACCTCGTCTATGGCGTAGCGGTCGATCAGTTGGGGCACATCAACCAGCGAACCAAGCACGGGCGCGTCCAGATTGGTCAATGCGCGTTCGCCCTTGCCGGCATCGACTACGCCGATCACCTGATAGCCGAGCTTGGGATGCGCTTGCATCTTCTGTAGGAGCATCTGCCCGATCTCGCCAGCGCCGATCAGTAAGACGCGATCATCGCCGATGCCGCGCGCCTGCGCCAGCCACTGCAATTGCGCATGGATGACGCGACCGACGGTGTCATAGACGATGGTCAACGCCGCCCCAAACAGGATGAAGGAACGGTGGTATTGAAAATCGCGGGCAAAGAGCGTCAACAGCGCCACCGTGAAGAGCATGGCAAGGCCATTGTAGATTGTGATCTTGAATAGCTCATCAAGATGGGTTCCCGGCCGCCGCCGCTGATACATGCGCTGGCTGAAATAGATAATCACCAGCACAAGGGTGTAGAGCCCCGGCAGGAGCAGAAACTCGCGGAATGGGCCGATCACGATTTCCGGGTCGCGCTGCAGCAGTCGGTGCGCCGACCAGAAAGCCAGCCAGAGGCTGCCCAGGTCGATGACGATCAGCGCCAGCATAAAGAAGAATTGGGCGCGCTTCAACACGCCCGGACGACTTGTCCGGCGCGTGGTGTATTCATTGGAGGTGGCGCGATCCGAAATGCTTTGTTGCATTTACACGCTATCTACATTGACCTGTCCCACCGGCGCTGCCGCAGGGCGCCGTGCGCCACGACAGTAACGCCAGAGATGCGCAGTCACGTCCAGGCCGCCTTTGCCGACAATGCCGGCCAGGATCGCCTTGTCGAGTAGCCAGTTGGTGTTGCGCTGATAATGCTTCTGATAGAAGAGCCACATGGCTTCATAGAAGTCAATGCGCGCTTTGGCGCTCTGACGACTGGCAGCCTCCTTGACATGCGTGATCTCGACTGCCCCATTGTACCAGATTTCCCAACCTGCGTCCTTGATGCGTTTGGCCCAATCCAGGTCCTCACCATACATGAAAAAGCGCTCATCGAGCAACCCCACCGCCAGGATCGCTTCACGGCGCACCTGCATATAGGCGCCCACCACAGAATCGACTGGGTGCACAGCCTCTTCGGGCAGGTACTCCAGGTTGTAAGCGTTAAAGCGCCGGCTGCGCGGAAAGAGCCGGCTGAGGCCGATCATTCGATAGAAACTGACCTGTGGCGTAGGAAAGCTGCGCCGGCAAGCCCGATCCAGGCTGCCATCAGGTCGGCGCACACGCGGTCCTGCTACGCCAATCGTAGGGTGATCGTCCATAAAGCGCACCATTGCCGTCAGCGTTTGTGGCGGCACGACGGTATCGGGATTGAGCAGCAGGACATAGCGGGGCAGTGAATCCACCGGACGCGGCGGAAATTGGTCAAACCCCAACATGCGCAGCCCTACATTGTTGCCGGCGCTGTAGCCGATATTGGCAGGATTGACAATCACCTGAACCTGCGGAAACTCCTCGCGCACCAGTGCGGCGCTGCCATCGGTGCTGGCGTTATCCACGACCATCACTTCGACGGCCAGCTCCGTTGCACTTGCCTGCAACGAACGCAAACAGGCTTGCAACAGGGCGCGCGTGTTGTAGTTCAAGATAACGACTGCCAGATCGACCGGTCTGCGGATCGCTGATTCGGTCGCAGAAGCGGCCATGCTTTGTATCATCAACGTAGCTCACCCACCCTGATCAACATCGTGCCCCCATTGTAGCACGCTGCCCAAGACGCGACAAAGCCGACCGGGAATTTGGGGCTAACACTGGGACCTTCTCGAACCTATCATCTTTCCGCCGTGTAGACAATTTCCCCACCCACCATCGTCATCAATACACGGGTTTCCTTGATCTGCTCCTCCGGTATGGTGAAGTAGTCGCGGTCGATCACGATCAGGTCGGCCAGCCTGCCGGGTGCGAGTGTTCCCTTCAGATGCTCCTCACGCGTCAGCCAGGTCCCGTTGATGGTGTACGCACGCAGCGCTTCGCTGCGGCTGATAGCCTGATCCCTTGCCACAAAATGCCCCAGGTTGTTCTTGCGCGTCACCAGCGCATACAGCCCGGCGAAGGGATCGGGCGAGACGGTCGAGGGGATGTCCGACGTGGCGCAGAGAACGACGCCGGCGTCCAGGTACTTGCGTGCAGGCTTGTAGTTGGCGGCGCGACGCTCGCCTACATCGCGGAAGATCAGGTCACCCTCCCAATAGAGAAAGGTCGGCTGGATGACGGCAGCGATGCGATGTTCGGCCATCTGCGCCAGCGCGCGGTCGCTGGGAAAGTAGGCGTGGATGACATTGTGGCGCGCATCTGACCAGGGTGTGCTACGTGCCACATCGGCGAAGGCGTCCACAACCATGTCCATCGCCCGGTCGCCGCAGGTGTGGATGCCGACATCCCAGCCCAGCTCCTGCGCTGTGCGGAAGTGACGGCGCAGCGTCTGCGGGTCGAGGCGGTTGAAGTTGCCGACGACCGTCTCGCCCTCAAAGGGTTCGTACATCAGCGCTGTGTGCGAGGAGGTGCCGCCGTCGATTGCCATCTTCAGCCCGCCCAGCCGCAGCCATTCGTCGCCCAGCCCGGAGGCGATGCCTAACCCGCGTGCCCGCGCCTCCAACTCCGCCTCGTTCTCTTCCTCGCGGAAGCCGTGCCACGACGGCATGACGTTTAGCCGCACCGCAATCGGCAGCGCCGCCCGTCCCTGGCTTGTCGCTGCCCGTCCCTCGCTCACCACTGCCTGGTACGCTGCCAGCTCATACGGATAGAGGCCAGGATCGAGCACGCTGGTGATGCCGTAGCGATTCATCTCCTGGCAGCCGAGACGGATCGCCGTCTTGAGTTCCGCCAACGTCGGCTGGGGCAGCAGGTTGCGCACGAAGAGTTTGGCCGCCGCGCGTAGCAACCCATTCGGTGCGCCAGATGCATCGCGTCCGATTTCGCCGCCAGGCGGATTGGGCGTAGCGGGCGTGATGCCTGCCAGCTGCAGCGCCACACTGTTGACGACATCGGTGTTGAAAAAGCGCATCAGGATCACCGGATGCTGGTCGGTGGCGGGGTCGATATCCCAGCGCGTGGGCAGGCGGCCTGGCGGTGTGGCGGCGGTAAAGTTGCCTTCGTTCCAGCCTTCGCCAACAATCCAGTGACCCGGCGGCGTGACGGCGGCGCGGGCGCGCACCAGTTCCATCATCTCCTCAGGCGAGCGACACTCGTCGAGCCGGATGCGTGTGAGTTTGACGCCGACCTGCAGCAGGTGGTTGTGGCTGTCGAAGATGCCCGGCAGGACGGTGCGTCCGCCGAGGTCGTGGGTGTGCGTCCCTGGCACTGCCAGCGGTAGCAACTCTGCGTCGGCGCCAACGGCCAGGATGCGCCCCTCTTTGATCGCCACAGCCTGCGCAGTGGGTTGGTGATCGTCGAGCGTGTAGATCGTGGCGTTGTGCAGAATCTGGTCTGGGCTAAGGTCGCGTATGTGCATGATGGGGTTCCTGGTCGAAGCTATCTGAACATAATCTTGAACATAATCAACTTTGACGCAAGGGCGCAGAGGCGCCAAGACACGCAGCGCAATGGCTGCGCCCTCTGGCGTTTCCCTCTGCGCTTCTTTGCGCCCTTACGTCTTTGCGTCAATTTCGAGAATGCAGAAGCGCTACAAAGCCTTACACCGCCGCCAGCGCTTGCTCCAGATCCGCAATCAGGTCTTCTGGATGCTCCACGCCGATCGACAGGCGCACCATGTTATCGGTGATGCCCATTTCGATGCGCTCCTCCGGGTCGACGTCGGAATGGGTCATTGTGGCGGGGTGCTCTGCCAGCGACTCGGTGCCACCCAGGCTGACAGCCAGATGAAAGATCTGCAGGGCATTAAGGAAGCGGAATGCCTCGGCCTCGCCACCTACCAGCTCGAAGCTGATCATGCTGCCCGGCGCCAGGCACTGGCGGCGGTAAAGCGCATGCTCCGGCGTGTCGGGCGGCAGGTGACCAAGATAATGAACGCGCTCCACCTTCGGATGGTCGGCCAGAAAGTCGGCGACATACCGCGCGTTCTTCATCTGCGAGGTCATGCGTAGCTTAAGCGTTTCCAGGCTGCGCATCAACATCCAGCCCGTCATGGGACTTGCCATTGTGCCCAGGATGGTGCGAAAGCTCTTGATCTGGCCGATCAGGTTCTTGCCGCCCAACGCCACCCCGGCGATCAGGTCGCTGTGCCCGCCGATGTACTTGGTGGCGGAGTAGAGCACCAGGTCGGCGCCATGCTGGAGTGGATGTTGCCAGAGCGGGCCGAGGAAGGTGTTGTCGACGGCGAGGAGCACCTGCCTTCCCGCCTGAGAAAGTCTCTGCGCCAGCCCTGCGCACGCGGCAATGTCCACGAGCGCGTTGGTGGGGTTTGCTGGCGTCTCGATGTAGAGCATGGCGACGCGCTCGCGCATGCTGCGATCCAGGACGGCTTGCTCGAAGGCAGCCATGCCGCCATGCGCCAGCACGCCGATCGGGCGGATGCCAAAGCGCGGCAGGATGTGCTTGAGCAGGTAGTCGGTGCCGCCGTAAACCGGTTCGCTGAACAGGATGACATCACCCGGTTTGAGGAAGGTGAGCAGCGTCGTGCTGATTGCGGCCATGCCGCTCTCGAAAACAGCGGCGGCTTCGGCGCCATCCCACAACGTCAGGCGATCCTCCAGGATTTCCAGGTCGGGGTTGTTGAGACGGCTGTAGATCAGCCCAATCTCTTCACCGGGGGCGCCTTTGCGCAGTCCATAAGCCAGCTCAAAAAAGGCTTTGCCCTCTTCGGCGGTCTTAAAGACAAAGGTGGAGGTCATGAAGAGCGGCGGCTTGATGGCGCCTTCGGAAAGCTCTGGCCGGTAACCGTAGCCCATCATCAGGCTTTCCGGGTGCATCACTTTGTCGCCGATAGTGCGGCTGTGAGAATCGCGTTTGGTGCTCATAGTTTGTCTCCGTTGACAATTGCAATTTTCTTCTGATCGTGTCAAAGTTGGGTTGGTGCAGGCATTGCGCCAGTGCAACGTCACACAACAATTGGGAGCGCATAGAAAATCGTTCAAACTTGTATGAATTGACAGAAGGGATCATTGCCGGTAAAGTAGCGATAATATCAAATCATACCAGAGGAACACACTGAGCGAAATCGCTCAACCCCATTATGCCTACCCATTTTGTTGGAACGCCGGAGGAAGTGCTGGCGCTTGACACCTTTATCAAATTGACGCGCGCCAATAACTCCTTGTTGGCGCGCATCGCCCATCGCAGCACACATCCGGACTTGAGCGTGAGTCAGTTCGGCACGCTGGAAGCGTTGTATCATCTGGGTTCGATGTCACAAACTGAAATTTGCGGCAAGTTGCTGAAGAGCGGCGGCAACACGACGCTGGTGATCGACAACCTGGAGAAGCGCGGGCTGGTGCAGCGCCGCCGCGACCCGGAGGATCGCCGCGTGGTGATGGTCGAGTTGACCGAAGCCGGGCTGGAACTGATTCGCTCGATTTTTCCGCGTCACGCGCAGGTTGTGGCCGAAGAGATGTCCGTCCTCACGGCTGAGGAGCAGCGGCAACTGGGCGAATTGTGCAAGAAATTGGGCAAGGGCAACGCACCTCCCGACGCCACCACCGCGTAGCAAGCTCACGCCGCTGCGAGCGGCGTCTACGAGGGTGCAGTAGGTGCTACTCTCAGCCGCACGGTCTCGGTTGGAGAATGTGCTGGGCTGGATGGGCGTGATTGGACGAGCAAGCTCACGTCGCTGCGAGCGGCGTCTACAGGGGTGCGGTAGGTGCGGCTGAGAGCCGTACGGTCTCGCTGAGCAGCGTCCGTATTTTGTCGACCGGGCATGCTCCGCTATACTGTTTCCGATAAATCGAACAACGATGCACCGGAGGAGTACCTGCCGCGCCGGCGCCAGAGAGGGGAGGTCAGTGGCTGTGAGCCTCGCCCGCACAGGCAGCAGGGAAGGTCGCCGGGAAGGTTGGGAGCGTGAATCCATTGTAGCGTTCTCCGTGTAGCGCCCGTTACTGCGCTGTGGAGAGATATGCTGGTTTGACGGCCAGCGTATAATCAAGGTGGTACCGCGAAGCCGCTTCGTCCTTGAATGACGAGGCGGCTTTTTTGTGGAGGAGGGGCGAGGTATAAAGGGACGAGGGTGAAGAAAGCGTTGCTTCACTGTGGCCCCTCGCAACTCGCAACTCGCCCCTGAAAGAAATGAGGCAACAACATGACCGAGAAGATGACAACCGAACCGACGATGCCTAAAGCCTATGACCCGCGCCAGGTGGAGGAAAGCCTCTACGATTGGTGGGAACAACAGGGGTTCTTCCGCCCGGAGCAGCAGATCGCCAGCGGGCTGGCCGACCCGACGCGGCGCCCCTTTGTCATCTCAATGCCGCCGCCCAATGTCACCGGCGCGTTGCATCTCGGTCACGCCATTACCAGCAGCATCGAAGATATGTTGATCCGCTATCATCGCATGCTCGGCGACCCCACGCTCTGGGTGCCCGGCACCGATCACGCGGGCATCGCCACGCAGAATGTGGTGGAGCGCCAGCTTGACAAGCAGGGCATCAGCCGCCACGACCTGGGGCGCGAGCGCTTTGTCGAAGAGGTTTGGAACTGGAAGGCGGAGTACCATGCCCGCATCAGCGCGCAGCAGCGGCGCATGGGCATCTCCTGCGACTGGACGCGCGAGCGCTTCACACTAGACGAGGGGCTGAGCCGGGCGGTGCTCGAAGCCTTTGTGCGGCTCTATGAAGAAGGGTTGATCTACAGGGGCAACTACCTGGTCAACTGGTGTCCGCGCTGCCAGAGCGCCATCAGTGACCTGGAAGTGGATCACGACGAAGAGACAGGGCGCTTCTACACCTTCCGCTACCCACTCAAAGAGGGCGGCTTCCTGGAGGTGAGCACCACGCGTCCGGAGACGATCCTGGGTGACACCGCTGTGGCCGTGCACCCGGACGACCTGCGCTATATGCACGTCGTGGGCAAGACCGCTTTGGTGCCAATGCTCAATCGCGAAATTCCCGTGATCGCCGACGCGTATGTCGATCCGGCCTTTGGCACCGGTGCACTTAAGGTGACGCCCGGCCACGACCCCAACGACTATGAGATCGGCAAGCGACACGGGTTGCCTATGATCAACATCATGAACACCGACGGCACGCTCAACGCCAACGCCGGCCCCTACGCCGGGTTGGATCGCTTCGTGGCGCGCAAGCAGCTATGGGCCGATATGCAGGCGGCAGGATTGGCGGTGGGTGACAGGGAGCACCTTCATCAGGTGGGGCACTGCCAGCGTTGCGGCACCATTGTCGAGCCGCTGCTCAGCGAACAGTGGTGGGTCAAGATGGAGCCGCTGGCAAAACCGGCGCTGGCGGCAGTGGCAAATGGCGACATTCAGATCGTGCCGCAGCGCTTCGAACGCATCTACAATCACTGGCTGGAGAACATTCGCGACTGGTGCATCAGTCGTCAACTCTGGTGGGGACACCGCATCCCCGTCTGGTATGGCCCGGATGGGGCTGCTTTCGCCGGGCGTAATGAAGCCGAGGCGCAGGCCAAAGCCACCGCGCATTATGGCAAAGTGGTCGATCTGGTGCAAGACCCCGACGTGCTTGACACCTGGTTCAGCAGTGGCTTGTGGCCCTTCAGCACGCTGGGCTGGCCGGAGCAGACGCCAGACCTGGCAACCTATTACCCGACTACTGTGCTGGAGACCGGCTACGACATTCTCTTTTTCTGGGTGGCGCGCATGATCATGTCCGGGCTGAAGTTCACCGGTCAGGTTCCCTTCAGTGTTGTGTATCTGCACGGGCTGGTGCGCGATGAGCAGGGGCGCAAGATGAGCAAGAGTCTGGCTAATGTGCTCGACCCGCTCGACCTGATCGCTGAGTACGGCACTGACGCCCTGCGCTTCACGTTGTTGACGGGCGGCACGCCGGGCAATGACATGAAGTTGAGCACTACGCGCATCGAGGCTAACCGCAATTTCGCCAATAAAATTTGGAATGCGGCGCGCTTTGTGGTGATGAAGTTGCAGGACAGCAACCTGGCGCTGGATTGGAGTGATCCGAACAGCCCGTCCTACACCTTACCCGATCGCGCTGCGCTCAGCCTGGCCGACCGCTGGATTCTCAGCCGCTACGAAAGTGTGCGCCGCGAAGTCGACCGGCTCATCGAAGCGTGGCAACTGGGCGAGGCAGGGCGTCAGCTCTACGAGTTCTTATGGAACGAGTATTGCGACTGGTACATCGAGGCTTCTAAGGTGCGGTTGAACGACGCTGGCAGCGCCGAAGCCCAGGCCACGCGTCAGGTGCTGGCCTACGTGCTGGAGCGCAGCCTGCGCCTGTTGCACCCCTTCATGCCCTTCGTCACCGAGGCGATCTGGCAGAACCTGCCGGGGCTGGCGGGCGACGGGCGCTCAATCATGGTGATGCGCTGGCCGACGGAAAGCGGTCAATTTGACGCAACCGCAGAAGATCTCTTTGGCCGCATTCAGGAGGCGATCCGTAACATTCGCAACGTGCGCAGCGAATATGATGTGCCGGCCGCGCGACGCATTGCCGCCCACTTCCACGCCGGTGAATTTGCGCCTGTGGTGACGGAAAATCTGCCTGTGATTGTGATGCTGGCGCGCCTGGAGATGACTGCGGTGCGTGTGGCGACAGAGCTGGCGGCCCCCGGCAAAGCGGCGACCCTGGCGGTGGCGGGGATGACGATCTATCTACCACTCACCGACCTCATCGACCTGACTGCTGAGCGCAAGCGCATCCAGGCCGAGATCGACAACGTGGATAAGCAGGTGCAGCGCATTGAGAGCACGCTTGCGAACGAAGGCTTTGTCAGCAAGGCGCCCGCCGCCGTTGTCGAACGTGAGCGCACCAAACTGATCGAACTGCGTGAGCGTCGCGCTCAACTGCTGACGCGCATGGCTGATCTGGGGGAGTGACGCCTGACGCGTGGCGCCTGACGAGTAACGCGACAGCATGAGGCGTCACCCGTCGCTCGTCAGGCTGCCTTCCACCGTTTTAGCATTGCACACCAATGCGCCAACAACACCTGTTCTGAAGACCGCAGTGAGGAGACGGCGTCGGCTCCGGCATTCAAGCCTGCAATGGTCAACTCAGGGGCAATACGCCGGGTCAACACAACCAGCGGCGCTTTACTCAAGGCGCGCACACGTTTGATGCCTGCCAGGAGCGTGGGCAACGCCTGATCTTGCGTTTGTTCCAGCACAATGAGGTCATAACGCCAAAATGGAATCATCGGCAGATCGCCGTATGCGAGCACATCTAGCTCCATCCCCGCATAGCGAGACGAACTGATGAGCGTAAAGGTGGGTTTGGACAGCGGCCCAGGCGTGCGCAACCAGATGCCGCGCGTATGCGAAAGCCGGCGTAGCCATGGCGCAACTTCTCTAGCGGGTGGGGGACCGGAATAGGTTTTAGTCAACATAATATCCTCGATTTCTGCGTAACGAGGCAACATGCTTATGCCGTTGCGCCAGAATTGTGCATGCGGGGTATATATCTGAATAGTGGCAGGGAAAGCGCACTTTGATACACGAATTTTGTGGAATTGCCTGTTGTGAAAAATAGCACAAAGATTACACAAAAAATATACATCTATGGTAGGATATTGAACACAAGCAAAATTTGCCATAGCGGCTTTCGGGTTGACAATCCGATAACCTGTTGAGGTTACGCAGTTGGTGAGGCGCTCTCGGCAAAGACTGCCTTTGGGAAAGTTCTGAGCTTCTGCAAAGCGCAGGCAAACTGCGCGCATCAGCGGATAGCCTCAATATGAACGTCCGGAAATTTGTGATAATTTTGACAAGCAGGGGGGCGTATGCTATAGTCCACGCAAGTTGCCGTCCTGCTGTGCAGGGTGGTAATGCCTCTATGTAGCGTAAAATCATACCAAACCTGGCAGCCGTTAGCAGGGTAGGTTTGACCACAACAGGGCGCTTACCTTGAATGTTGTTGAGAAGGAGACCGCATCTCTATGGCAGAAAATTCAGCCGACTTGAGCGGTAGCGAACGTGAGCAGCGCATTGCCGAGTTAAAGGCAAAGATGCAGGCGTCGGCAAAAAAGAACAAGGCCCAGGCGGAAGCGCCAGCCAAAGCAGCCCAAGAAGTCAAGGCGGCAGCGGGCGCTGCGGTTGTCGTGGCAGATGCGCCCGCAGTTGTTGTGACAGGGGAGCCAACGCCGGCTGCCGTCAGTGCAGCACACGCCAAGAGCAACGGCGCAGCGACCAACGGTGCGACGATGGCGGCGGAACTGGCGCAGACAACGACGCTTGCGGCGCCTGAGCCGGTGTTTGTAGAAGATTCACCCGAGGTGAAAGCGCGTAAGGAAATGACGCGCCGGGAATTCATGACCTATGCCTGGGGTGGGGCGTTGGGCTTGCTGGCGCTGCAAGGGGCGGCTGGATTGTTCTTCTTCATGATGCCGCGCTTCAAGGCGGGCGAGTTTGGCGGCGTATTCTTCATTGGGCCGGAGAGCGCTATGCCAGCGACAGACGCCCCCCCTGAAGCAAATGTGGCTGGCAAATTCTGGCTGGTTAATACGACAGACGAAGGCATAAAAGCGCTTTATATGGTTTGCACGCACCTGGGCTGTTTGTACAAATGGGAGCAGGCCAATTTCCGTTTCGAGTGTCCGTGTCATGGCTCCAAGTTTACCCGCGAGGGTTACTATATCGAGGGGCCGGCGCCACGTTCGCTCGATACATTCCTGGTCACCGTAGAAAATGGCGAGGTCGCGGTCGACACCGGCAAGAAGACGCTGGGATCGCCATCATCCGAATCGCCGGCACGCGCAGTACCTGTGTAAAGATCAAGACGGAATGCGCCAGGTAAACCAGGGCGCGTCGCCAATTGCGTTGCAACCTTTGTAATCACTGCGAGAAGGAGTCTTATGGCTGTACAACCTGAGCTTGAGAAAAAAGGCTTTGCACAGACCGTACTTGATGCCGCTGATGACGTATTTACGCGGATTACAGCAGGCATTCCGGCTGGCGAAGTGCGGCGTATGTTGCGTGGCGAAGCGCCAGGACGCCCCAATCCGCGCCTGAAACCCCATTCAGAAGCATTTCTGCTGCACATCAAACCAACCTATTATCACGAGAGCGTCACCAGGTTTACACACACGTTCCGGTTGGGGCTCCTCTCGACTTACCTGTTTTTCGTCGAAACGATCACCGGTCTGATCTTGATGATCTGGTACGCGCCGACTCCTGAGCGCGCCTACACCGACATGATCCGGTTGCTCAGCAACGTTCCCTTTGGGCAGCTGATGCGCGACCTGCATCGGTTGGGCGCCGAATTAATGGTGCTCATCGTCACGGCGCACATGGTGAGAACCTACCTGACCGGCAGTTATAAAGCGCCGCGTCAATTCACCTGGTTCACCGGCGTCATCTTATTGGTGGTGACGCTCTTCCTCAGCTTTTCGGGCTATCTGTTGCCCTGGGATCAGTTGGCCTTCTGGGCGGTGACGATCGGCACCTCGATGGCTGAAGCCGTCCCCCCCAAGGTTGTGGGTGAAACTGTGAACCTGCTGGCACGCGGCGCACCTGACATCGGCGCCAATGGGTTGATGCGTTTCTATCTGTTGCATGTGCTTTTCCTGCCGCTGGTGCTCTTCCTGTTCTTCTTCGTCCATTATTATAAGGTGGTGCACTTTGGCATCAGCCTGCCATCGGACGAAGAGGAGATTGGTCAGGACACCGCCAATAAAGTGCCTGCAGATCGACGCGTCTACTTCTTGCCGGATGTCATGATCGACGAGGCAACCTTCCTGATCGGCTTTACGGCGCTCATGGTGGTGATTACCGCCTTCTTCTTCTCAGCGCCGTTGGAGTCGATTGCGAACCCACAATCGACGCCGTTGCATACGGTGGCGCCATGGTACTTCTACTGGCTGCAAGGATTGCTCAAGATTGCCGACAAGACCATTGCTGGCGTCATTTTGCCCGGTGTGCTACTCGTCTTGCTGATCGCCATCCCGTACCTGGATCGCAACCCAAGCCGTCGTGGACGCGACCGCCGCGTGGCGATCATCAGCGGCGTGGTTGCTGGCATCGTCATGATCATCCTGAGTTGGATGGGGACGCCATACTATGCCGTGCAGGGGGCGCCGTCGGTTGAAATCGTGCAAGAACTGATGCCGGAAGAAGGCATGGGGCCTGTGCGTGAAATTGGCTATGCCCATCTCCCGCTCGGCAAATACGATACACGCGAAAACCCTGTCACCGATGATGAGGAATTCAACCACATCCTGCACGAGTTCGAGGCCAGCATTGCCGCCTTTGAGGAAAAGGACCCATCTTTCAACCAGGCATATGGCATTCTGAGCGTGACGCAAGAACAACCAAGTCTAAAGCGGATCACCTGGGAAATCTACTGGCTCAGCCCGGAAGGCGTTCAGGATAAATTTGTGCGCACCTTCTTCCTCCATGAAGATTCGCTGTATTGGGAACAGTATGGGCTTAAGGATTTCAGCTTTGTTCGCCCACCGGCTGAGGAGTAATCGTCAACCATGAAACGTCCATGGTATAGCTTTCTCTACATTCGCTCACCGCTGGTCAAGATCGGTCTGGGGATTGTGGCGGTGATGATCTCGATCGCCGTGCTGCTCTTTCTGGGCGTCATTGAAGACCGGCGCATGGCTGCTCAGACAGCCAACTGGGACGGTCGCGCCATTGAAAAAGGCGCAGAAATCTACGCCAACAACTGCTACACCTGTCATGGGCCAGATGGCAAAGGGTTGCCTGGCGTAGCACCGGCGCTCCATAGTAAGTACTTCTTCACGCAGCGCCTCAAAGACGTCGGGTGGACTGGATCGCTGCATGATTATGTTGCGTCAACAGTGGCAGCTGGACGCCCCTCGAAAGTGAAATCGCAGTGGGCGCAGATGATGCCGACGTGGAGCCAACGCTTTGGCGGCCCGCTGCGTGACGATCAGGTCAATAACGTGACTGCTTTTGTTCTGAACTGGGAAAAGGACGCACTGACGCAGGGTACGCCTGACAACCCTGATCCCTGGCAGCCGTTTGCCGACGCTCCTTCCAAAGCCGTGGCGGAAGGTGGCGGCGCACCTGTAGCCGAGACGCCGGTGGAGCCGACCGGCCCTCGCTCGCCGCAAGAGCTATTTGCGGGCGCCAATGGCATGGGCTGTTCTGGCTGTCACAATCTGGACCTGCCGCAAACGGCCGACAGCCGAGGGCCAGTTGGTCCAAATATGGCGAATCTGTACGAGACGGCAGGCTCGATGGTGCCAGGGCAAGATGCTGAAACCTATGTCTACAACAGCATCGTAGCGCCCAACGACTACATCCATGAAGGTTATATGGCAGGCATCATGCCACAGAACTTTGCCGAACGGATGACCGAAGAGGAGATTCGGTCGTTGGTTGCCTGGTTGCTCGACCCGAACCGGCAGCGATAAACAGCGATCTCCACGCGTCGGGTTGGGGCGGTTATATCGAACGTATATGCATCGGGATGGGGCGGCTGGTCGCCAGTCGCCCCATTGTTGTGTCTTGCACCAGTGACTTACTGTTTATCAGGTGGGCAAATCTACAGCGGAGCTCCGGATGGAACGCACCTATCAACTAACCCGCGACCCGGTCTTTTACCTGATGGCAGCCTTCTTTGCCTTTCTTACGACAGCGCTGTCGGCTGTGCTGGGACAGGTGCGCTTCATGCCGATCAGCCAGACGGTGATCCTGGCGATCTTTGTGGCATTGGCGATGCGGCGCCGCGACCTGCGCGCCGGCCTGACGCTTGTCTTTGTGTGGCTGGGGCTGTCCATGATAATTCTGATTGTGCTCATGCTGGTGGCGCCAGGACAGGTGGAACGCGCTTTCGACGATGGCTTTATGTATCGTGCACAGTTCTCTGAATGGTATTTTGCACAAGCGCCGTTGCCGGCCAGTTTCAGCACGCAACCTCTCTCAAGTTTGCTCGAAGTGATCGGCGTTACGTTGGGGGCGTTTGTCACCGGCGGGGTGGTGGGTCTGTGGTATGTCGTGCGGATGGCAAATCTGGCCGCGTTCAGCGCCGGTCATCTGCTGGGTGTGCTGGGCGGGCCACAGTGGATCGGCGTGGCGCTGCCGATCTGGAGCATCCTCCAAATTGTGGGCGCCGGTGGTCTGGTGGTTATCTGCGCCGAACCACTGCTGGCTGATCGTTTCTCCGCCCTCGGCGCCTGGCTAACACGACGTCGCCGTCCGTTGCTATGGTTCGGGGCGATCTACGCAGCAGGATTGCTGGCCGAATGGATTATGCCCACCTTCTGGCATTTTCACCGCTGAAAGAGCCAGCAGCGAGGGCGCAATGCCGCTGCACGGGGCAGAATGTAGCGCTTCGCCGGGGTGCATCCCAGATTCCCGGCGCGTGCATCGCATCCGTCAGAAGATGCATTGCCAACGCAGGCGCGTTGACTGGCGCTGCGCATGCTTCTCACCATCAGTTGGGGATGCACCCTCGCCAGGCATGCAACATTGTTTCCAAACGAGATCGAGCTATCATGCGCATCAAGCGTGTCGTGATTCAAGGCTTTAAAACCTTTGCCCGCCGCACTGAATTTATCTTTGACCCTGGCGTGACCGCCGTTGTGGGGCCCAACGGCAGCGGCAAGAGCAACATTGTCGACGCGGTGCGCTGGTGCCTGGGCGAACAGAGCTTCAGCCTGCTGCGTTCGCGCAAGACCAGCGACGTGATCTTCTCTGGCAGTGACAAAAAGGCGCGCCTCAATCTGGCCGAAGTCGCGATTACCCTCGACAACAGTGCAGGCGAAATTCCGATTGACTACACCGAGGTCGAGATCACGCGCCGCGCCTATCGGGATGGCGACAACGAGTATCTCGTCAACGGACAGCGTGTGCGGCTGGCGGATGTCGTCGATCTGCTGGCGCAGACAGGATTGGGCAAGCGCACCTACTCCGTCATCGGTCAAGGGTTGATCGACCGCGCCCTGAGCATGGCGCCGGAAGAACGGCGTTCCCTCTTTGAGGAAGCCGCAGGCATCAGCGGTTATCAGCTCAAGCGCGCCACGGCAGTGCGGCGACTGGAGGCGACGCAGCAAAACCTGACGCGGGTGCGCGACATCACGGCGGAGCTCAGTCCGCGCCTCGGCTCGCTACGTCGCCAGGCCGAACGCGCTCAAGAGCGCAGCCAGATCGCCCGTGACCTGCACGAATTGTTGCGCGACTGGTACGGCTACCGCTGGCACACCACGCTACGCCAGGTTGAGATGCAGCACGCCATCGAGCAGGCGCGGCGCCAGGAGACGATTGCACGTCAGCAGCAGCTTGCCGAACTTGGCGTCGCCATCACGGCGTTGCGCCAACAACAGGTCGAACGCCGCGCCCAACTTGCCGCCCTCCACGCCGAAAGCAGCGATCTGCACCGCCAGGCCGAAGGCGTCGGGCGTGACCTCGCTGTTGCCCAGGAGCGCCTGCGCCAATTGCAGGCGCGCCGCGAGGACGCCACGCGCGAGCTGGCGCCCATGACCGCGCAGCAGACTGCACTCACTGCACGGCTGGAAGAATTGCAGCAAAGCGTTCAGCAGGCTCGCGCCGAGGTGACAACGCGACAGCAGGCGGTGGAGGAGATACAGACAGAGGTTGCCTTGCGCCAACGGGAGCGTAATCAACTGTTGGCGCAACAAGAAGCGGTGCGACGCACGTTGATGCAGCACCAACAGCAGCGCGCCGACATTGCCAGTCGGTTGCGGCAGATTGCCGAACGCCGCACCGTGTTGGAGACGGAGTATAACCAACAGCAGCAAGCGCTGGTTCTGGCAGAAACAGAAGCCGCCGCCGCTGAGACGGCTCTCGCTGCAGCCGGCCAGGAATTGACGGCGCTTGAAGCCGAGGCGAGCGCGGGGCAGTCGAACCTGGCTAATCATGAGGCCGCACTGAGCGCGCTGCAGCAAGAGCTACGCGCCGCCGAAAGCAGTCGCCAGGAGGCTGACCGCAACCTTGATCGGTTGCAGACGCGCTACGATCTCTTGGAGCGATTACAGCGGGAAGGCGCCGGTTACGCAGGCGGTGTGCGCGCAGTGCTGCAGGCTCACAGCAATGGCCGCCTGCGCGGCGTCATCGGCACAGTTGCTTCGCAGGTGCGTGTGCCCGCTCAACTCGATAAGGCGATTGAGACTGCACTGGGAGGCGCGCTCCAGAATGTGATCACCGCCACCTGGGACGACGCGTCGGCTGCGATCGACTTCCTGAAAACACAGCGCAGTGGTCGCGCCACCTTTCTCCCGCTGGATCGCCTGCACGTCTTGCCGGCAATCCCGGCGCCCACGCGGGCGGGGCTGCTGGGCAATGCTGTCGATCTGGTGACGTATGCTCCTAACGTCGAGGCCGCCATGCAGCAATTGCTCAACCGCGTCTGGGTGGCGGAGAATCTGGCGGCGGCGCGAGCGGCATTGGACGATTTTCGCGGCAGCGCTCGCCCCACCGTCGTAACGCTCGATGGCGAGATCGTGCGTCCGGGCGGCGCGGTCACCGGCGGCAGCGAGGGGGGGCGCAGCGATGACTCACTCCTGGCGCGTGCACGTGAACTGCGCGATCTGCCCGCTCAGATCGAACAGGCGGCGACGACGTTGCGAACCCACATCGCCGCCTGTGGCGCACTGAACACGCAGATCGAGGCGCAGCGACTGGCGATCACGCAACAGCAGCAGGCGCTGGCCGATCTGGCGCGCCAGGAACGACAGGCGCGCAGCCGCATGGAAGAATTGCGGCGCCAGGTCGATCGCAGCCGGCAGGCGCAACGCTGGCGCGCTGAGCAGATCGCTCAGACCGAAGCTGAACTGCACACACTGGCCGCACGCGAGAGCGCGTTACAAGAAGATGCAGCGCGCACGGACGCCGCCGAACACTCCACGACAGCAGCGTTAACAGAGGTGGCGGCGCAGGTGGCCGCCGCCGGCGCCGACGCCCTCTTGCAGGAACTTGCCAATCGTCGCGCCGCCGCCGCCGAAGCCGAGGGTCATCTGCGCAGCCAGCAAGCGCTGGTCGAATCGACGGCGCGCACGCTACAGAGCATCAACGATCAGTTGCACCACAAACGACAGCAGATCGAGGCGCTTGCTCAAGAAAGCGCTTCCCTGGAGGAGCGGGTGGCGGCGCTCAGCCGCGATGAGGCTGCCTTCAGCCGCGCCATTGCGGCTTTGCTGCAACGGATTACGCCGGTCGAAGCTGAAGTAGGGCAGTTGGAACAGCAACAGGCTGCCGCCGAGGCGCGCGAACGGACGCTGCAACAGGCATTGCGTCAAGAGGAGAGTGCACTCAACCAGGCGCTGCTCCAGTTACAGCGCAGCGAGGACGCACTCCAGCAACTGCGAGCGGAGATCGAGGCCGACCTGGGGTTGGTGCTGCTGGAAGAGAGCGCCGAGGTCGCCTATCAGCCGCCCTTGCCGTGGGATGCCGTTGTACAGCAACTTCCCATCGTAGAGAGTGTGCCAGATTCGCTAGAAAGCGAGGTGCGCGAGATGCGAGCGCGGCTGGCGCGACTGGGCAACGTTAACCCCGATGCTCCACGCGAGTACGAAGAAGCGGCTGCACGCTACGAATTCCTCTTCACCCAGTCCCAAGACCTGGAGTCTGCCTCCGCTGACTTGCAAAAGGTGATCAAGGAATTGGACGACCGCATGGAGATCGAGTTGCGCCGCACCTACGCAGCGGTGGGAAAGGAATTTACGCGCTTCTTCCAGCAACTCTTCAACGGCGGCACAGCGCATCTGGAACTCACCGATCCAGACAATATCACGCAGAGCGGCGTGGAAATCATCGCCCGCCCGCCCGGCAAACGCCCTCAGAGCCTGGCGCTGCTCTCTGGTGGGGAACGATCGCTGGCGGCCTGTGCGCTGATCTTTGCCATCCTGCATGTTAGCCCAACCCCTTTCTGCGTACTCGACGAAGTGGACGCTGCATTGGATGAGGCAAATGTAGATCGGTTCCGGCTCACGGTGGACGACCTGAGTCGCGATACACAGTTCATCATCGTGACGCACAACCGGCGCACGTTGGAGGGCGCCAACACCATCTACGGGGTCACGATGGGCAACGACGGCGTCAGCCGCGTGATCAGTTTGCGTCTCGAAGGCGACCGCATGGTCAAGCACGACGGCAGCGACGACCCGGCGGATTTGAGGGCAATCGAAGAAGAGATTCAGATGTAGGGAAGAGGCGTCACACGTCAGGCGTTATCCGGCGGCGCGGTGTGCTCGGGCAGCGTCAGGCCGTATTGAAGCGCCAGTTGAGGATTGTGTTGATAATTGGCGGGCGGCTCGCCAAGCAAGTAGAGCGCCATCCCCGCAGCGCGTTGGGACGCCTCCTGCTTGCTATGACCTTCGCCGATGCCATAGGGCTTGCCGTTGATCTGCACTGTCATGACAAAGTGCTTGTCGTGATCCGGCCCGATGCTATCGATCTGTCGGTAGCGCGGGGTGTGGTTGAACCTGTCCTGCGCCAGTTCTTGTAACCGGCTTTTAGGGTCTTTGCGCGCGTGGGACTGGTCGAGTTTTGTCAATTCCGCTGCAAACAGGCGCAACACCACATCGCGACAGGTTTCGATGCCCTGGTCGAGATAAATTGCCCCCACCAGCGCCTCGAAGGTGGCGCATAAAGTCGCCGGACGATGACGCCCGCCGTTCTCCTCTTCGCCGTGCCCCAGCAACAGATAATCGCCTAACCTCAACTGCGTCGCCATGCGCGCCAACGTGTCGCGGCGCACCAGCGCCGAGCGCAGGTTGGTCAGCCCACCTTCCTTTTCTCTGGGGTAACGGTGATAGAGCAACTCGCTGAAGATGTAGCCCAGCACTGAGTCGCCCAGAAATTCCATACGTTCGTTATCGATCAATTCGGCCTGGTGATTGAGCAACTCATTCAAATAACTGCGATGAATGAATGCCTGCTGGAGCAATTGCCTGTCCTGGAAGGTGACGCCCAGTTCGCTTTCGAGTCTCGCTAACATGGATGTGGTCATGGCGGCTTCAAACCTTTGGTGGATTCTTAAGACCATGCCCCGTCAAAATGCCAACCATCAACTCACCGGTCGGGATGGCGTCGTGGGGAACTTTCTTGAGAGCAGCGGCAATGGTGGCGCTGGTCGGCTCGACGAAGACGCCCTGCGCCGCCAGCTCCTCCTGCGCCTGCACGACTTCGGGTTCGGCGACCGCCAACACCATGCCTTTGGAGAACCGGATCGCCTCCAGCAGCGAGCGCCAGCGCACCGGGTAGCTGATCGCAATGCCATCGGCGCTGATACGCTCAACGTGCGGCGTTGGCTCCACCGTATCGGCGCCGGTGCGGAAGGCGTCGTACAGAGGAGTGTACGGCTCAGCCTGCACGGCGATCAAGCGCGGCAGCTTGTTGATGACGCCTGACACGCGCAGATGTTGGAAGCCGCGCCACGCGCCCAGCAGGGTGCCGCCGTGACCGGCGGGTGCGATCAGCCAATCGGGCACGGCGCCGCCCAGTTGTTCCCAGATCTCCCACGCCACGGTCATCTGGCCGAGCAGGAAGGCGGGGTGCCAGGCGTGTGAAGCGTAGGCCATCTCCCGGCTGTTCCAGGTGGCGACTTCGACAGCGCGTGTGGCGTCCGAGCGGGCGCCGGGCACTTCAACGAGTTCGGCGCCATAGACGGCAACCTGCGCTTTCTTGGGGTAGGGCGCGCTGGCAGGGACAAAGATGATGGCGCGCATTCCGGCGCGGCCAGCATAACAGGCCAGGCTAGCGCCAGCGTTGCCGCTGGAATCATCAGCGAGCGCCTCGTAGCCCAGACCTTTGAGCCAGTTGACCATTACGCCGACGCCGCGATCCTTGTAGCTGCCGGTGGGCATGAGGGCGTCCAGTTTCCAGTAAAGGTTGCGCCCAGCCCATTGATCGGCAATCAGCGGCGTCCAGCCCTCGCCCAGGGTGACGCGGCGAGCGCCATGCCGCAGCACGGGCAACATGGCGGCGTAGCGCCACAGGCCAGCAGTGGCAGGTTCGATGCTGGCCGGGTCGAATAACGGCATATCGGTGAATTCGAGAGGAGAGCCGGTCATTGGGCAGCGCAGTGGGCTTTGTTCGGCTTTGCAGCGGAACTTGCTGAAGGGACTATAGGCGATCAAACAAAACCCTCCCATCCAATCCTGACATGTCCGGGTGCATGCATCCGGTCTGGTTAGTCTCGCATCAGATGGCAATGTTGTCAAAGCGTTAATGTTACACGTAGTCGAATCGCGTCGCCTGCCTCTGGGAGAAGGATCACAGATTTTTGCGTAACAACGCATGTAGGGTAATGCCTGCAACTCAGGCGCGCCAAAGCGCGCTGTCTACACAATTACATTATCAAGGAGGATGAACATGCCTGTACGCAAAGCAGATGCAGTTTGGGAGGGTACGCTCAAAGAGGGCGCCGGCGTGATGAAGTTGGGCAGCGGCGCCTACGATGGGCCGTTCAGCTATGCCTCGCGCTTTGAGGATGCGCCGGGCACCAACCCCGAAGAGTTGATCGGCGCTGCGCACGCCGGCTGCTTCTCGATGTTTCTGTCGGCGCTGTTGAGCAAGGACGGTTACACCCCCACGCGCATCGACACGACAGCAAAAGTCTATTTGGAGGCTGGCCCCACGATTGCCAGGATCGAGCTGACGACGCGCGCCGCGGTGCCGGGTCTGGACGCCGACAAACTGCAAGAGTACGCCAACAATGCCAAAGTCGGCTGTCCGGTCTCAAAGGCGCTTTCCAGCGTTGAGATCGTACTCAACGCATCGCTGGCCTGATCTGGTGGAGAGGCAGGCCAGGTTGCGGATAAAGCTGGCCTGACCAGCCTCAGTTTGCATACCTTCCTGGAAGCTCTATGAAGATTAACAAAATGATTCGGCAGTCGATGTTGTCGCCTTCAACGCACGCAGCGTGGCCTCTCCCGTAGGTCATCGCCTCCGGCGTGACAGCGTGGCTCCGGCGTGACAGCGCAGCCTCACCCGTAGGTCATCGCCTCCGGCGTGACAGCGTGGCCGACCGAAAGCGCCCGACTGGAAGCCGAGCCTACGATTACCGAACCAATTTGTTAAATGCCATTGAGCTTCCGGGAAGGATGGCCGACTGGCGTTCGAAGCAGCGACTTGCCGTCGCTGAGTCTGCGCACGGCGACGGCAAAGGGGATTGCCTTCGGTGCGACTGTGTGATGTGAAGAAGGGGTCTATGGCGGAAACAAGCTGGAATGTGAAAGACAAGATTGTGCTGGTGACCGGCGCCACCAACGGGATCGGCAAGGTTACGGCGTTGCGGCTGGCGGAACAAGGCGCGCATGTCGTCATCGTCAGTCGCAGCGCGCAGAAATGTGCAGCAGTGACGGAGGAGATCCGCGCCCAGAGTGGCGATGCCGGCGTGGAGTGGATCGCCGCCGACCTGTCGTCCTTGGCCGGCATCGAGGAGGCCGCCGCCGAATTCCGCGCCCGACATCAACAACTGCATGTGCTGATCAATAACGCTGGCGGCGTCTTTGCCAGACGTCTTGTGACCGCCGACGGCTATGAGATGACCTTCGCACTCAACCATCTCAGCTATTTTCGGTTGACGGAATTGCTGCGCGATTTGCTGGTTGCCAGCGCACCGGCGCGCATCGTGAACGTCTCGTCCGATGCTCACTACGGCGGCGCCATGAATTTCGATGACCTGATGGGCGTCAAGAGGTACAGCAGTTGGGGTGCGTACAGTCAATCTAAGCTGGCGAACGTCCTCTTTACCTATGCACTGGCGCGCCGCCTGGAGGGAACAGGCGTCACCGCCAACGCGCTCCATCCGGGCTTTGTCGCCACTGGCTTTGGCCGCAACAACGGCGGGTTGATGGGCATGGTTATGCCGTTGGCGCACTTGTTTGCCCTCAAACCAGATAAGGGCGCAGAGACGAGCGTCTATCTGGCGACAGCGCCGGACATCATGGGCGTCAGTGGCAAGTATTTTGCCGATTGCAGGCAGAAAGAATCTTCCAAAGCGTCCTATGATGTCGCGGCGCAGGAGCGGCTCTGGAGCGTCAGTGAGCAGCTCGTCCAGCGCGTCGCCGCCCCGTCGACCAGCGGCGTTGCTGCCTGACGCTGTCCAGGGCAAGAGAACCGACGCCCTGGACAGCGCGTTCGCCATGTGCGCCTAGTCATCGGCGCGCCATCCCTCATCTCTGGCGGTGCGGTCGGGCGTGAGCCGCACATGACGCGCCCAAAGCGCCGCCGCCAGCGCGTCCGCGTCACAATCCACACCCTGTAGTCTGAAGTACTCGCACACGCGGCGCACATCGCGTTGAAAGATGCGGTGGGCGTTGTGGTTGCCCTCGCTCAATGTCACCTGCGGGAAGTCGATCAGCGTCACCTTGCCGTCCCAGTACAGAATGTTGTAAGCCGACAGATCGCCGTGGATCATCCCGTGTTGGAGCATCAGCTCGATGTTGCGCATCACCTCAGCGAGTAGCGCCTGCGCTTTGGCGCGCGGCAGCGTAACGCCGTGCAGCACCGGGGCGGCGTGACCGGGTGCGCCGATGAAATCCATCAGGATGGCGTTATCGCCCACGCCCACCGGTTGTGGCACCGCTGCGCCCAGCGCGTGCAACCGCTGTAATGTCACATACTCATGCATCAGCCATGAGATGTGCGTGAGTTCGGCGCCGAAGGCGGTCTTGTTGCGCACGGCGCGCATCTCGCGGTTGTC
>DGFH01000268.1:46671-69901 GCA_002391565.1 Anaerolineales bacterium UBA3905
GTCTTGTTGCGCACGGCGCGCATCTCGCGGTTGTCACGATCCTTGATCGCCACGCCCAACCCGCTCAGCAGTTCGCGCCCTTCGCGGTACATCTTGTCATTGCGCAGGTTGCGGAACTGGCGTGGGCGATAGACTTTGGCGGCGATATAGGCCATCGGCAGGTGCGGCGTCGCCTTGCAAAGATAGACATTTGCCTCTTTGCCCCCTTTCACCAACGCCAGGACATCTTCGATCAGCGCCTGGGTGAAGAAAGGTTCCAGTGATGAACGTAGCCAGACAGCCTCATACCGCGCCGGCGCGTAGGTGATGTGGAACGAATCCTCCTCCTGGGCAAGGGGCGTCTCGGTCAGTTCTGCAGTGATTTGCTGCGTCGATTTTTTCGACTTGCGCGGCTTCTTGCCGGTGTTCGGATAGAAGCTCGGCTCGTCCGTTGGAATGCCAAAGCGTGCGACGAGGTGGTCGACGTCGTCAGTATCGCTTTCGTAGTTAAAAGACACGGTGAAAATCTCCTGGATAGTGTGTGATGTCACACGATATCGAAGTTTTTCCGTGGCTATGATCGATTTGATGGGGAGTCAGACCGCCGCCAAATGAAAAAGCCACGGATCCGGCGCCCGTGGCTTGGGGACGGCGCTTCACGCACCGACAAAAAAGCCGCGAGCCACATGCGGCCCACGGCTTGACAGACAGCGTATGTGTGTCGAGCGTCAGGATGCAGGCAACCGCATGGCGAGCAGGATCGAACGAATAGAGACAATGACTTGCATATTCCGATCCTCCTTTCCGCCTTGAATGCGCACAAACCTGACATCAACAATAAACTCAGATAAATATACCACGATGCTTGCTTCCGTCAAAACTACGTATCATCCGGATCAAGTGATGAGCGTATGCAGCGCGCACTGCGACAGATGGAAAGTAGAATGTTCATCATTTGCACAAATGCGCAATTGTGGAAAAAACGTGCGTGTTGTATACTTCGTGTGCAGTGGAATTCCTCAGCCGCCATTGTATAGCAGCAATCATTGAACCAAAGTCGTTACGGTCACACATACAGCAATCCCGCTCGTCCCTGATGACGAGCGAAAACTCTACATAAAAGTACAGTTAGTCAAAGGGAGAAGCACAAACATGAAAAAGATTCTCAACCAACCTGCTGACTTCGTACCAGAGATGCTGGAGGGTCTGATTCTGGCGCATCCCGACCAGTTAAGCTATGCCGGCGGCGATCTGCATTGCATCGTGCGCGCCGATTCACCGGTTGCAGGTAAAGTTGCGCTGGCAACGGGCGGCGGCTCCGGGCACCTGCCGGTCTTTCTCGGCTATGTCGGCAAGGGCATGCTCGACGGCTGTGCGGTGGGCGATGTCTTCGCCTCACCCAGCGCCGACCAGATGCTCGAGGTGACCAGGCGCATTCATGGCGGCAAGGGCGTGGTCTACATCTACGGCAACTACGGCGGCGACGTGATGAACTTCGACATGGCGGCGGAGATGGCGTCGTTCGAGGACATCGAAGTGCGCACTGTGCTGGTCAAGGATGATGTCGCATCGGCGCCACCAGCAGAGGCCGGACGGCGCCGCGGTGTGGCCGGCATGGTCTTCGCCTTCAAGTGCGCGGGCGCCAAAGCTGACATGGGCGGCTCGCTCGATGAGGTGGTCGCGGCGGCGGAGAAGGCGCTTGCCAATACGCGCACGATGGGCGTGGCGCTCTCTCCGTGCACAGTGCCGCGCGCCGGCAAACCCACCTTCACCATTGGCGAAGATGAAATGGAGATCGGCATGGGCATCCACGGTGAGCCGGGCATGAAGCGCGAGAAGCTGCAAAGCGCCGACGAAATCACCGAACGTATGATGACCGCCATTCTGGATGATCTGCAGCCTGCTGCGGGCGATAAACTGGCTGTCATGGTGAACGGGTTGGGCGCCACCCCGCCAGAGGAGTTGTACATCATCTACCGTAAGGCGCATCAGATGCTGGCTGAGCGCAGGATCGGCGTGCATCGCGCCTATGTCGGCGAGTACGCCACCAGCATGGAGATGGCCGGTGCATCGATCACACTCATGCGCGTCGATGACGAACTGGCGGCGCTGCTCGATTATCCGGCGCACACCCCCTTCTTTGTGCAGGTGTAGCCATGAGCGAGATGGTAACTGCTGAGGCAGTCGTTGCTGCATTGCAGCGCGTTGGCGCAGAGTTGGTGGCGCAGGAAGCGTACCTGACCTCGCTCGATCAGCAAATGGGCGACGGCGACCTCGGCATCACGTTGAGCAAGATTGGGCTGGCGTTGCAGGAGTTCGCCGCCGCCACGCCTGTAGAGGATGACATCGGCAAGTGGCTGGGCAAGGCAGGTATGGCGGCCAACAAAGCTGGCTCCTCCTCTTTTGGCACACTGTTAGCGACGGCGCTCATGCGCGGCGGCAAGGTCGTTGCCGGCAAGACAACGCTGAACGGCGCCGACCTGGCAGCCATGTTCGCCGCCGCCGATGCCGGTGTGCAAGAGCGCGGCAAAGCGCAGCCCGGCGACAAAACCGTGATCGACGCGCTACACCCGGCGGCGCAGGCTTTTGCCGCCGCCATCGACGCCGGACAGTCGCTGCGCGCAGCGGGTGAAGCGGCGTTGACCGCCGCCGAGAGCGGGCGCGACAGTGTGACGCCGCTGCGTAGCAAAATCGGGCGCGCCAGTTGGGTGGGTGAACGCACCGAAGGCAAGGTCGATCCGGGCTGCGAGGCGTTTGTGGTGATGCTGCGTGTGATGTTGCGGTGACGAGTGTTGCGTGCTTCGTGTTGTGCGGTCGTGTGACATCCCGTTACAAGAGAGCACTTACGCACCACGCAACACGCACCACGCAACACGTGACAAGTTCTACGAAACTGATCGGGCGTCTTGCCCGCAGTTGATAAAGTTTGTGTCGTACAACCGTTTTTACCCAGTAAACAAGGAGCAAACACGTATGAAGCGAGTACAGTTTGTCGCCGTCGTCCTGCTGTTGACTGCGTTGGTCGCGGGTTGCGTCGCCCCGGCTGCTGCGCCTGCGCCAGCCGCTGAGGCGCCAGCGGCCGAAGCGCCGGCCGCTGGTGGTGAAGCTGCCGCCCCCAGCGACCTGACCTTCACCACCGTTGTGAAGATCGCAGGCATCAACTGGTTTAACCGCATGGAAGAGGGCGTCAAGAAGTTCGGCGCCGAGACCGGCGTCAATGCGTCGCTGGTTGGCCCGGCAGAGGCGGACGCAGCGCAGCAGATTCCGATCATCGAAGACCTGATTGCCCAGGGGGTGGATGCGCTGTGCGTGATCCCGATGGACCCGACGCAGCTCGACCCGGTCCTGAAGAAGGCGATGGATGCTGGCATCGTGGTAATCACGCATGAAGCCTCCAACCAGGTCAACATGCACTGGGACATCGAAGCCTTCGACAACAAGGCCTTCGGCGCCGGCTTGATGGATCGCCTGGCGGCGGCGATGGGCGAAGAAGGCGAGTACGCTGTGTTCGTGGGCAGCCTCGGCTCCAAGACGCATAACGAGTGGGTCGACGGCGGCATCGAGCGCCAGCTCGAGGCGTATCCGAACATGAAGATGGTCGGCGACAAGAACGAGAGCTTCGACGACGCCGAGATCGCCTATCAGAAGGCGAAGGAAATTCTGGCTGCCTACCCGAACATCAAGGGCTTCCAGGGCAGCGCTTCGACAGACGTCGCTGGCATTGGCCGCGCCATTGAGGAAGCGGGTCTGCAGGATGTCGTTTCGGTCGTCGGCACCAGCCTGCCCTCGATTGCAGGTGACCTGCTGACCACCGGCGCCATCGACGCCATCGGCTTCTGGGATCCGGCCGTGGCGGGCGAAGCCTGCAACAAACTGGCGCTGATGCAGATCAATGGCGAGCCGATCGGCGAAGGCACCAACCTGGGCATTCCCGGCTACGAGAATCTCAAGCTGGTCGGTAAGAATGTGCTGTACGGCAATGCGCCTGTCTATGTGGACGGCAAGACCGCAGGCGACTATCCGTTCTAAGTTGGGTTGATCATGTAGTGAGTTACGGCGGCAGGCAGCACACCTCGCCGCCGTAACTCACTCAACCTAGTTCCTTCCGTGGTGCTTTTTCAGGGCACCGCAGCAGTGCCAGGAATCGATGCATGGCTAATGAAATCATTCGACTCACCGGGATTCATAAAGCTTTTGCCGGTGTACGTGCATTGCAGAATGTCAGCCTGACGCTTGAGCGGGGCAAGATTCACTGTCTGGTTGGCGAGAATGGCTGCGGCAAATCGACGCTGATCAAAATCATTGCGGGCGTTTATCAGCGCGATAGCGGATCGGTGCAGATCAACGGCAAGGAGTATGAACATCTGCACCCCATCGAGGCGATCCGCGAGGGGATTCAGGTCATCTATCAGGATTTCTCGCTCTTTCCCAACCTGACGGTGGCGGAAAATATTGCTCTCAACGAGCAACTTGCAGAAGGGCGGCGCTTTGTCAACTGGCGTCACGTGCGGCAGGTGGCGCAGGACGCTGTGAATCAGATCGAGGTGCACCTGCCGCTTGAGGCGCGCGTCGAGGAGATGTCGGTCGCCAACAAACAGTTGATCGCGATTGCCAAGGCGCTGCGTCAGAATGCCCAGCTCATCATTATGGATGAACCGACCAGTGCACTGACCGAGCGCGAGATTCGCACCCTCTTCACCGTGATCCACAAATTGCAACAGCGCGGGATCGCCTTTCTCTTTGTCAGCCACAAACTCAACGAAGTGCTGGAGATCTCTGAGGCGATCATCGTCATGCGCAACGGTCAGGTTGTGAGCACAGGGCCGGCCAGTGCATACAACACGACGCGTCTGGTCTTCGAGATGACGGGTCAGAGCATTGCCGAAAAATCATATGACTTCACGCCAGATCATAGCCAGCCGGCCTTGCTGCGCGTGCAAAACCTGACCGTGCCGGGCGCGCTGAACAATGTCTCGTTCGAGCTGCGCCGCAGCGAGATCGTCGGCGTCACCGGGTTGCTGGGGTCAGGGCGCACTGAACTGGCGCTGGCGCTCTTTGGCATGTTGCCGATTGCGAGCGGCCAGATCGAGATCGATGGCAAACCAGCGCAAATTCGTTCCGTGCAAGACGCCATTGCACACGGCATCGGCTATGTTCCCGAGGATCGGTTGACAGAAGGATTGTTCCTGGAACAGTCGATCGGGCGCAATGTCGTTGTCCGCACCATCGACAGGTTGCGCGGTGCATGGGGACTGACCGACCCGGCGCAGGTGGCGCAGCAAGTGAACGATTGGGTTGCGTCGCTGCGCATCAAGACATCGAATCCGGACCTGCCGGTCAAGACGCTTTCCGGCGGCAATCAGCAGCGCGTCGTCGTCGCCAAATGGCTGGCCAGCAACCCACACTTGATGATCCTCAACGGGCCGACGATGGGCGTCGACATTGGCTCCAAAAATGAGTTGCACGAGTTGATCAAGCGGTTGGCGGGCGAAGGGATGGGGCTGCTGGTCATCTCGGACGACATTCCTGAACTATTGCAGATCTGTAACCGTATTCTGTTGATGCGCAACGGCGCGGTGGTGGAAGAAATCCTGCCGCGTGAGACGGATGAGAACGCCTTAGCTGCCAAGTTGATTGAGGACTGATCCCGTGAGCCGATTATTCCGCAGCAATGAAGCGCTGGTGACGGTGACGATTGTGTTGTTGTCACTGATCATCGGTTTGAACAATCCCACCTTTTTTTCGGTAGGCAACTTTTTCGATCTATTGCGCAGCAGCATTGTCATGGGCATTTTTGCCATGGGGGTGCTGATCGTCATCGTGTCGGGCGGGATAGATGTCTCGTTCACGGCGATTGGCGTCTTTGCGCTCTACTCGACCACGCGTATCCTCAAGGAAGCCATGCCCGATGCCTCGATCTGGGTCGGTTTTTTGATTGCGGCGGCGATTGGCCTGGGGTTGGGGATGATCAACGCCTTTTTCATCGCACGCTTCAAGCTCCCGACGCTGATCGTCACCCTGGGCACATTGAGCATGTTTCATGGCTTCTTACTCTTCGCCATCGGCAACCAGATCATCCGCAATGTGCCCCCGGCGATGGATGCTTTCGCGCGATCGGCGCTGGTGCGCATCCCGCTGGAGCGTGGCGTCGCCAATCTGCACCCGGCCATCTTGATCACGATCGGCGTAACCATCATCGTCTGGTTGCTCTTGCGCTACACGATGCTGGGACGTGGCATCTACGCGTTGGGCGGCGCCCGCGAAGCAGCTGAACGCGCTGGCTTCAATGTGCCGCGCATTCAGTACTTTATCTACGGCTTCGTTGGGCTGCTTTCCGGGATCGCAGGCATGACCTTTGGCTCGATGGCGCGACAGGCCAATCCCCAGGACATTGTCGGCATGGAACTGAATGTGATTGCTGCGGTCGTATTGGGCGGTGCGCAGTTGACCGGCGGGCGTGGCACGGTGCTGGGCACGATCCTGGGGGTGGCGCTGGTGGTTATCGCCAACAACAGCCTGGTGCTGGTGGGTGTGCCGACGGTCTGGCAGCGCGTCGTCATCGGTTTGATTATCCTGGTGGGCACAGGGTTGCCGGCGATCCAGGCAAAGCGCGCTAGCAAGCGTGGTGTACGGCTGGCGGAGGTGTAAATTATGCAGAGTACGCAGAAACGCAGTTCGTTCATGAATCGGCTGCTGGGTGAGAGTCAGACGCTGCGCCTGTTCATCATCACAGTGGTAATTTTTGCAGGTTTTAGCCTGGTTCTGGGCGACAAATTCTTCAGCATTCGCAACCTTCAGTCGATGGCGGTGCAGTTTCCAGAGTTTGGCATTCTGGCCTTTGCCATCATGATCACGATGTTGACCGGCGGCATCGATCTCTCCATCGTGGGCACGGCTAACCTTTCGGCTATTGTGGCGGCGTTGGTGCTCACGCGTCTTTCCGGGGAGGGCGGGACGGGCATGCCGCTGGAGGCGTCGATCCCGTTGTCGATGGTGGTGGCGTTGCTGGTGGCTTCGTTGTGTGGTCTACTTAATGGCTTTCTGGTCTCAAAAGTCGGCATTGTGCCGATCCTGGCGACGTTGGGCACGCAGTCGCTGTACACCGGGCTTTCCTATGTGATCACCGGTGGCCCGGCGATCACAACAACGCAACTCGCCTTCATCGGCAACGGTTCGATTGCCGGGGTGCCGATCCCGGTGATCGTGTTCATCGTGCTGGCGATTGTCTTTGCGATCATGCTCAACCGTACAAGCTTTGGCTTCAATGTGTATATGTTGGGCACGAATGCGCGTGCAGCGCTCTTTTCCGGCATCAGCGATGTCAAGGTGCTGATGCGCACCTACTGGCTGGCGGGGCTGGTGGCGGGCATTGCGGGCATCATCTTCCTGGCGCGCGCCAACTCCGCCAAGCCTGATTACGGCGCCTCCTTCATCCTGCTCACGGTGCTGATCGCCATCCTGGGCGGCGTCAGCTACACCGGTGGCTTTGGCACGGTGTCGGGACTGGTGCTTTCGGTGCTCAGCATCCAGTTCCTCTCCACCGGGCTGAACATGCTCATGCTTCAGCTTTCCGGCTCCAGCGCGGCGATCTTCTTCCGCCAGTTCGCCTGGGGCGCGCTGCTCCTGCTGGTGATGGTGGTCAACTACTATGTAGAGCAGCGCAGGCAGAGGGTGACATAAATACTAGCTCGATCTCGATAGTGACTGACCGCTAGGTTAACCGTTTATCTTCCCGGAAACTCCAAAGCTTCCGGGAAGATTGTGAGCAATATCACGTGACAACCTAGAAACCGATAGGTAACAAGTGAAGTGAATGACGCCTGACTAACGACAAGGAGAACACACCATGCGCATTGCGCTTGGCGGCATTGCTATCGAAAGTTGCACCTTTTCGCCGTTGCCCAGTCAACTGCACGATTTCACCATCCGCCGCGGTGCCGAGTTTCTGGATCGTTACCCCTTTCTTGGCAAGTACGCCGGGCGCGCGGAATTTGTGCCTTTGCTCTATGCGCGTTCCATCCCTGGCGGCTCAGTGGAACCTGATGCATACGCTGTCATGAAGCAGGAATATCTTGACCTGCTGCGCGCCAACGGGCCGTGGGATGGCGTCTATCTCGATTTTCATGGCGCCATGCACGTGCGTGGCATGGATGACGCCGAGGGCGACTGGGTGACTGCTGTGCGCGATGTGGTGGGGCCAACATGTCTGCTCTCGGCCAGCTTTGACCTGCATGGCAACATTTCACAGCGCGAGGCGGCTACGCTCGATATGTTGACGGCTTATCGCACAGCGCCGCATGTGGACTATATCGAGACGCGTGAAAAAGCGCTGCGCATGTTGTTGCACTGTCTCGATCACAACATCCGCCCGGAGCGCGTATGGATTCCGATCCCCGTAGTCCTCTCCGGTGAAAAGACCAGCACCGAATGGGCGCCCGGCGATCGATTGTACGCCGCGCTGGCGGAAAGCGACGCCGCCCCAGGGTTGCTCGATATTTCCCTGTTGGTGGGCTATGTGTGGGCCGATGAACCGCGCACGAGCGCCACCGTCATTGCGACGGGTATAGATCGCAACGTGTTGAGGCGGGAAGCGCAGAAGGTGGCGCAACGCTACTGGGATGCGCGGCATGAGTTTCAGTTTGGCGTGCCGGCAGGCACGATCGACGCGTGCCTCGAGTGGGCGCTGGCCGCGCCGGAGCCATGCGTCTTCATCAGCGACTCTGGCGACAACCCCACGGCGGGCGGGGCGGGCGACACCACAATAGCGCTGGCGTCATTGTTAGCGCACGGTGCGCCTTCAGCCATCGTCGCCAGCATCGCCGACGCGCCGGCTGTCGAGGCGATGCTGGCAGCCGGCGTGGGCGCCACCGTTGAGGTGGCATTGGGGGGCAAGCTCGATCCGATCACTTGCCGACCGCTGCCGGTGCGCGGAGTCGTGCGCCATCTGGCGCCGGGCGAAAACACCGAAGCCGTTCTGCAAATCGGCGACGTACACGTAATTGTCACGGCGCGGCGGCGCCCCTATCACTTTGTGGCGGATATGCAGCGGCTGGGGCTGGAACCACTGGCGCATAAGATCGTCGTCGTCAAGATCGGCTATCTGGAACCGGACTTGAAGCGTCATGCCCCACGTGCGTTTTTGGCGTTGACGCCGGGCGCAGTGGATCAGGCCATCGAGCGGCTGCCTTTCCGCCGGGTGCGGCGCCCCCTCTTTCCACTGGACAAAGAGATGGTGTGGTCGCCGGATGTTTGAGGGTGGCAACCGCATCGCTCATCCTCTCGCAGGTCATCGCCTCCGGCGCGACACGGCTGTTTGGGCAGAGGCTTACGTAAGTCATCGCCTCCGGCGTGACATGGCTGTCTGGGCAGAGGCTTACGTAGGTCATCGCCTCCGGCGCGACGTGACTGTCTGTAAATTGTTGCTACATTTCAACGTTCACGGCAAGGGTGGCTTTGTGCTTTTCGGCGGTGCGTCCCGCCACCCAGGCCAGACCTGCGCCTGCCAACAACAGCGCAATGTTGAGCAGAAAAGGCAGGTTCTTGTCGAGGCTGGAGAGCGCGCCGGCGATCCAGCCGAAGGGGGCCGTGAGGAGAATCACACCGACGTAGAGGATCGACTGGACGCGGGCGCGTTCCTGCGCGTCGATGGTCAACACAATCAGCTTGTCGAGCAGCGGGCTGACAGCGGCATAAGCGCACGCCTCAACAAAAACACTCAGCCCCAAAATCAGATAGCCCTGCTCCGGCGCCGTAATCAGCAAAATTTGGGCGGCGACAAACGCGAGAAAACCTGCAAACATGGGCCACTTAAAATCCAGGTGCGCCAGGCGTGGCATCACAAAAAAGAAGAAGCCTAACGCCACCGCTGATTTGAGAAAGGGAAAAATTGAGAGCACTTCCGGCGGCACGTTGAGTTTTTCTGTCACCAGAATTCCCCAGAAGCCGCCATTGATCAGCCCAACGATGGCAATGATCAGCATGATGCCCGCCGTGTAGAGCGTCTCTGGGCGACGCACAATTTCGCGCACTACACCGTGGTATTCACCCAACACAGCAAAGATGCTTTGGTCGCGCGTCTCCACCATGCGCACCTTCCCTTGAGTGGTCTCTTCCGTCATCAGGTACGTCAGCACTGCCTTCAGTGTGAACATGATGGCGGCAAAAAAGTAGAGCACGCGCATAGTCGGCACCAGATCAAAGCGCGCCACCAGCAACCCAGCCAGCGGCGCTACGAAACCAGCCGCCAGGTTGGAGATATGAATCCATGTGTAGATGTCCACCAGTTGGTCGTGCTCAGCGTCCTCGACCAGCAGACACGTCCACGAATTCATGGTCACGCGCCAGATCGCATTCATAATGCCGGCGACCATGAACCACCAAAAGTTTTGTGAAAGCGCCCAGATGATGGCAGGCACGCTCCACGCCAGAATGTCGAAGAGCAATGTCGTCAACCGGCGTCCTACCTTGTCGGTGATGGCGCCGCTCATCAGCGCCCAAAAGACCTGGAAACCCCAGCTCACGCTCAGCACCAGCCCGATGTTGCGATCGGTCAGGCCGAGCGCCACCATGTAGACCGAAGCATAGGGTGCAACCAGGTTGTAGGGAACGCCCCATAGCGGCTCGGTGTAAACACAACCGCGCGGGTTGCCGGTGAACGAACGAAGCGAGGTGATCAGTGCGTGCGACATGTGAGGTTGCCATCCATAAAATTGCCTTGCCGTCGACCAACGACAAGGCGAGTGCGCTGTGAAAACGATTTCATTCATCATACCCTGGAGTCGCGTAGCAGGCGAATTCTGGCATGGCGCAAACTGACCAGCGTCGCGAAATACGTTATACTGACGCTTACTGACCGCTAGGTTAACCGGTTATCTTCCCGGAAGTTCCAAAGCTTCCGGGAAGATTGCGAGCAATATCACGTGACAACCTAGAAATCGATAATACGTTTCGCGCCTGTTTCAAAACCAGAGATCCAGGACAAACAGCATGCCAACATCTGTCGATCTGCTTGTTCGCCATGCCTTGATCGTCACCCAGGATGCACAACGCCACATCATCGAGGACGGCGCGCTGGCCGTGCGCGGCGACCGCATCGTGGCGCTTGGCCCGACCGCCGAAATCGATGCTGCGTACATAGCAGCGCGCGTCATTGACGCGGGTGGGCGAGCGCTCTTCCCAGGGCTGCTCAACATCCACACCCACCTCTTTCAGGCGGCGGTGAAGGGGCTGGGCGAGGATATGCCCGTCGAGCAGTGGGTGCAGGCTGTCACCTTTCCCACCGCCGCCGCCATGACGCCGGAGGAAGCCTATTGGTTGACGCTGGTGAGCTGCCTGGAAAATTTGCGCAGTGGCGCCACCACCGTGATGGATTTCATGTACGGCATGCGCGACCCGGCGTTGCACGATGCTGTCATCCGGGCGCTGCTCGATAGCGGGCTGCGGGGGCGCTACACGCGCACCATCGTCGACGCCGGCGCCGACATGGGCATTCCGCCGACAATGCTGCAGCCGGCGGAGGAGGCGTTAGCACACGCACAGGCGCTCCAGGCGCAATACAGTGGCGCGGGGGATGGCCGGCTCGACATCGGCCTGGCGATCGGCGTGATTTGGGCGATGACAGAAGCAGGGTTGCGCGCTGTGCGCCGCGTCGCCGACGCCACCGGCATGACGATCACCATGCATGTCAATGAGACGCCTTTCGACAATGTGGCCGCGCAACGCCACTGGGGGCGCAACACCATTCCGATGCTGGCGGCCACCGGCGTGCTGGGGCCGGACTTCATCGCCGTGCATTGCGTCCACATGACCGATGAGGACATTGAACTCTTCAAGCAGCATCGCGTGGCCGTCGCCTACAATGCCGTGAGCAACATGTATCTCGGCTCTGGCATTGCCCCCATCGTGCAGCTGGCGGAGCTTGGGCTGCCCATTGGCATCGCCACCGACGGCTCCGGCAGCAACAACTGCCAGGATATGCTGGAAACGCTGAAGTTCAGCGCACTGCTGCAAAAGGTGGGGCGCCAAGACCCTGCCTGCGTGTTGGCGCAACAGGCGCTGGATTGGGCCACGCGTGGAGGCGCACAGGCGATGGGGCTGGCGGAGCAGGTCGGGATGCTGGCGCCGGGCATGAAGGCGGATTTCTTCCTGGCCAACCCCTTCACGCCTAAAGCGATCCCGGTGCACGACCCGGTGACGACGCTCGTATATTCTGCAGGGCAGGCCAATATCGAAACGGTGGTGGTCGCCGGCCGCGTGCTGATGGAGGGTGGCGTCTTCACGCACCTGGACGAAGTGGAGAGCTTGCGCCAGGCGCAGCGCGCCGCGCAGACGCTGGCCCGGCGCGCCGGCACGGAAAAGTTATTGGAACGACGCGGCAAGTGGCGCCCGATATAGGGGGAAATTCCATTTGGTGATATAAGTCACCGAGAAGTGGGTAAATTCCTACTACGCTTTGCGTAGCGAGACGTTCTTCCCATGACCGGCGCATCGTTTGTCGATGCGCCTGGTTCGATCATCAAAGGAAAAAGACAATGTTTGGAAACAACAGACAAAACACTGTGACACAGGATGCTGTCATGAAGGCGCTCAGCACAGTACAGGAGCCGGAGTTGCATCAAGACCTGGTCACGCTCAACATGATCCGTGAGGTCACCATCAGCGGCGGTGACGTCGCCTTCACGATCATGCTGACGACGCCTGCCTGTCCGCTGCGCGCCCAAATGGAACAGGAAGCCATTGCTGCCGTCAAGTCGCTTCCTGGCGTCGACGCGGTCAGTGTGCGTTTTGCCGCCGATGTACGCCAGGATCATCGCATCATTGGCAAGCTCAACATCCCGGTTAAGAACATCATTGCGGTGGCGTCGGGCAAGGGCGGCGTCGGCAAAAGCACGGTCAGCACCAACCTGGCGGTCAGTCTGGCGCTCGACGGCGCCAAAGTCGGCGTGCTCGACGCCGACATCTACGGGCCCAATATCCCCATGATGTTCGGCTTAGCGGGCAGGCCGCGCATCGAGCGCGAGAAGTTGACGCCCTTCGAGCGTTACGGCGTCGAAGTGATCAGCATGGGTTTCTTGATGCCGGAAGGCGAGGCGGTGGTCTGGCGCGGGCCAATGCTGCACAAGGCAATCCAGCAACTCTTCACCGATGTCAACTGGGGCAGCCTCGACTATCTGATCGTCGACCTGCCGCCGGGCACGGGCGACGCCCAGCTCAGCCTGGCGCAAAGCGTCCCGTTGACCGGCGGCATCATCGTGACCGGACCACAGGCGGTTTCGGTCAGCGATGCGCTGCGCGGCGCCAATGCCTTTGAGCGGCTGGAAGTGCCGATCATCGGCGTGGTTGAGAATATGTCCGGCGATGTCTTTGGCAGCGGCGGTGGACAGGAGGCGGCCAAACGACTGCACGTTGATTTCCTGGCGCGCATCCCGCTCGACAGTCAGGTGCGCGCCGGCGGCGACAGCGGCGAACCGATCGTGATATTGGCGCCGGGCAGCGCCACCGCCAAAGCCTTCCGTGATTTTGCGCGCGTGGTCGCCGCCAAGCTCAGTGTGATGAATATTCTGCCAGAGCCGCAACTGAAGATTGTATAGCCCTGCCGCAGCTCCCTCCCTGTATCGATGCCATCATCCGGTTCGCCATGCAGTCGCCGGATGATGGCTGCGCCCGTACTGTTCTCTCCAAATACAAAAACCACCAAAGCCAGATAACTTGACTGTCAGCAATGGCAAGGAGCCGGCAGACATTTACACAAGTTGTCTGATTTTTTACGCCTTAAAAATAATATAGAATAAACCTGACGCTTTACAGGTTTGTTTGGGCGGCCAGCGACAGAGTTAGCATTGTGGGCGGCCGCTGTGAGGATACTGGCATTCATGACATCGATGTATGCGTTGATTTATCTGCTGTGTGCCGTAAGTACAGCGATGGCGGCAGGATATGCCTGGCATCGTCGCACCGCGCAGGGCGGTGCTGTGCTGGCGACATTGCTCAGCGCCACAGCCCTTTCCATGCTGATCGGCGCGTTGACGATCATTGCTTCAGATCTTCCTGCCAAAGTGCGTTGGGAACAGATCAACCTGTTTGTGTCGCTGCCCCTGCCATTGTTGGCTTTCCTCTTTGTGGCGCGTTTCACCGGTCATGATCGCTGGGTGACGCCACTCCGCGTCGGCCTGCTTGCTGTGCCGCTCCTGATTTCACTCGTGCTTGGCTGGACCACCAACCATCATGATCTCTTTTGGCGCAACATCACTGTCAATGCGTATGGCGCGTTGATCATGGAGCCTGGTTGGTGGATCTGGATTGGCGGCATATTGTACGGCTATCTCTTGATGGGGTTGTCGCTCTACTGGGTAGTGCAGACTGGCATGGCGGCGCCGCGCATCTATCAGGGACAATTCGTCACCCTATTCATCGGCGGTATGTTGCCTTTGCTTGGCAGCGTGCTGTACTACACCGGCATGAACCCCTGGCCGGGATTGGGGTTGATCCGCATAGGGATTGCGCTCAGCGGGTTATTGTTCCTGTGGGCCTTTCGCCGCTGGGGCCTGCTGGATTTGATGCCGCCGATGCGCGACCTGCTCATGACGACTCTGCCTGATGGCGTCGTGGCGCTGGATCGCGAACATCGCGTCATTGACCTCAATCCGGCGGCGCAGATTTTGCTCGCTGTCGATACCGTTGCGATCGGTCGGAATTTTGCATCGGTGTCGATGCGCGCCAACAAGATTGCCCACGCCCTGGAGCAGGAGGGATTGTGTGTCGCAGCAACGCATGGTGGTGAGGTCTCTGTCCAGCTCGATAACCTGACCGTGCAGGTTATCTGCCGTGAAGTCATGCAAGGGATGGCGACTCCGCGTGGCTGGTTGCTGCTCTTGCGCGATGTGACGCAACTTGTCCAGACAGAAACCGCTGCGCGCGCCAGCGAAACACAACAGCGTCAACTTTACACCATGTTGCGCCTGATGTGTGACAACGTGCCTGACATGATCTGGGCAAAGGACTTGAACAAACGGTTCGTATTCACCAATCGCGCCGTTTGCGAGCAACTATTGCATGCTCAAGACACTGACGAGCCGGTGGGCAAAGACGATCTTTTCTTTGCGCTGCGCGAACGTGCGCTGCGTCCAGATGATCCGCATTGGCACACTTTTGGAGAGATCTGCGTAGACTCCGATCAAGTCGTCATTGACACCCGGCAACCCCAGCGTTTCGATGAATTCGGCAATGTGCGCGGCGAATTCCTGCGCCTGGATGTCTACAAGGCGCCTTTTTGGGATGTCGATGGCAACCTCATCGGCACAGTGGGGTGTGCGCGTGATGTCACCCGAGAGAAAGCCATTGAGGAGGCGCTGCATCATCGGGAAGCTGTCTACCGCGCAGTAGTTGAGCAGCATCCGGACATGATCTGCCGCTGGCAGCCAGATCGAACGCTAACCTTTGTGAATCCGGCTTTCTGCGCTCACTTTGATTGTCAGGCAGAGGCTGTCATCGGTCACGACTTTGTCGAACTCTTTCCGCCCGCCGATCGCGCCGCCATCATCGCCAGCACGATGCAAGGCCTGGAAAAACTTTCACCAACGCACACGACGCAGATGAGCCTGCAATTTGCTCACACTGCAGATGGCCGCCCATGCTGGCGCGAGTGGACCGATTGTGGCATCTTCGATGCAGACGGAAATTTGATCGAGGTGCAAACGGTCGGGCGCGATGTCACCGAACGAATGGCAATGGAAGCCGCGTTGCGACGTAGCCAGCAACAACTGGCAGAGGCGCAACGGATCGCACATCTCGGCAGCTGGGATCGCGATCTGATTCAAGGTGGGCTTGAGTGGTCGGCAGAGACGCTCCGGATCTTCGCCTGGCCCTCCGACGAACCACCTACCTACGAGGGTTTCATGCAACGCGTTCATCCCGAAGACGTGGAATATTTGCGCGCCGCCCAGGAAACTGCACTGGCCGGCCTGGCGCCGCTGGAGCTTGAATACCGTATCGTGTTGCCAGATGGCGCTGTGCGTTATCTGGCCGAGCGCGGTGAATTGATCCGCGATCAAGATGGGCACCCTGTGCGCATCGCCGGCGTGGTGCAAGACATCACTGAACGCAAGCAGATCGAGATGGCGCTGGCGAATGAACAACAATTGCTGCGCACTTTCATCGACACTGTGCCCGACGTGCTCTATGCCAAGGACCGCGACAGCCGTTTCACACTGGTCAATGCCGCCACTGTGGCGCAATTGGGCGCCGTCAGTCGCGACCAGATCATCGGCAAAAGCGATTTCGATTTTCACCCACCGGCATTGGCGGCGGAATACCGCGCGCGCGAACGCGTGGTCATCGAAGAAGGCGTCACATCAGCGGTGGAGGAATTGGTGGTGCACCCGCTTGCGGGTGATCTACGGTGGTACGCCAGCACCAAGGCGCCTCTGCGCAACGCTGCCGGCGCCATCATTGGGCTGGTGGGGATAGGCCGCGATGTGACGGAGCGCAAACGCACTGAAGAAATGCTGTTGCAACGCGAAAGGCTCCTGCAGGCAGTCGCTACGGCGCTATCGGCGTTGCTCAACCCCGACCCACTGCCCGAAACTATCCAGCCTGCGCTGGCAGTGCTTGGGGAGGCGCTCGATGTGGATCGCGTCTACATCTTTGAGAATTACGAAGATGCGGAAACCGGTGCACACTACACGCGGCAGCGCTTCGAGTGGTGCTCATCCCGGGCGACGCCGCAGATCGACAACGACTCTCTCCAGCAGGTTGACTATGCAGCGTTCAACACATGCTGGTTTACGACGCTGAGCAGCGGGGAATCGGTCATGGCGCATCGCGATCAACTTCCTCCGGCTGAGCAGGCGCTGTTATCGTCACAAGGCGTGCACTCGCTCCTCCTGGTGCCGATCCTCATCGACGGGCGCTTCTGGGGCTTCATCGGCTTCGATGACTGCCATGCCCAGCGCGAGTGGAACGCCAGCGAAGAGCGCATCCTGCATGCTGCGGCAGCCGCCATTGGCGGCGCCTTGATGCGCGACCGCATCGAAACCGAGCTGCAATGGTCACAGCAGGAACTGGCCGAAGCGTTGCATCGCACCGAACAACTGGCGGTGGCCGCGCAAGCCGCCAGCCGCGCCAAGAGCGAATTCCTCTCGGTCATGAGCCATGAGATTCGCACCCCACTCAACGGCGTGATCGGCATGACCGGTCTGCTGCTGGATACATCACTTAACCCAGATCAGCGCCAATATGTTGAGATCGCGCATACCAGCGGCGAAATGTTGCTGGCGCTCATCAACGATATCCTCGATTTTTCCAAGATCGAGGCGCACAAGCTGGAACTTGAACAACTCTGCTTCAACGTGCGCACCATGATGGAAGATGCGGTTGACATCCTGGCAGGGCGGGCACAGGCCAAACACCTTGAGCTGGTCTGCATGGTCGCCCCCGATGTTCCGGCGCAGGTCACCGGCGACCCAGGTCGTCTCCGCCAGATTGTGCTCAACCTGGGGAATAATGCCATTAAGTTTACCGAACATGGGGAAGTCATCATCCGCGTCACGGTGGACGCTATCCAGGATGCTCAGGTGACGTTGCGCTTCACTATCACCGATACAGGCGTGGGCATACCACCTGAGCTACAGTATCGGCTCTTTCAGCCTTTCAGCCAGATCGATAGCTCCACCACGCGCAAATATGGCGGCACAGGGCTGGGTCTGGTCATTTCTAAACAACTGGCTGAGTTGATGGGCGGCGCCATTGGTGTGCAGAGCAAACCGGATGTCGGCTCCGAGTTCTGGTTTACGGTGCAACTTGCGCAATGTTGCACGGAGCAGGTGGAGGAATCGCTTCAACTGCAAGGCGTGCGTGCAATCATCATCGACGACAACCATGCCAGTCGCCAATTTGTACGCGAGCTGCTTCAGCAATGGCATGCAGATTGTGAAGAGGCAGGCGACGCCGACACTGCGGTGCTGTTGCTGCGCACGGCGGCGCATACCCGGCGCCCATACACATTGGCGCTAGTCGACGCTGAGTTAGTCACCCGTGATGCTCAACCGTTATTTGAGCATCTTCGCGCGGAATCGCTCCTCACCACCACAGCGCTGATCCTCTTGACGCCGTTGGGCTATTCGTTGCCTTCCCCTAACGGCAACACTGTCATCCACCAGGTTGTCAAGCCGATCCGTCAGTCACAACTGGCGGCGCAGATTCAGGCGGCGCTTGGCCTCTTATCGGGAGCGACAACGGCGACCTCATCCGTTCTGGCAGATCCTCCTGTCGCCATCCATCCTTGCCGCATCTTGTTGGCCGAAGACAATGTGGTCAACCAGAAGGTGGCGTTGACCATGCTCAAAAAACTGGGCTTCAGCGCTGACGCCGTTGCCAATGGGCGCGAGGCGATCACGGCGCTGGCTGACATCGATTACGATCTGGTGCTGATGGATTGCGAAATGCCGGAGATGGATGGCTTTGCCGCCACTGCGCACATCCGCGCTGGCGATGTGCAGAACCCAGATGTGCCCGTAATTGCCATGACGGCGCACGCCTTGCAGGGTGATCGCGAACGCTGCCTGGCCGCCGGCATGAATGACTACATCTCCAAGCCTGTCCAGCTTTCCACCTTGCGCGCTGTGCTCGAACGCTGGTTGCCACAAGCCTAGCCGCGCTTCTGACCAGTCAATCAGTCAGGCAGTCCATCCGCCTGCCATACCCCCTTATGGACAAAGTGACACTTGTCCCACCCCATCAATTACGTGTGCCCCTCATATGTGATGAATTTCACAAGGTACATTGGAACTAACGTTTTTCAATCGGGAAATTTCTACGAAACCGCGCTCACGAAAAAATTTTGCACCGTACGAAGGAGACACTCAATTATGGCGCTTGACCGTAAAGAACTTGACCAGATTCTCTCGACGCTCAACAAGTACGCCGAGAAAAAACTCACGCCGGAATTCCTGCTGAAAATCGACCACGAAGACCGCTTCCCAAACGAAGTCCTTTCCGATCTCTACAACAACATTGGCCTGCATCTTGTCTTCATCGACGAAGAGGATGACGGTCTCGGCGGCGGCGCCTACGACGTCTACCGCGTCTCTGAGGCGATGGCCGGCATCGATGTAGGCATTGCCACGGGCGTGCTCGCCACCTTCCTCGGCGCCGATCCCATCGTCGTCGGCGGCACCCCGGAGCAGAAACATTACTGGATGAGCCGCATCGCCAACGAGGGGCTGCTCGTCGCCTACGGCGCCACCGAACCGCAAGCCGGCTCCGACCTGGCGCAGCTCAAGACCAAAGCCGTGCCGGTGCTGAACGAAGATGGCACGGTCAAGGGCTACAAGATTACCGGGCGCAAGCAGTGGATTTCCAACGGCGGCGTCGCTGAGATTTACACGATCCTGGCGGCGGCGCCGGGCGGACCTTCCTGGTTCGTCGTCGAAAAGGATGCACCTGGATTCACCAAGAATAAGCCGGAGGACAAACACGGCATCCGCGCCAGCAACACCGCCGCGCTCTTCCTGGAGGATGTCTACGTCGATGCCGACCGGCTGATGGGCGGCGTCGAAGGACAGGGGCTGGCGCAGGCGCAGGCGGTCTTCGGCTACACCCGCCTGATGGTGGCGGCGTTTGGTCTGGGGGCAGGCTGGGCGGCGCTTAAACGCGCGATCAAATACAGCCAGACGCGCGTCCAGGGCGGCGCCACGCTCAACGAGAAACAAGGCTACATGGACAAGCTGATCGTCCCCAACGCCGTGCGGCTGGAAGCGGCGCGCGCCTACATCGAGTGGACGGCAGAACGCATCGACGCTGGCGACCCCAACCAGCAGACCGAGGGCGCCGTCGCCAAGTACATGGCGACCGAAGCCGGCAACAAAGCCGCCGAAGATTCGATCCAGGCGCTGGGCGGCTACGGCTACACCAAAGAGTACATGGTCGAGAAGTTCAAACGCGACGTGCGCATCACCACGATCTACGAAGGCACCTCCGAGATTATGGAGTGGACGATCAGCCGCGACCGCTGGCAACTGCACCTCAAGAGCAAGGGCGCGTATTACAACGACTGGGCCGCGCAGCTTGAAGCGCTGGCGCGCGCCAACAACAACAGCGGTGCAGCGACGGCGGCGCTCGCCATGCGCGCCATTGCCAACATCCTCGAACGCGCCCGCATCGACCGCCTGACGCGCAACCAGCACATTCTCTTCCGCCTGGGCGAGTTGATCGCCTTTGCCGAGACCGCCGCTGTCTTCGCCGATCGTTCCATCAACCATCCGTCGGACGCCATGCCCTTCAGCCCAGAGACGTTGCAGGTGATGAGCCGCATCCACGCCCGCGACGCCGCGCTCAAAATCGCCACCGACGGGCTGCGCTGGGCCATCGGCGCCGGACAGAGCGACCCTAACCTGGCTGGCACGCTTAACCTGCCCGCCATCTACGCGGCGCAGGCGGGCTTGCTCGAAGACATGGACTTCGTCGGCAAGAAGCTGGTCGAGGCGTTCCCGGCTGAGTAAGAGAGAGGAAGAGATTGGGAGATTGGGAGATTAGGAGATTGAGAGATTAGGAGATTAGAGATTGGAGATTTCGTTCAATGCATCCAATCTCTAATCTCCAATCTCTGATCTCTTAATCTCTTAATCTCTTAATCTCCCAATCTCTCAATCCCATTTCGACAAGGAGTAACCAAATGCCAAATCCAAGCTCCGACCGGGCGATTGCCATTGTTGGCGTCGGCGCTATCCTCCCCGATGCGTTGAGCGCGCCAGCATTCTGGCAGAACATCGTCAACAAACGTTATTGTATTTCCGAGACGCCAGCCAACCGCTGGAGCATCGCCGATTATTACGACCCCGATCCAACGGTGCCCGACAAAACCTACTCTAAGATCGGCGGTTGGGTGCAGGGCTATCAATTCGACTGGAAAAAGTATCGCATTCCCCCCAAAGTCGCGGCGGCGATGGACGAAGGGCAGCAGTGGGCGGTTACGATTGCCGACGAGGCGCTGACCGACTACGGCTACCCGCACCGCCCGCTCGACACCGAACGCACCGGCGTGATCCTGGGCACGGCGATGGGCGGCGAGCTGCACTACATCACCCAGCAGCGCGTCGTCTTCCCAGAGTTCGCTCACGAGCTGGAAGCCGCGCCGGGTTTTGCTGCATTGCCCGCAGCGCAACGTGAAGCGATCATCCAGCAGTGGCATGAGCGCCTCAACGCCAAGCTGCCGCCGATCACCGAAGACACCATGCCCGGCGAGCTCCCCAACATCGTCGCCGGACGTGTGGCGAATGTGCTGAATCTGCGCGGCGCCAACTTCATCACCGACGCCGCGTGCGCCTCTTCGTTCGCCGCCATCAACGCCGCGTTTGAGATGTTGACCGAGCATCACATCGACGCCGTGATTGCCGGCGGCGTTGACCGCAACATGGGTGCCACTGTCTTTGTGAAGTTCTGCAAGATCGGTGCGCTGAGCGCCACCGGCAGCCGTCCCTTTGGCGACGGCGCCGATGGCTTTGTGATGGGTGAAGGCTCCGCGGCCTTTTTGCTCAAACGTCTCGCCGACGCCGAACGCGACGGCGACAAAATCTACGCCGTGATCCGCGGTGTGGGTGCGTCGAGCGACGGCAAGGGCAAGGGTATCACCGCGCCGAACCCGCAAGGGCAGGTGCTCTCGGCCAGTCGCGCCTGGGAGAACGCCGGTCTCGACCCCGCCACCGCCACGTTGATCGAGGCGCACGGCACCAGCACCAAAGTGGGCGACGTGGTCGAGGTCGAAAGCCTGACCAAGGTCTTCGGCGGTGCGCCGCGCCATAGCATCGGGCTGGGGTCAGCCAAGAGCAACATCGGGCATCTCAAGGCGGGCGCAGGCGCGGCCGGTCTGCTCAAGGCGACGATGGCGATGCACCACAAGCTGTTGCCGCCCACGCTCAACTGCGAGCGCCCGAACCCGAACATCGACTTTGACAACTCACCCTTCTATTTGTTGTGCGAAGCCCGCGCTTGGGAACAGCCGCGCAACTTCCCGCGGCGCGCCGGCGTCAGCGCCTATGGCTTTGGCGGCACCAACTTCCACATTGTGCTGGAAGAATACGTACCGGGCATGCTCAAAGCCGAGCCAAAAGTCTTCGCCGCTGCCGCCGTCAATGGCGGTCAAAGCGCGCCCGTTGTCGCCAGTGCGCCAGCCACACCCACCAGTCAGAGCACGAGCCAACCCATGAACAAGAAACCGTTGCGCGGGATTCTCTCCGTCGGCGCACGCACGCCCACCGAACTCAAGGACAAGTTAGATGACCTCTTCCGCCGCGTCGAATCGGGTTGGATGCCCGAACGCGAAGCGCCGCCCAAAGCCGATCTCGAGGCGCCCGAACGCCTTTTCATCGATTTTGGCAGCCACGAAGAGCTGCTGGAGCGCGTGCAGAAAGCGCGCAAAGCCGCCGGTTTCGACAATCCGCAGGCGTGGAAGGCGCTACAAGGACAGGGTATCTTCCGCGGCAGCGGGCCAAAGCCGGGCAAGATTGCTTTCCTCTTCCCCGGTCAGGGCAGCCAGTATGTCAACATGGGACGGCAACTGGCGGAACGCGAGCCGGTCGTGGCGCAGGTCTTCAAGGACGCCGACGCCGTGATGACGCCGATCCTGGGCAAGCCGCTGACCAGCTACATCTTTGTCGACAGCCAGGACCCGGAGGCGATGAAGAAAGCCGAACGCGACCTGATGCAGACGGCGATCACGCAGCCGGCGATGCTGACGATGGACACGGCGCTCTACAAGCTGCTGGCGGAATATGGCTTTGCGCCTGACATGGTGATGGGGCATTCGTTGGGCGAATACGCAGCGTTGATCGCGGCCGGCATCATGCCCTTCGCCCATGCGCTCGAAGCCTCCGCCGCACGCGGCGCCGAGATGACCAAAGTCAGCGTCGAGGACAACGGCTGGATGGCCGCAGTGATGGCGCCGCTCAACGTGGTCGAGGAAACGCTCAAAGAGGTCGATGGCTACGTCGTCGCCGCCAACATCAACAGCTACAACCAGGCGGTGATCGGCGGCGCCAGCAAGGCGGTCGAGCAGGCGATCGGTCTCTTCGAGAAGAAGGGCTACCGCGCCATACGCATCCCTGTCAGTCACGCCTTCCATACCAAGATCGTGGCGCCGGCGAGCAAGCCGCTGCGCAAGGTGCTGGATCGCCTGAGCATCGCGTCGCCCAGCATCCCGCTGGTCGCCAACGTCACCGGCGACATCTACCCGACCAGCGTTGAGGCGATCAAGGACATT
>DGFH01000025.1:0-24444 GCA_002391565.1 Anaerolineales bacterium UBA3905
AGCATGAAGGCCAGCAGGGTGCGCCGCAGCGGACGCAACGATGCCGGTAAGAACTTCATAGTGACGACTCCTTTCCTTGACTACGAAACGAGATGACCTGTTGTTCGGGACAGGACTATGTCCAAACGCTGTCCAGGGGCGTGCACTTCACGGAAGGGCCAGTTCACAGTACAGTTGCTGCACCGGACAGACGTTGAACTTCACGAAAACTCTACACTGACGCCGCGCTCAGGCGCCATCACATTGGCAAAACCGGCGCCGCGCAGCAATTGCGCCAGGGTGTCGCTGGCCTGCGGCTCGCCATGCACCAGAAACAGATGTTGCAAGCGTGCACGATCCAGCGCATCCGCCCACGCCAGCAATTCGCTCTGGTCGGCGTGGGCGCTGTATCCCTCAATTGCCTCGACGGTGGCGCGCACGTCGTAGGTCTCGCCAAAAATGCGCACGCGCTTCTCGCCATCTTGCAGCCTACGACCGAGCGTCTGTTCAGCCTGGAAGCTGACGATCAGAACCGTGTTGCGCTCGTCTTCAATGTTGTTCTTCAAGTGATGGAGGATGCGGCCATTCTCCGCCATGCCGTTGGCGCTGATGATAATGATCGGCTCGGTGAAGTGGTTGAGTTGCTTGCTGCGCCGCACCTCGCGCACGTACTCGATCTCTGGATAATCGAAGGGGCTGCGGCGATTATCGTGTTCAAGAAATTGCTGCACCTCTTCGTTCCAGGCCTCTGGATGCATCCGAAAAACATCGGTGGCGTTGACAGCCAGCGGGCTATCGACAAAGACGCGAATATCGGGAATGTCGCCCCGGGCATCGAGCTGGTTCAAGGCGTAGACCAATTCTTGGGTGCGTCCAACAGCAAAGGCAGGAATGATCACTTTACCACGCTGACGCGCTGTGCTGTTGATGACGTTGCGCAGCTTCCTGCGCGCATTGTCGTAGCTTTCGTGCAGGCGGTCGCCGTAGGTGCTCTCCATGATCAGGATGTCGGCGGCGGTGAACGTCTCCGGCGGACGCAAGATCGGACTGGCAGGGCGACCAATGTCGCCGCTAAAGACCAGCCGCCACTGCTTGCCGGTGCTCGCCTCACGAATGTCAAGTTGCACCGAGGCTGCTCCGAGGATGTGACCGGCCGGGATGAAGGTCGCCTCGACGCCATCGGCCACCAGAATGGGGCGATGAAAGCCGGCGCCCATGAATTGTTCTAGCGCCAGCCGGGCGTCAGCCTGCGTGTAAAGTGGCTCAACCGGCGGCTCGTGATTGCGCTCCCGCTGTTTGTTCAGGTAGGCGACATCTTGCTCGTGGATATGACCACTGTCCATCAACATGTAGGTGCAGAGATTGCGCGTCGCCGCCGTGCACCAAATGTTGCCGCGAAAGCCTTGTTTGCAGAGATTGGGTAGATTGCCGCTATGATCGATATGCGCGTGGCTCAACACCACAGTCTCGATCGTCGTCGGATCGAAGGGGAAGTGGAGATTTCGTTCGTAGGTTTCGGCGCGGCGCCCCTGAAACAGGCCACAGTCCAACAAAATTCTGCGTCCATTGACCTCGATCAGGTGCATCGAGCCGGTCACTTCTCTTGCCGCACCAAAAAAAGTGAGCCGCATCGACAGCGGTATTCCTTTCCAGCGATATTCCCAAGTATGCTGTTATCGCCGTGCTGACATGGCAACAGCATTTGCCATGCGCGTTGTTATTCCTTTTGCATATTGTAATGCATTTTGAAATAAGTTCAACCCCCCAAATTTGCAGTTTGGCGATTTTCATAACGTTTTTGCGGAAAAATGCGTCTTTTTGTGTAGCAATCAGACGTGGGGACGCAATCCAGGTGGAATCCGGGCGGGGTCTTCCACCAGCGCGCACAGTCGCGCCAGGTTCATGGCGTCTTCTTCGAGGGTGTCTTCTTTGGGCGTCTCCAGCAACATGGCGATGCCGTCCCAGCGCGGGTCATTGAGGATATGGCGAAAGCCTTCTACGCCGATCTCGCCTTCACCGATATGAACGTGGCGGTCGAGGTTGCTGCCCAGCGCACCTTTGCTATCGTTGAAGTGCCACACTTTGACTGTCTCTAGCCCCAACCAGCGCTCGACCTCCGCGACGAAGGCCGCGTATCCTTCAACGCTACGGATATCGTAGCCGGTGGCGTAGGCGTGACAGGTGTCCAGGCAGACGCCAACGCGCCGTTGATCCTCGACCTGGTCGATGATGGCGCGCAGCTGCGCCAGGTTGCGTCCCAACACGTTGCCCTGTCCGGCCATGATCTCCAGGCAAGTGATGGTGTCGGCGCATCCAGGTGTAGCGGCGTGGATGTGGTTGAGCGCGGCGGCAATGCGGGCTATCCCTGCTTCGTCGCCTGACCCGGTGTGCGATCCTGGGTGCAACACGACGTGCGGAATGGCATAGGCATGGGCGCGCACGATCTCGTCCTGATGCGCCGCGCGGCTTTTTTCCCACAGGTCATCCTTGGGGCTGGCCAGGTTGATCAGATAGCTGGCGTGGCTGACGGCGTAGGCGATGCCCAGCGCCGGCATTTGTTCATGCCAGCGGGCAACGTCATCCTCGCTGATCGGCGGGCCAACCCATTGACGGTTATTCTTGGTGAAGACCTGTACAGCGTTGCTGTGCACCGACGCTGCCCGATCCAGCGCCTGGCTGACGCCCCCAGCGATTGACATGTGCGCACCTAAAAGAAGAAGCCCCATCGTGCTTTGCTCGCTTTCATTCAGAAATTGTCAAAATGTCGTCACCCTTGACGCAAGGGCGCCAAGACGCAGTGAAACACAGAGCGCTCCAACCGGTTTTCAGGTGAGATTGCGTTCGTTGCGTCTTCGATATTTTCCGCAGCGTTCGCAGTTTAGCACAGAGTGTGCAGCGCGCTGGTATAATTTGCTGCATGTTGCTTGCCATGGACACTGCCACCACCACCGCCTCCGTAGCGCTTTATGATCTCGCGACCGCGCGCCTGCTGGCGGAAATGACGTGGGAGGGGCGCCGACGCCAGACGCAGGAACTGATGGTCACGGTGCGCCAGCTGTTGAGGATGGCGGAGGCGACGCCAACGGCGCTTACGGCGCTGGCGGTGACGACAGGGCCGGGCAGTTTCACAGGGGTGCGCATCGCCATCAGCGCGGCTAAGGGCATCGGGCTGGGGCTGGATGCACCACCCGCCGTGATCGGCGTCCCAACGCTGAGCGTGACGGCCGCGCCCTGGTTGATGGTGGCGGCGGCGTGCCAGCCAGCGTCTGCGATCTGTGCGTTGATGCAGGCCGGGCGTGGGCGCTATCACTGGGCGTTCTTCCCGGCCAACGACCCTCTGTATCGCCCCGACGCCGATGCACATGCGACCGGCGCCGCCGCCGACCTGGTGCTTGCGCTCCGGCGCCGCACCGATGCTGCGCTCTGGCTGGCCGGTGAGGTCGATGCGGCGCTGGCTGAGGCGGTGCGTGTGCTGCCCCAGGTCACTGTGATTCCACCGGTGCACGCATTGCGCCGCGCCGGGGCATTGGCGCAATTAGGCGCCAGGTTGCTGGCTGCGGGTCAGGCTAATGCACTGGAAACGCTGCAACCACTCTATTTGCGGGAGCCATGATCATGCACGCAGGGCAGGTGCAGATTCAACCGATGAGCGTGCAGGACATCCCCTTCATTGAGGGGTTGGAGATAGCCTGTTTCCCAGAACCATGGCCCGGTGATATTTATCGGCATGAGCTGGCGCACAATCGACTCAGTTCCTATTGGGTGGTGCGCCCGGTGCAGGAGCATGCCGAGGACGCACCGCCGATTCTGGCTTATGGTGGTTACTGGGCAATGGGGTCGGAGGTGCACATTGTCACGGTTGCCACACACCCGGACTATCGCCGGCAGGGGCTGGGGCGTGTGTTGATGGCGTGGATGATCGAGCGCGCACGCGCGGGCGGTGCAACGGAGGTGACGCTGGAGGTGCGTGCAGGCAACGTCGCGGCGCAGGCGCTCTACGCGCAGATGGGCTTTGTCGTGGTAGGGCGCCGCAAGGGCTATTACCACAACAACGGCGAAGACGCCGTGTTGATGACATTGTTTCTCCCTACAGTTGCCACCGATCCATCGTTCAACTGATAGCGTCGAGGGCGGTCTCGAATTCGTGGAGAGAGGTGCGCTCCTCGGCGCTGATTGACGCGCCACCAATGCCCAGGAAGCCACCCTCTTTCGTGGCCGCTGCAGCTTTGCGCGCCAGTTGCAATAACCAGAGTTTGAAAGCTGGCGCTTCGGTGGGCGCTTTCTGGGTCACCAGGCGTACAGCCTGTAAACAACCGGCGATCAGGTAGGCGCGCGCCTCTGGCGCACTCGCCGGCAGATCGCCGGGCAGGTCGATGCTATCGCCCTCGCGCGCCAGCATCCGCTCGGAGATTGCGCGGATCAGCACGCTGTCAGCACCGCTTTCTAGAGCTTCAGCGCTGTCAAAGACAGCATTTAGCTCGGCGCGCCACCGTTTAGGGTCGGTTAAATCACCCACCAGCAAGCCTGCCAGCATCGGTGCACTTTCAAGCACTTCCCACTCCGCCGGAGTGAAATCAAGTGAGTTGGTCATGATGTCAAGGTTGCCTCATCAGTGTGTCACGGGTGTAGTCAGATGCACGGATGCTTGACAGTATACCGCTCTCCTGCGTAATTGTCACTTTGTTGTCCTGACATGGGAGTGAGGCGTACAATTCTTGACATCCAGGTCAAGTATGGTAGTTATATTGCCGCGCACCATGATGGACGGCTCAGCCGAACTCAACTTACATGAAAGGGAACCGAAAATGGCAGAAAACGATAACACCACCGCAGGCAAGTGCCCTGTGACGCACGGTGGAGCAACGGTAAGCAGCATATCGAACATGGAATGGTGGCCCAAGTCGCTGAACCTGGATATTCTGCATCAACACGACCGCAAGACAAATCCGATGGGAGCGGACTTCAACTATCGGGAAGAAGTCAAGAAACTCGATGTGGCTGCGCTCAAACAAGACTTGCTGGCATTGATGACAGACAGCCAGGAGTGGTGGCCGGCGGATTGGGGGCATTATGGCGGTCTGATGATCCGCATGTCCTGGCACGCGGCCGGCACATATCGGATCGCGGATGGACGCGGGGGTGCGGGCACCGGCAATCAACGCTTTGCGCCGCTCAACTCCTGGCCAGACAATGTCAACCTGGACAAGGCGCGCCGCCTGCTCTGGCCGATCAAAAAGAAATATGGCAACAAGCTCAGTTGGGCCGATCTGATCGCCTACGCTGGCACCATTGCGTATGAGTCTATGGGGCTGAAGACGTTTGGATTTGCCTTTGGGCGCGAAGATATCTGGCATCCAGAAAAAGATATCTATTGGGGTTCAGAGAAAGAATGGCTTGCCCCCACCGACAACCCTCACAGTCGTTATTCGGGTGAGCGAGAACTGGAAAATCCGCTGGCAGCGGTCATGATGGGGCTGATCTATGTCAACCCTGAAGGTGTGGACGGCAAACCCGACCCAATCAAGACGGCGCATGACGTGCGTGTAACCTTTGCCCGCATGGCGATGAACGATGAGGAAACCGTCGCTCTGACCGCTGGGGGTCATACAGTGGGTAAAGCGCATGGCAATGGCAACGCCAAATTGCTAGGGCCGGAGCCAGAAGCTGCGCCGATCGAAGATCAGGGGTTGGGCTGGGTCAACAAGACCACGCGCGGCATTGGTCGCAACACGGTGAGCAGCGGCATCGAAGGGGCATGGACAACTTATCCGACCCGATGGGACAACGGTTATTTCTATCTGCTGCTCAACTACGACTGGGAACTCAAAAAGAGCCCGGCCGGTGCGTGGCAGTGGGAGCCGATCAACATCAAGGAAGAAGACAAGCCTGTCGATGTCGAAGACCCCACGATCCGCTATAACCCGATCATGACCGACGCCGATATGGCGATGAAGATGGACCCCGAGTATCGCAAGATCGCTGAGCGGTTTTACCGAGACCCCGACTACTTCTCCGAGGTGTTTGCCCGGGCGTGGTTCAAGTTGACACATCGCGACATGGGGCCGAAAACGCGTTACATCGGGCCTGATGTGCCGCAAGAAGACTTGATCTGGCAGGACCCGGTTCCTGCCGGCAACACAAACTACGACATCCAGGCGGTGAAAGACAAAATCGCCGCCAGCGGGCTGAGCATCAGTGAAATGGTCGCCACCGCCTGGGACAGCGCCAGGACCTTCCGGGGTTCGGACAAGCGCGGCGGCGCCAACGGCGCGCGCATCCGCCTGGCGCCACAAAAGGATTGGGAAGGCAATGAACCTGCCCGCCTGGCGAAGGTGCTGGCCGTGCTCGAACGCATTGCGGCCGAAACTGGCGCCAGCGTGGCGGATGTGATCGTTCTTGCTGGCAATGTTGGCATCGAACAGGCGGCCCGAGCTGCCGGCTTTGACATTACTGTGCCCTTTGCGCCTGGCCGTGGTGATGCCACTGCGGAGATGACCGATGTTGCTTCCTTCGAGGTATTGGAGCCTGTCCACGACGGCTACCGCAACTGGCTCAAGAAAGATTATGCGGTTAGCCCAGAGGAACTGATGCTTGACCGCACACAACTGATGCGGTTGACCGCGCCGGAAATGACCGTACTGGTGGGGGGGATGCGTGTGCTAGGCGCCAACTACGGCGGCGCCAAGCACGGCGTCTTCACGGAGCGCGAAGGCGTGTTGACCAATGATTTCTTCGTGAATCTGACGGATATGCGCTATACGTGGCATCCGGTCGGCAATAACCTGTATGAAGTCCGTGATCGCAAAACGGGGCAGGTCAAGTGGACGGCAACCCGTGTGGATCTGGTCTTTGGCTCGAACTCGATTCTGCGCGCTTATGCCGAAGTCTATGCGCAGGATGACAACCAGGAAAAGTTCGTACACGACTTTGTAGCCGCCTGGACGAAAGTGATGAACGCAGACCGTTTCGATCTGGCGTGATCCTTGCTACTGTCCCTGCACCGCACAAACTGCGGTGCAGGGACAAGGGATTGACTGGTAGGCGTGGTTTGTCCCTGTGATTGTCGCCGGGGAGCTAACCTCCCCGGCATGGCTCTGCTTACTTTTTCTGACCTGCCCCACAAGATTGCCCGTCTGCTCAATTTCCATTGACAAGAAACCCTGCTATTTCTTTAGCCAGTTGTCTATTTTGCACCTTTGTGCGATACTTCTGTCAGTCTCCGGGCGCAATAGCCTTACGCTACATTGAGCGTTCTCCCGGAAAGCGCAATTTCCACCCGTTGGCATCGAGTATACAGGTAGGCTCACATGGATGCGGTTCTGGTCGCCACTGTTGGCGCTGAACCCCAAGTGATCACACTGGCAGCCGACCTGCTTTTGCGGCAGGGGCCGCTGCTGCACGTCATTGTCATACACACCGATCCCCTGGCGCCGCCATTGCCGATGACTTTGTCGGCGCTGCGCACAGCCTGGACGATGCGCCATGATCTGCCGCCGCGCATCGATGTCGCCGTCCCCGTGACCGACGTGCTGACGTCAGAACAATTCGAGCGCTTTGCCGACGCACTCTTTGCCGTGCTCAAGACGGAGATCGCCGCTGGGCGCCTTTCACTCAACCTTTCGAAGCGACACACAGACTCCCGGACAATACAAGTCACCTTGTCCCATAACAACAATGCCACATTCTTCTTGGTGCGCCTGAACAACAGCGATCCATGGATGATGGCGATAGGCGAGCGCCGCGCCGAGCAGCAGCCAGTGCGGAACTTTCCCGCTCAACACGACCCCGCGCCCGGCCTCCAGCAGCGGCAGCGTTGCGCCGCTCACCTCCTCGTAATCGAGATAGGGGGCTCCAGGCAGAATTTCGAGCCAGGTGTAATCGGCCTGAACGGTGAGTTTCCACCCCAGGACATCGGGGGCAGCCGCTGCGGAGCAGGCGAGTGCGGCCGGCGCCGTCCAGCCCAGGCGCGGATCGAAGAGATAGACGGAGTGCGGCGCCGCATGCAGCGCCAGCGCCGCGTACAGCCAGTTGGGGCCACGGCCGTAGATCGAAATTGCATCTTGGGGCGTGCAGGTCAGGGCGGCGGGAAGATGCTCCGGGCGCCAGCGTCGCTCTTCTGCGGGCAGGCCGACGCAGTCGCCTAGCTGGGCGATGTCCACGATCAGCTCGGCCGGCGCGTGAGGGAAGTGCAGAGATTTCAGTTCCTGCTCGCTATAAGAGAAAATTTGTTGTAAGCGTCTCGCCAGCGCTTGCAACATCGGCCCGCCGACGCCGGTGCGTCGCTCCAGCCCGCCAATCCGCCCGCGCAAAATCGGCGTCTCCGCTTCGATGAAATCATCACCGTTGAGCACAGAATGCAGCTCGGCGATGATGACCAGGCCGTGGCGCTCGGCGAGATCGCGCCAGGCCGCCAGCGCTTCTGGGGCAGCCGCGATCAGCACGGCATGGGTGCATTGGTCGAAGAGGCGCTCCTGCTCCGGCGTCGGCTTGCCGCCAACGTCGACCAATAGAGGAAGGTGGCGTTGCTTCAGATCGCGGCAAACGAGGTCGACAAACTCAGCACTGAACTCTCCTTTTTGGCGCAACAGGCGCACCGTCTTCGGTGGCGCCTCCTGGCTCCAGTCTCCCTCGCCATCAGGACAGGCGCGCAATACATAGTGTGCAATATTGAGACTGCGCAGTTGTTGCGTCAGTAAATAGGTGAGCACCGACTTGCCGCTGTGGGGTGGGCCACCGATAACGACGGCAGGAAATGTGTTCATAGAAGGAATTCCTTGTTGATTCACGATTATCCAAATGGATGCATCAATTGATGGATGTCCCTATGCTAGAAAGCAACTATAATAGCTTTAGCCCGGCCACCTTAATCGCCACACTGGGCGGTCAGCCACAGGTGGTCACTTTCGCCCTCGACGCCCTGCTTGCCCGGGGCGAACAGATTACGGAAGTCTATCTTGTGCATTTATCGCTGGAAAACCCGCGCACCCGCCAGGCGCTCCACTGCCTGCAGCAAGAATTCCTCGACGACCACTATGCCGGTCGGCGCTGTCGGCTGCGCCGTGCGCCGATTCAGGTCAACGGCCAGGCATTGACCGACATTCGCACCGCCGATGACGCCGAGGCCACCTGGCGGAACATCCGCAATCTCATCGCCGAACTCAAAAACGAGGGACGCAGGCTGCATCTCTGTCTGAGTGGCGGTCGACGCATGATGGCCTTACTGGCGATGTCGGCGGCGGCGCTGCTGTGCGACCATCAGGATCGCATCTGGCACATGCACACGCCGGAGGAGACGCTACGCCGCGTCAGGGACGGCGCCGTCATGCATGTGACGCCCGCCGACGGCGTGCAGTTGATCTCGACGCCGCTGGCGCCGTGGGGCGCCTACTTTCCAGCCTTGCGCACCCTGGCACAGACCTCCATGCTGGCGGCGCAGGAGCAGTTGCGCCTCTTCACAGCAAGTGACGATTCCACCTGCCGTCGCGTATGGGAGCGGCTCAGCTCTCGTCAGCGGGAGGTTCTGCGCGCCTTTGCGGAGGGGAAACGCCCCGACGAAGTGGCAGCCGCCCTACACATCACCCTGAGCACCGTCAACACGCACAAGACCGCCATCCTGGCTGAATGTCGCATCGCCTGGGGTCTGCCCGACGACGCATCACTCGACTACCGCTTTCTGCGCGAGCGCTTCGCCCGCTTTGTGCAACAAGTATAACCGCTCCTCGGTGCGGTGGGATCAGAGGAGGTGATGATTTGAATCAACAGGAGTAAGGATGTCGAAGCCCCTTCCAACGTGCTATCGTAGAGGCGCCTTCCCCTTCCACCGGCGCCTCCCGCGACGCCGGTGGGGAGGGGGATGTGAAATGAAAAAGGAAGCACACGCTATGGGATGTCAATTGACAAAGAGCGCCCTAAACGGGCGTACTCAGGAATACTGGGACCAGAAACCTGGCTACGACTGCTACATCAACGAGCTGCTGGGCCGGGAGCTTCAGGAAGCCAGCAAGGACCCTACCCGCCTGCGCGGCGTCGGCAAACCGGTGCACACCCTGGCGCTCACCGTAGGCGAGTCGTTCGAGCCGCTGTTGCAGGTGGTTTGCGTGTTGCGGCCAAAGCGGGTGGTATTGATTTTGAACCGTCACTATGGAGTTGCGCTAAATCGAGTTTCTGGATCGGTGCAGGGCAAGAAGTTGCAGGATTTAATCAAACAGCTTCACAAAGTAGCTGACATTCCCGATGATATACGACCGGCTTTGATAGACGATGAAAAGATTGTTCCTCGAGTTCTCAAGCAAGACACTCCTACATGCGTCTTTCGCGTTCTTCATGAAGAGATGCAGAAATTAGAAGCACAGCCATCGGAAGCACAGCCATCGGAAGACTTCACTAACGTTGTAGACATCACCGGCGCCAAGAAGAGCATGGTGGTGGGCGCCTTTCTCTACGCGGCTCATTCAGGGCTTCCCATCACCTATGTGGATTTCGATGAGTACGACACCCAACGAGGCAAGCCCTACGGCTACACCTGCCGCATCGGCGAGATTGCCAATCCCTACGAGGCTTTCCACCTGCGCGACTGGGAACAGGTGCGGCGGCTATATGAGAGCTACAGCTTCCGTAATGCGCGCACGTTGTTGGGCGAACCCGCCGCTGGTGGGAACTCAGGGACAGGGATCCTCGGTGCAATGTCACGGACACTCGGCGGCGATGGCGGTGAACCTCTGTTCGATCAGAATGACATCGAAAGGGTGATGCGTCTGGCATCGCTGTTGGAGATGTACGAGGCCTGGGAAAACGGCGATTATGCTGCGGCAAAACGGTTGAGAGACAGCTTCAATCCACCGTTGCCCTCAGAAGTTGTACCCTGGAGCGTGGAAGAGCTGGGTGATGTTTGGCCTACAACGACCGGCGCCTCAGATGCCAGAACGGCGGCGGACACGCTGCTTGGTGCGCACCTTGCGCTCAAACAGGGGGCATCGAAGCCGTCGGACTCGCTGTTTGCTCAACCTGCGCGATTGCTTACATATGTTCACGACGAGCTGGCCAAGATTGAGCGTCTCATTACAAGAAACGAGGATTATCGCTCAGCGTATTTGCGGGCGGCGGGACTTGAAGAATTCCTGCTTAAGGCGCGTCTTTGTATGAGTTGGCTAAATGGCGTTCTCAGCGTAATGGTTGGAGGAGGCTCTCCTGTAGCATCCAATACTTTGAGCGCCTCCGACCAGGCCAACGGTTTCGGGGCAATCGTCAGCCACAGTAGCGCTGATACAATGCGCGACACATTGCGGCGCAAGCAATCTCTGAAACTGCAACATGTTAGGATGACAGTGGAACTGGGCTCAAGTGCTCCTAATTTTGGTGACTACTGGAAGGGAAAAACATTGGATTTTGATGCTTTCGTCTCAAGTTGGGGCAACCCTGGTTTTTCGAGATTACGCGGCGAAGCCATTCACACTCATCTATATATCCCCCGCTCTATTGCCGAAGCAGCGCTAGATCTAATACGCGCTGCCGTGACTGAGTTCGAAGCCAATTGGTTGGAACATTTTCACCAGGGCACTCTGGGCAGCATGGCAGACAAGCTAGTTGAAGCGCCGTCTTGGGCCCAGCTTTGTAAGGTCTGCGAGCTGACGTTCCTGCCGCCTCGATTGCGTCAATGACCTTGTTAAGGAGGTTCAATCATGCGCTACCTGCTGGCCGCTGAGGCCGACAAAATCCAGGAATTCATCTTCCGCTCCTCGCGCCTGCGCGAGGTGGTGGGCGCCAGTCAGTTGCTGACGCGCTTCTGTCGGAGCGTAGAAGACACGCTGGCGAAACGTTATAACGCCCAAGTGGTGGTCAATGACGGCGGCAGTTTTCGCGTCATCTTCGACACCAGAGAACAGGCTGTGGCTTTTGGCGCCGACCTGGCCGAGCTCTATCGGCTGGCCTTGGGCGGCAGCCTGACGGTGGCCGAGCCGGTGACATTGAACGGCGACTTTAGCGAAGCAAACGATAGAGCCGGCAAAGCCCTGCGCTGGGCAAAGAGCCGTCGCCAAGGGGTAATGGCCGAGTCGCACATGCCTTATGTGGCATTTTGCGCCTCCTGTGGGGTTGGTTTAGCCAATACGCGCGGTCGTCAGAAGGGACGCCGTACATCTCAGCGGTCTCAATATCTGTGCGAGACATGTCAGACCAAGACAGCAGAGCGAGATCGCAAGCCTCGGGCGCTCCTCGATGAGTTTTACGAGGCATATTGTGAGATGCTCGAAATCGAACAACGAGAGGACCCCGACTGGGCTGAAGACGCCGATGACATTGCCGGATTTGACCTGCGTCAACAGAATTACGTAGCTTATCTCGTAGCCGACGGCAACGGCATGGGAAAGATTTTTGGTAGCTGCGACCGAGGTCAGATGACAACCCTCTCCAAGAGGCTAACCCCAGTCCTACATTATAGCCTGGCACGCGCTGCCGCAGACTTCAAGCGAACTGTGCCCGGCCAGGAGGACATGATCCCGGTGCTGCCCCTCATCCTCGGCGGCGACGATCTCTTTGCTCTGATCCCGGCGCCGTATGCCCTCGACTTCGCCCGACGCTTCTGCCTTGCATGGGAAGCGCAGATGGACAAACTGGTGAAAGAGGTGGGTCTGACCGACGTTCCTCGTCCCACCGTAGCGGCTGCCGTCGTCATCTGCAAGAGCAAGTACCCTTACGCGCTGGCGCACCGTCGAGCGGAGGAACTGCTCAAGGAGGCCAAGCGCCGGTGTAAGCTGCTGGCGGCAGAGAAAGGCGAACACCTTTCCGTCGTCAACTTCGAGGTCATCCTGGGCAACCGTTTGGCGGGTCTGGAAGAGGAAGAAGCGCAAGTTAACGGTGGTGTCAAACGAACGTTGCGTCCATATTGGATTTGGATAACGAACAACGGTTTGCCGGCGAGCGACCAAGAGCGAGGCATCGAACTGAAGCAGTTGCTAGATCAGCGACTGGCGCTCAAGAACGTCCCCAATAAGCGCCTGGCTGAACTACGCCGTTGTTTTGAGGACTTACCCTCCGATATAGCTGTTCGTAATCGCCACCAGGAATTAGAGGATTGGACGACACGCAAGCTGGCCAGGATTTTGCAGCGATTGGGCAGCTCTTCTCGAACGCATGTTGAAGCTGCCCTTCAGTCCTTGGGCAAGCCTAAGGACGAAGGCATTGGACGCCATCACTGGCGCGAAGTACCGGGGCGCGATGGCGGTTTGCTTGCGCACGGCATGTTGGACCTGCTGGAAGCCTGGGACTTTGCGCAGGACCTCGGCCATAGCCCCGACGAGTACGAACCGCAGGAGGAAGAGGAGGAAGAGAAATGAGCATCCGACTGGAGTTCGACATCGCGTTCAAAAGCGACTACCACGTCGGCGCCGGGCACGGCCTGGGTCTGCAGGTGGACTCGGCGCTGCTGCGTGACCCAGACAAGGTGCCGGTGATCCGCGGCACGGTGCTCGCCGGTTTGCTGCGAGAGAGCATGGAAAACCTGTGCGCGCTGGCCGGAGAGCAACAAAAAGACATCGTCGCGAGCATCTTCGGTACACCCAGCCAAAAGAAACGCTGGCGCATCTCGTCGGCCAGGCCGGAGGGGTTGACGGCGCCACTGGCGCCCTCCCGCGACTGGCGCGCAGGCGAGACGGCCGCACAGACGACCACGCGCGTACGGGTCAACCCGCGCACGCGCCGCGCCGAGGAGAACAAGCTCTTCACGCGCGAGGAGGGCGACGGCAGCCTGCGTTTCCGCTTTGTCACCGAGTGCGACAGTGACGACGCAGCAGCCCAGTGCGAAGCGGAATGGTTGTTGGCGGCGGCGCGACTGCTGCGCAACCTGGGCGCGGGCAAACGCCGCGGCTACGGCGAGTGTGACATCCACCTGGTCGATCGGGGCAAAGAAGATGAACTGCTGGATCGGTTTGCCAGTCGGCTGAAGGGCGAACCGGTGGATGACCCTGGGCAGAAGACCTCACAGGCAGCCCTGGCGCCCCTCAATTTACCTGCTGACCCAAGCCAACATGCTTACCGGCTCGAAGTGCTGCTGCGCCTTGACGAGCCGCTGCTGATCGCTCGCCGTTCGGAGGCGGGCAATCAATTCGAGACCCTGGATGCTATTCCGGGCGGCGTGTTGCGCGGCGCACTGGCGTGGCGCATAGCCCAACGGTTTGCAGCGGATCTCGAAAGTCAAGGAGTGGCATTTCGGAACTTTGCCAACTTGTTTTTTGGCGACCTCGTGCGGTTTTCATCGCTGACGCCTGTAGAGGTGCGGGAGAAAAACCTCAGCACAGGCTATCTCACTGTCGTTGTGCCGCGCGACCTGTTCACCTGCGAGTTGCACCGCGGTTATCCGGATCGCAGCAAGGATAGAGGCCACGGTGTCTGGAGCTTTCTTGACGAAAACCGGCAGGAGTGTTCGGTCTGCGCCACCGAAGACACGGCTAGCGGTCGAAAAGCGGCATCGGTGAAGTTAGAAACGTTGGGTGGTTTCATCTCGCTGGTCAGGAATGCGCCTCGCTCGAAGCACAAGCCCAAACAAACGGTCGAGATGCACATCAGCATTGACCGTAAGAGTGGCCGGGTAAATACCGGCGGCCTGTACGGCTACGTGGCTTTAGAGCCAGGGCAATACTTTGTCGGCGAGATCACTTGCACCGATGAGAACGTCTGGAAAGCGCTGCAGACAATGGCTGGGCTGCGGCCGGGAGAGGTCAACGAGCTCAAGCTGGGCAAGGCTCAACAACGCGGCTACGGCAAGGTTAGCGCCGTGTTCCGGCCACGCGAGAAACCGCTGTGGCATCTGCAGTCCCTGAGCCAGCGCCTTACCTCCACCCAAAGCGTGACCATGCTCCTGCTGAGCGATGCCATCGTGCCCGATCCGTGGGGACGCTTTTGGCGTGGGTTCGACCCAGCCTGGTTGAAACGGGAACTGCGGCTGCCGCCGGAGGCCGAGGTCTCCATTGACAGGAACGAGGACAGCGAGGCGTTGGCGTTCTCTGCGGTTCGCACGGTGGATGCGTTCAACGCCAAGCTCGCTCTCCCACGTACGCGTGATATAGCAATCGTGGTCGGTTCCAGTGTACGTCTAACCTTCACCGGGATCACCTTAAGCGGCCTGTTGAGGGTACTGGAGGAGGTGGAAGCCCAAGGCATTGGCCTCCGTCGCGATGAAGGCTTCGGCCGAGTGGCGTTCAATCATCCGGTCTACCAGCAGCTTCAGAGCGTGGACAGTCCGATGCTTGACCTATCGCCGCTGGAACTGACAAAGGCAAACGGCTCGCATCCTTCCGTAGCGGTATTACAGTTTGCATTGGACTGGCTGAAAAAGCTGGACGATCAACCGTTGCGCCACTTCGACGAACCGTTCGAGGCGGTGGCTCGCCTGCTGCACACCTCTCGACAGACATCGGTCGAAGCTATCAAGCGTGAACTGGAGGGGTTGGGTAAGCCGGAAAATCTGCTCAGTATGCCCCTGTCCGGTCGGGACAAGCCGAACTTCTTCGAGACGGATGGTAAACAGGGCATGGAGATAGTCCAGAAGATGCTTGATGCCTTAGCTGACGAGCTTCGGACAAGGCATCTGGAGCAAAACCAGCAAGCCTGGCGCATCGGTCTGCAGCTGTTGGCTGCCCGGATCGCCGGCCCCGCCCGCCAGAAAGCCCAGGAACGGAGGTAACCATGACCTTTCGAGCGATTACTGCCAAGCTCACGCTGCGCACCGCCCTTCACGTGGGCACGGGCAAGGACACGGAGACCGCCGACGACCTGGTGCGCCGCGACGCGCGCGGTCGGCTGTTGATCCCCGGCACGGCCATCGCTGGCGCGCTGCGCAGCATCGCCACCCGGCTGGCGCCAAGATTTGATGGTGCAAAGCCATGTCAGGCGTTGATCGGTGCACAGTCGAACGATGCTTGTCAATGCCTCGTGTGTCAGCTCTTCGGCGACGTGAACCCGCACGAGGACACCAATGTCGCCACCGCCGCCCGCGTGTTGGTGTATGACGCCGTGTTGGACACATCGCCGGCGGTGCTAATCCGCGATGGCGTCGGCATTGACCGCGTCACCGGCGCTGCTGCGCGGCGGGAGCGCATCAAATTCGACTACGAGGTGCTGCCCGCCGGGGCGACCTTCAAACTTCGGCTGGAGATTGATAGTCGCCTGACGAACAAAGAGAAAACCCTTCCCCTACTTGCGGCTGCTCTGGCTGAATGGGAGCAGGGCCGTGGCGCTGTCGGCGGGCGCGTGGGGCGAGGGTTAGGCGCGCTCGATCTGACCGATGTGCAATGGATCGAGCGCGATCTTACGCAGACCGATGTGCTCATCGAGTTCCTGCGCACCGGACCGCCGTGGGATGCAAGCGACGGGGATCGGGATTGGCTTGCCAGCAAGGTGCGCCGCCTGATCATCACGTCGTATACCGGCGACCTTCCGGTTGCCCGCTCGTGGGCGCTGGCCGAGTTCACGTTGGCAGCGACCGGTCCTTTCCTCACCCACGACCTGGCCCAGGCAGGGCGTAGCGGTTTCGACCATGCGCCAGTGTTGGCTGCCTACGAGAAGTACGCAAAGCCCGTGCTGCCCGGCTCCAGCCTGCGCGGGGTGCTTCGCAGCCAGGCCGAGTGCATCGCTCGCACCCTGGCTACTTTTGCCGCATGGGACGGCGCGCAGGATGCGGAAAGTCGGAAGACGATGTTCCTGATCAGATGCCCGGCCTGTAACCCCTTAACGACAAAGAGCGATGATCCTGTGGCGAGTTGTAACAGCTTTATCAAGACCTTGCCGAAGGCGGAGCGGGACAAGTTTGAGCGAGAAGGGGCCGAGGAAAGGCTCTGTCTCGCCTGCCGACTCTTCGGCAGCACCTGGAACGGCAGCCGGCTGCGGGTCGAGGATGCTTCCTTTGTCGGCGAAAAGGTCGAGACCAAGGTGCTGGACTTTCTGGCCATTGATCGCTTCACCGGCGGCGGCCGTGACGCGGCTAAGTTCGACGCCGCGGTGCTGTGGAAGCCGAAATTCCGGGTGCGACTGTTCCTGGAAAACCCGCAGCCGTGGGAACTGGGCTGGCTGGCGCTGGTGTTGCGCGATCTGCACGATGGGCTGATCACCGTTGGCTTCGGCGCCGCCAAGGGCTTCGGTGAGTGCCAGATTGAGGACGAGAAGCTGACCTTCGGTTTTCTCACCGATGAGGACTTCCCTCTACCTGCGGATGACAGTCAAGATCCAACGGTGCAACAGGCAATCGGCGCGGGACAGCGGCTTTTGCAAGGTCAGCGGGGTGTGAGCGGAGTATTCCAGACGCTGGCGTATGACCAGGCGACGCTTGATGACTGGATGGCTCTGGCCGAAGGTTGGGTCAGAGTGTTCAACCAACAGGTGGCAAACCATCGACACGCCTTCGGTCTGAACAAGGACAGCTACTTTGACCAGGTTGACGGCTACTGGCTGTCTGAGCTTTATCCTGCGAGGGTGCCATGAACGACAAGAGCATTGATTTCGAGCAGTTGTACCAGAAAATGGAGCAGGCAAAGCTCGCTCAGGAAGAGCGTCCGACTATCCTGGGCGGTGAGTTTTCTGCTGAGCGCCTGAACGACTTCTTGAGCGTGTGGCGGGCCCGCTGGGACGCTATGCCCTATCGCATTTGGGAGCACATCAGCTTCATCGAGTTTGCCGACGCGCCGAAGCAACCCGAGTTTCTCCAACGCTCCGAAATCTTCGGCGAGGGCGGGCACCTTTCCCTGCGTCGAGATGGCAACCGTTGGCTGTGGCACTATGTAGGAGAAGCGGTGGCTCTGCCATTGCATGGCTTCGGTGCAACAGACTTTTGGGAGGTAAACCCCAACTGCCAGCTTCGGCGCTACACTGAGTCGGTTATTCTATGGAGTGAGAAGAAGGGGAGTGACAACCTCTGGTCTGACGGCCGCGTTGCCGCCGCTCAACTCAACTATCCGGTGAAATCCGACGGCCGTGTCTACCTGCACTTCTGGCGCTACACCGAGAACGGCCAGACGGCGTTTGTTTGGCACCGAAAGTTGAGCGATCAGCCGCTGCGCGAGGAGGACAAGCCATGACCGAGGGCGTGATCATCCGCTTCCAACACAACAGCGGCAAAATTCAGGGCGACGACGGCAAGACCTACGACTTCAACCGCAAAGCCATCGCCCAGGGCAGCGTCGAGAATGCGACGCCCGGCCGTCGTGTGCGCTTCGAGCCGGAGGGCGAGCGGGCGCGCAACGTGGTTTTGCTTGGTGAAGTCGTGTCGCTTGCGAAGACAGCGCCCGCTTCAGCGCCTGCCCCGCAGCCCCAGCAACCTGCCGCGTCGCAACCAACGCCAGCAAAAACGCCTGCAACCGGTCAGGCTAGCGCTGCACCGTACCGCTTCCTCAACCCCTACAACTTCGTGCGCACGCTAGAGGTGCGCAATCCGAAGTCTGCGCCATTGCTTGGCCGCTGCGCGCCGCCGCCGCATGACCGGTATGTGGGGCTGACGGGCCGGATCACCTGCCGCTTGACCGCCACCACGCCGATCTTTGTCTCCGACAGCGAGGACGTTGCCAAAGAAGCGGTTAACGGCAAAGAGCACCGCTCGCACCACTTTTTCCGCGATCCGGAAGGGAATGTCGCCATCCCTGGAACGAGCCTGCGTGGGGCTGTGCGCGCCATCTTTGAGGCGGCCACCAACTCCTGCTTCGCTCACTTTGCCGGGAAGAAGCGGCTAAGTTATCACCTGTTGCCGGAGCTGGCCCTGCAATTGGCGCCGGCGCAGATCCGCAAAACGGACGATCGTTGGGAACTCGAGCTGTTGCCTGGAACGACCCCGATCACGCCTAATCAGCGTCCTCCTGGTCACCAGTATGCCGCCTGGGTGCATGTGTATGACCCCATCCAAAGAAGCAGGACCGTCGCCCAGGCGCCCAACACACCATATGCTCAGCGAAAAAAGCTGTCGCTGGCGGGCTATCAGCATGGTGAGCGGTGTCAGGCTATCATCGAACCGATGAGGCACCCCCGACGCAACTTCGACTTCTGGAATGTGGTGCAACTAGCGAAACCAGATCAGTCGGCGCCAAAGCCCGTCGGCAACCAGCGTCTGGTCAACGGCTATCTCTGCATCACCAACCAGAACATCGAGAACAAGCACGATGAGCGCCTGTTCTTTACCACCCAGAACCTGAAACCGGTCGAGTTACCCAAAGAGGTGCGAGAGAAGTACGAGGAACTGCTCGCCGACTATCAAGAGCGACACGCCGATGAGGTCAAAAAGCGCACGCACCCTGAGCGCCCTGCAGGCCGAGAACCTGCCTTCAGCCGCTTTCTCCTTGAGCGCACTCGTCGCGATGAGCCCAGGCTGCGCGATGGCGACCTGGTATACGCCATGCTGGAGGAAAAGTCGCGCGGAACGTACACGGTGAAATTCATCGTGCCGGTCTCGGTGCCACGCGTTGGGTTTGAGCGCAAGATCGGCGAGCTGCTCTATCCGCCGGCGCTGGCGAAGTGCACCGAGTACGAGAGGCTCTGTCCAGCCTGTCGCACCTTCGGCTGGGTGTGGGGCGATGATGATCCTGATCAACCGAGACCCGAACTGGATAAGCCTACCGCCTACGCCGGGCGAGTGCGCTTCAGCCACGCCGTGTTGACCCAGGATGCTGGCGTCTTCGACGCCACTCTGGCCATCCTCTCGACACCCAAGCCGACCACGTATCGCTTCTACCTGCGGCCTCGCAACAGTAAGCCTCAGGATGGGCTGGATGATCAAAAGGTGGACTACGACAACGAAGGCCAGATCCTGCGCGGGCGCAAGGTCTATCGCCATCACGGCGACAGGCTAAACCTGCAGGAGTATCAGATCGTCAACGGCGTCAAAAGCGATCAGAACCGCACGGTGCGCAACGTCCAGAAGGCGGGCAGCGTTTTCGAGTTCACCGTGGACTTTGAGAACCTGGCGCCGGTGGAGCTGGGCGCGCTGCTGTGGAGCCTGCGGCTGGAAGGCTGGCATCATCGCATCGGCTATGCCAAACCGCTGGGCTTCGGCTCCGCACAGATCGAAGTTAGAACGGTTTCTTTGCTCGACCTCGAAGTCCGATACGCCTCGTTGACTGGCAAGAACGATGGCTGGAGCGACTATACCTCGGCTTGCCAGGAATGGATGGACGCTTTCAAGGATGCGATGGCGACGCGCTACGGTAAGCCTTTCGAGCGCCTGGAGAACATTCGAGACGTGAGGGCGCTCCTGGCGGACACGCCGCCGTTGCCCGTGCATTATCCACGGCCGACGCGGCGGCCGCAGGCTGAAGGAAAGCAGTACGAATGGTTCGTCGGCAATAAGCGCGGAGGGCAGACATCTAGACCTCGGCTAGCTTTGCCGTTGGCTGAGGACGATCGGGCTGGGCTGCCGTTGATTGACAAAGATGGCAACATCGTGAACGGGTGATATACTATGGCTAAGCACAAAAGTAAACCCACAGGTCCCTCTATCTCTCGCCAACAGCAGAAGGAAGCCAAGAAAGCCAGGCGCACGGCCGAGCGCGAGCGGCGCCAGGCGCTTGCCGAGACTCAGGCAGCCAAACTGCAGGAAACGCCGAAGCTGCCCTGGCCGGAGCCAAGACAACCCACTGAGAGCAGGGAGAGCTATCGCTTTCTCAACCCCTACAACTTCGTGCGCTACCTGCCCGAGCCGTCCATACCACCCGACGATCCTGATGCACAGTTGCTGGGCAGATGCGCGCCGCCGCCCCACGATCGCTACGTCGGCTTGACCGGGCGCATCACCTGCACGGTGGAAGCGGTCACGCCACTTTTCATCTCGGACAGCCACGACATCAAGGTCACCAAAGTGCGGTTGTCCGATGGTCGCGAGGTTGAGCACAAGAGCTATCGCTTCTTCCAGTACGCGGGCAAGGACGCCATCCCGGCCACCAGCCTGCGCGGGATGATTCGTTCTCTCTTCGAGGCTGTGACCAACTCCCCCTTCAGCGTCTTCAACGGTGCCGAACGGCTGGAGTATCGCATTGACCCGGCGGAGGCAGGGGACTTCAAGCCCGGCATCGTACAAAGTCTGCCCACCGGCGACCAGCCGGGCGTTATTGCCCTTTGCGAAGAGGCGCAAATCGGAGCCTACTACGACGATCCGGCTGCCAACATTCTGGACGACTCGTGGCGGTGCGGCGAGGAAGCTTATGCGATCGTCGGCAAGCCCAAGAACAAAAAGACAAAAGTGGAGTTAATCTCCCGAAACCACCAGGCGCTGGCATCGGATGGTCGTCAGGTTCGCCACGGTTGGGTCAAGGTGACCGGTCGCACCATTGACACGAAGCGCAACGAGAGCTTTTTCTACTACAAGCAGGACCCGGCCAAGGCGCAGAAGTTGTATTTCGACGCCGACCAGGAGGCGGACTTCAACGCCGTGCTTTATGCTCAGCTGCATGAACGCAAGGAGGACTTCCACACTCACGTCCAAAGCGAGCGCCTGGCGCCGGGGAATTTAGTCTACGTTGAACTAGAACCGGACGGGAAGACGGTGCGCAACATCGCCCTGACGAAGGTGGCGCGGCTCCGCTATCGGCGCGCCATCGGCGACCTGTTACCCGATCACTTGAAACCGAGTGATCAATACGAAAAGCTGGACATCGCCTCCCGCGTGTTCGGCTGGGTGAAGGCGACGCCCACCGAGGATCGCAAGGCGCGCGTAGCTTATGCCGGGCGGGTGCGTTTCAGCCACGCTGTCTTGGTCGAAGACAAAGGCGTCTACGCCGATGAGATGCCGCTGGCCATCCTCGGCGCGCCGAAGCCGACGACCACGTTGTTCTATCTCCGCAAGAAGGAAGGCGAATGGAGCGAGGGGGAACGCAAGCTACCGGGCGCTGCCACCACGATCGGCTACGACGGCCCCAACTTTCTGCGCGGGCGCAAGTTCTACCGCCACCACGGCGAGGCGCTCAACCGGCTGGACTACGAGCGAGCTGAGCGTCGCCGCGACCACCAAAACCGCAGCGTGCGCGGGGTGCGCGCCCCAGGCAACGTGTTCGAGTTTACGATAGATTTCCACAACCTGGCGCCTGTAGAATTAGGAGCTCTGCTGTGGACGCTCAACCTCAGCAGCGATGAGGAGTGCCTCTTCCGACTCGGATACGCTAAACCGTTGGGCTTCGGAAGCGTCAAGCTCTTTGTGGAACAGGTTGAGTTCTTAGACCTGAGCAGTCGCTACAATAGCCTCAGTGTTTCGGGATGGCATGGCGCTACATTGACCGAGCGCAGCAATTGCCTGGCCCGTTTCGAGACCGCAATGCAGCGTTGCTACGGCAAACCGCTACGCGAGCAGCCGAATATCACCGACTTGATTGCGTTGCTGACCGAACCGAAACGCTCTCAACCGCATCACATCCACTATCCGCGCATTGACCTGCGGCCGGATCCGGATGGGAAGAACTTCGAGTGGTTTGTCGCCAATAAGGCCAAGTCTACAAAACCGGAAAAGGCAGGTGCTAATCTGCCTTTGGACTTGCCAGGCATGGAGCAAGGGTTGCCACTGCTGCAGAAGGTTGAGAAGAAGTGATCACCTCCACCCTCCTCCACCTCATCGGCGAGCAACCCATGCCCGTGCTGTTGCCCGAGCGGTTCCTGCGGCCGGAGCAGCCGCTGTTGATCTGCACGGCCCGCACGCGGCTGGTGGCGCAGCGGTTGACGCAGTTGCCGCCACAAGGTGGCCGTCTATGTTTGCGCAGTGCGAGACAAATGTCAGGTCGTCTTGCTCTTCTGCCGACATTTGCGCAGCCACCGATCTCCATCATCGCCGCCAGAGAAAAGGATTGCCACAATCGGGACGGGAGGTTTGCCAATGATGTGCCGAAAAGGCGTTTCTCACCATCGTCCACTGATGGGCAAAAACCAGATGCGGTCTTCAAATTCATCGACTGTGCAAGTCTCCCAGATCAGAATTAATTCATTGGCTGTGGTGATGAGGGCATGATGAACGTTCATGATGAAGATTCCTGGCGCATGGTGACCACGGGCGAGATGGGTCTCCAGATGACCGGGCATGGAACGGCGGTTGTTAGTGACCAGAAGAAAGTCGTGGCGTTCGCACCAAATCAGAATGTCTGGATCCGACGCGCTCAACGGTGGGGCAGCGGGGTCGCCGATACAGCGCACGGTCAGCGTCGGCGCCATGCGCTGCAGAATCTGGCGCAGACGACGGTCCACATGCTCATCAAGCAAGTACTGAACTCGTCTCATGCCGTTGGGAGACTCATTGATGGCGTCGTTGGATTGCGCTCGGCATGGAGCCGCCGCAATTTTTCTATCACAGGGGTAGAGGAGCGTTGTTGTGCAACCCAGGCTCGTTGACTGTGAAGGAGCCAGTCCTCGAGGCGTCGATCCAGGCTGGCCTGATGGCGATAATAGTAGAGCAACACAGCGTAGATGTCGGCCTGCGTCAGGGTCGGAAAGCGCGTGGCAAGTTGTTCAGCGTTCAGGCCGCCATAAACATGTTCATACAGAATGTCTTCGATCCAGATGCGGTGGTCGCGCAGCCGAATCGCATCCGGCTCGCTGAAATCAAGATACTCGGTGAGTTCTTGCGAGGAGGCGACAAGGTAGGCGGCGCCCGACTCTGCAACAGCAGAAGGAGGAGCGGTGTCACCCATCCGTATCAGCTCGCTGCGAAGTTCGGAATCGCTCTGTACGATCTCGATCAGGAGGTCTCTGATAGTTTGTTTCAGTTCTTCTCTATCGTCCATGCCTGACAGTATAAACTTGCCAGAAAAGAAACTCAAACAGAAAAATTTCGATCGCGCTGCGTTAACGCCATCCAGCCGACAGCGGCTGGCGCAAGTGTTGCAAGGCCGGCTGTCGCACTGAGTGTTCACCGTAAGGAGCGACGCCATGGCCGCAACCCGTCTGCATCGGATTGAAAACATTCTTTCAACCATCCAACATCCCCCCTGCCTCGCTTCCCCTTTGCGGGAACGGTGCAGGCAAGCTTTGATGGAGGGAACACTCGATGAGCCATGAAACCATTGCTTTGGCCGGTCTGTTACACGACATCGGCAAGCTGATGCTGCGCGCATCGGTCGCCGGCCGTTACTCCTGGGAGCGCACGGCGCAGGGCGACTTCGGCTATAAGCACGCCATGCTCAGCGCCACGTTTGTCGAGGAGCTGCTGCCTGCGCCGTGGCGCAAGGAGGTGTTGGGGCCGGTCGGCTATCACCACAGGCCACAGAGCCGCTGCGACCGCATCGTGCAGATGGCCGACCATCTCTCCGCCGCCGAGCGCAACGACGGCCTGCAGGACGACCAGCCGCGCGTCGAACATCCCCGGCAACTGCTCTCGATCTTTTGCCAGCTCAAAGCCGACGATCAGACGCTGCCGGCAGACCGGCGCCGTTATCTGCCCCTACAACCGCTGCGGCTGGAAGAAAAGGCGCTTTTCTCGGCGGATGAGCTGTCGCCGGATGAAGTCTGGCGCAGCTACGAGAC
>DGFH01000025.1:24526-26033 GCA_002391565.1 Anaerolineales bacterium UBA3905
GGCGCAGCTACGAGACGCTGTGGCGAGACTTTCGTCAGGAGGCGGAGGCGCTGCGCGACGCCCACACAGACGCGGGCGACCTGCCCACCTATCTCGAAAGCATGTTGCTCCTGCTGCAGCGCTACACATGGTGCGTTCCCTCGGCGTATTACAGGAGCCTGCCCGACATCAGCCTCTACGACCACAGCCGCATGACCGCTGCGTTGGCGGTTGCGCTCGACCGGCCCGACGTTGACGAAGCGTGGTTGAAGCAATTGGACAAAGAGGGTGAGAACAGCCAGCTTGAAGTGGCATCCCTGATCGGCGGCGACCTCAGCGGTGTGCAGGACTTCATCTACACGATCACGTCGCGTGGAGCGACATCTGCCCTGCGCGGGCGTTCTTTCTATCTACAACTGCTCACCGAGGCCGTCGCCCGCTATGTGTTGCGTCGGCTCGACCTGCCTATCACCAACCTGATCTACGTCGGCGGCGGCAACTTCTATTTGCTGGCGCGACCGGGCGATCTCGCTGTCTTGTCAACAATTCAGCGCGAGATCAGCCGCGTGCTGCTCCAACATCATCGCGGCGCGCTTTACGCGGCGGTAGTGGGGCTGCCGTTGCACGGAAAGGATTTCTTCAGCGGCGAGATCAGCAAAGCGTGGGGACGGCTGCATGAACGTCTTCAGCAAGCCAAGATTCGCCGCTTCAGCGAGCTGCAGGCTGAGGAGCTGGCGCAGCTCTTCAACCCGCTCGACCACGGCGGACATGAAGATCAACAGTGCCAGGTCTGCGGGCTGGAGCATCCCGACACCAAAGCAGAGCGCGCAGGCGCCGACGCCGAGCCGGTGCACAAGTGTCCTGCCTGCCGTGCCTTCGAGGACTTGGGCGATGCGCTGCGAAGGGCGCGCTGGCTACAGTGGAGCGAATGCGAGGCGACGGCTCAAACGATGACGCTCGATCTGACCACGCCGCCCGAAGGCTGGCGCGAGGCATTGGCGGCGCTGGGGTGGACGGCGTCGGTATTCGACGAGGCTACTAACGCACAACCAGCGGCTGCGCGCAGCGTGCTATTGGCACTCGACGACGATGCGTTGACGATGCTCAAACCGACAGCGCAGACGGCGGTGGGGCGACGGCTGCTTGTCAACACGACGCCGATCCTCACCTTCGACGAACGCCAGGCGCTGCAGGCAGACCGCAGTTTCCCGGAGGACGAGCGCCGTCAGCTTCCGTCCGCCGACCGGGTCAAGCCCTTCAGCGTGCTGGAGCACTGGTCGCGCGGCATCCGACGGCTGGGGGTGCTGCGCATGGATGTGGACAATCTCGGCAAGCTCTTTCAAGGCGGCCTGGGCGAGCAGGCGACGCTCTCGCGCGTGGCGATGCTGAGTTTCGCCGTCAGCCTCTACTTCGAGGGCTGGGTGGCGAAGCTGGCGGAGGAGGTGAACCAGGCCACGCGGCGCCCGCCGGAGCAGGGAGGACGGCTCTACGCCATCTACGCTGGCGGTGATGACCTCTTCTTCGTGGG
>DGFH01000025.1:26262-26675 GCA_002391565.1 Anaerolineales bacterium UBA3905
GGCATTCACGCCAGCGGAGGCATCGCGCTGGTGGGCGGCAAGTATCCGCTCTACCAGGCAGCAGGCGATGCAGGCGCCGCTGAGGAACAGGCAAAGTCACTGCGCTGGTGGGATGGCGCCACATGGCAACGCAAGGATGCGATCTGTTTCCTCGATGAACCGCTGCCGTGGGCGCAATTTGGCATGGAGTCAGAAGAGGGTGTACCGAATCATGCAACGGTGCATGGGCTGATGCATGAGATGATCAGGCTGTCGGAGCATGGCGCCCCCAAAGCGTTGGCACGGCAATTGACCGAATTCTACGGCGAGTATCGAAAAGCTCGCAACGCTCGCCGTCTTGTTCAAGCCGACAGCGACTGGACAAACGGCCCGCAAACGGTGTGGGGGCGCTGGATGTGGCGCATCACGTACAC
>DGFH01000383.1:0-13493 GCA_002391565.1 Anaerolineales bacterium UBA3905
ACGCTTGCCACCATCGGCACCTGTGGAATGCGGATGCCAAAGTCGGCGTAGCGGATCGTGGCCGCACCGGAGCCTTGCAGAGTGGCGTTATCGACAGCGGTCACGTTCATATCAAAGGTGACCGGCAGCGTTGTATCCAGGATCGTCAGATCGCCGGTGACCTGGAAGGTGAAGCTGTCGCCTGGAGCGGCTGTCGCCGGCAGACCGGTGATGCTGGTCGGTGTGAAGGTGATGTAACGATACGCCTCCTGCGACGACTTGAGAATATCGTTGCGCACGCGATTGGTGCGGCGGCTGTCGTCGGTGGTCAGATCGCTGGCGTCGATGCGGATGGTGCTGACCTGCACCGTCGCCGGATTGTTGGGATCGACGGTCAGCTCACCTTCCACCCGCGAGGTGACGCCAACCACAGTCTTGTCCTGCCCCATCAACACCTCATCGATCAAAAAGCGAGCTTCGGCGCCGCCGCTTACAAAGCGGAAGGTGATCGGCCCGGTTGCGCCGGCTGCTGCACTTTCTTCCGTGGCCGCCTCGGTGGGCGCAACTTCCTGCACAGACGCCTCAGTGGGCGCGGTCGCTGTGACCGGCGCTGTTGTTGGGGCGGCCTCTTCAACGGGCGCTGCTGCTGAGGGTGTGCTGTTCTGGCAAGCTGCCATGAGCAGACCCGCTGTGACTACAATGCCGATGAACAGGGTGCTTCGCAGTATCCAATGGGAATTCATGACTCAATGTGCTCCTTAGCTCGTGGGTTGTCGGTTATTCCTTGCGCGGGCATTTGACCCGTCGCAATCGTTCCCTATGGTAACCGGGAATCCTGGAGAAATTGTGAAGAATCATTACAAAGTCGGTAAAGGATTCGGCCTTCGCCCAAATGGTCGGTCTGGGGTAGACTGATCGCAATCGACCATGCGCACCGCCATTTTTGCCGATCTTCACGATAACTACGCTGCATTGACCGCCGTGCTGGACGACGCCGCCGCACACAAAGCCGATCGCATGATCTTTCTGGGCGACGCTGGTCACTCGCCGCGCATTCTGGCCGCGCTCCAGGTGCGCAAGCTTGCTTGCGTCTTTGGGAATTGGGAGGTGAGTGGGTTACGGCGTTGGAACGAAAACCTGGCCGCCTGGGTGGGGGCGTGGCCGGCGATGATACGCGAGCATGGCGTCGTCTATTGTCATGCCACCCCGGATATGCCCGCCGCCCTCGTCACGGCCAGCGCGACTGCCGCCTGGATGAAACCTGGCGCAAGCTGGAGCGCCATTTTTCCGCGGCTGCATCAGAACATGGACGCCGTCTGGAATGCACTCGCCTGGATGGAGACCAGCGGGGTGACGGTTGCCTTTCACGGCCATACGCATGTGCAGATGGTTTGGGTGTGGGAGATGACGACGAATCGCCTGCGCTCGTATACGAACCTGGCGCAAGTGCGGCTGACGCCCGGCACGCGCATGATCGTCGGCGTAGGCAGCGCGGGCGCGCCAGAAGACGGGAACGCGCCGCGCTACGCACTGTTTGACGATGTCGCCAACGTTGTGATCCTGCGACGCCTCGAAGACAAGGCGCTATAACGCCGCATCCTGGTCCGCTCACCGTGATTGGGGCTGCCAGACCATGCCTGCGCTGTCGTTGTGGGCGGCGCCAGACACACGCAGCGGCGATAACCTACACCGATCTTGATACGCTGCGCAGTTTCGCGGTGAGCGCCTGCCACAACGGACAGCGATCGTAAACGCCGCTAAAGAGTACAATCGCACCCACAACCGCCAGGAAGGGCGACCATCCCAGAAGGATCGGCAGCGCCGCCAGGATCGCCCCAGTTGTCAACCGCAGCCAGCGTTCGGTGTCACTTAGCCCGGCGATGCGCGTCACCGCCCCGTTGGAGTCGGAGACAAGCAGCGCATCAAATATGCTGCGCAGCGCATCGACCGATTGCAGACCGGTGCGTCGCGCCACTTCCTGGCCGTCGCGATAGATTAACAGCGTCGGGATGCCCATAATCTTGAGCGCCCGCACCAGTTCTGGCTCCTCATCAGCGTTGATCTTCCACACATCGATCTGTCCTACGTAGGCTTCGCTCACCTGCAGCAGGCGCGGGCTGAGCGTGCGACACGGCCCGCACCAGGGCGCCCAGATATCCACAATTACCGGGCGCGGGTTCGCCTGCACACGCGCCTGAAATTCAGCGAGATTCATCAACTACCCCCAAAAATCAGGCGGCGTGCACCCGTCGATGCACGCCGCCGCGACAACTGAACACGAAGGCTCAAGCAGATTTCGTGCCAAAACGGAAGAGCGCATAAAGCGGACACCAGCCGATCAGACCGGTAATGAGCGGGATAAAACCCAGCCACTGCAGGATGACGCCGAACGTGCCGGTGACGAAACCACCCCAGCCCAGCACCAGCATGACGATGCCCAGGACGATGCGTGCAATGCGATCCCAACCAGCTTCATTGACCTTGATCATAGTTGTTTCCTTTCGTTATACAGCTTCGGTTCGTGTTGTCGTCAGCGTTCTGACTCTTCTACCTGATAGCATACAGAGGAGCCGTCTTCCTGTCAGTGACTGGAGTCACGCAGCGCACCGGCCAGCCGTCCCAGGCGCACTGCATCGAGCACCTGCACCTGACCGCGTTCGAGGCGCACGAAGCCGGCATGTTCAAGCTGCTTCAGGCGGCGGCTGACCACCTCGCGCACGGTGCCCAGCTCGTCGGCGATCTGCTGGTGCGTCGCCTCCAGGCGCGGGGCGCGCGCCACGAGATAGGCCGCCAGCCGTTGGTCGAGCGGACCGAAGGCCACTTCCTCCACCAGTTGCATCAGATCGGCAATGCGATCAGCAAAGTGGTTGAAGACCAGCGCGCGAAAGGGCGTCGAACTCTCCAATAGATGATTGAAGACCGGCTGCGCAAGTGCAAAGGCGATCAGGTCGGTTTCGACCACGCCGCGCGCCGGATAGGTGCTGCGCCCCAACAAACAACTCGCCGTCAGCACACACGAGTCGCCTGGCTCCAGGCGATAGAGCAAAATTTCGCGGCCGGAGAGCGCTGGCTTGATCACCCGGATCGAGCCAGCGTAAAGGAGTAAAAAGAGCGAGCAGGGCGAGTCCAGATCAAAAAGTACATGATTGGCGGGCGCAGTGGCGCGCTGCAGGTTGTCGCGCAGCAGCCGCTGCGCAGCGGGCGTCATCTCGCCGATGGGCGGATAGAGGCGGATCAGTTCGTCAAAGTCGGCAGATTGCAACATGGGACTATCCGTAAATGTCGAGACGCAGCTCGGTCAACGCTGCACGCGCAGTGTGAATGCCCTCCAACAGCGCATTGTGCAGCGCCGCGACGCCGTTGCTGGCAACGATATGATTGTCGCGCACCGACCAGTCGCGCCCGGCGTAGGTCGTCACGCGCCCGCCAGCTTCGCGCACAAGCAAGGCGCCGGCGGCAATATCCCAGGGATTCAGCCAGCCTTCCCAGTAGCCATCCGCTGCGCCCTGGGCAACGTGCGCCAGGTCGAGCGCAGCCGAGCCGAGGTTGCGAACGCAGGCCGTGCGCGGCATGAAGTACGCGAATTCGGCGGCGTTGTTGTCCATAGCTTCCGCACGATGGTAGGGAAAACCGGTGATGAGCAAGGACTTGCGCAGGCTGGCGGTGGCGCTCACTTGCAGGCGGCGCTCCTCGCCACGCGCCGTGCGCAGATAGGCGCCACCGCCAGCCTGCGCATAGTAGGTGCAATCCAGCCCGATGTGGTAAGTCACGGCCAGCAAAGTTGTCGGTCCATCCTGCAACGCAATATTAACGGAGCAATACGCCACATTGTGCGCAAAGTTGGTCGTGCCATCGATGGGGTCGACAAGCCAGTAGAGCGCCTGCGTCGGCGGCTGATTGCTCTCCTCGCCCCACAGCGCCACCCCCGGGTAGAGCCGGTCGAGCGCGCTGCGAATGAAGCCCTCGGCGGCTACATCGGCCGCTGTCACCAGATCGATCTCGCTCGACTTTTCACGCACTGTAGCCTGACCGGAGGCATACATCCGGCGCACCAGATCACCGGCGCCGCGCGCCACGGCAATGACAAAATCAATATCTCTTGTTTCAATATGCATGGTCTGCTTGCTTTCTTTTGTGCGCCGCTGCCCGCCAGGCAAACGGCAGGCGTTGATGACGATACGCGTCACTGCGATGAGCATCATACCACTGCCGGGCAGTTTGGAATGAAGTCAGTTCTGCGGTATATTGAGCCGAAACAAATGTTCCGATCACCTGAGTTGCAGGAGTGCAAACACAATGGATATCACCTGGTACGGTCTTTCCTGTTTTCGGATTCGCGAGGGCGGGGTGACCGTAGTCTGCGATCCCTACGATAAATCGGTCGGTCCGGCGCTGGCAAAATTGCGCGCCGACATCGTAACCGTCAGCCATGACCGCGCCGGGCACAACGCCGTCGACCGCGTCACCGGCGAGCCTAAAGTCCTGTCCGGTCCAGGCGAGTACGAAGTAAAAAACGTTTTCATCACCGGACTGACGACCTACCATCGACGCGCCGACGGACGCCCACCGCAACGCAACGTTGCCTTCTTTTTCGAGTTTGGTGATCTGACGATTGGGCACATGGGCGACATCGGCGAAGTGCCGGCGCAATCCGAAATTGAAGAATTGAACATTGGCGAGGTGGATGTGTTGATGGTGCCGGTCGGCGGCGGCGACACGCTCGACCCGGCGCGCGCCGTGGAGCTGGTTGGTCTGCTCGAACCGCGCATCGTCATCCCGATGCACTATCGTCACGCTGGGCTGGCTGACGATCTGGCGGCGCGACTGGAGAGCGTCGAGAAATTCCTCAAAGAATTTGGCGCAACAGCTGTAGAGCCAGTGGATGCCTTGAAGATTGCCAAAAGCAACTTGCCCGAAGAAACGCAGATTGTGCTGTTGACGCCGACGTTGTAGTCATTCGTCACCTGTCATACGTCACCCTTCATACGTCATGCATCCAATAGGGTGCATGGCGCATGACGAGCGATGTCAGCAGCGGCGTCTATTTCTTTTCGTTCGGCGGCGCCAGGGTGTGTGGATCGACAGCCTTGCGCTGTAGCCGTTGCACCCACGCACGCCGCCATGCCTTCCAGAATAGCCTTTCAAGCTGGCGCCAGGTTTGCCAGAGCGCAGGCGGCTGCGCTGCCGTTTCGACGACCGGGACGGCGCCGCTGAAGCGATAGCGCACGTAGGAGTCCGTCACTGTGCGGACATACGGTTCGGCCTCGGGCAGGGCGCTGCTCAACGTGCGGGCGTGTTCGTGGGGCGTGTGGCTGGCGCGAATCGGCAGCCCCAGCCGCTGTGACCAGCGCTCCAGGCGCTCATACACTTGCAACGGCAGATCGGCGGTGAAGAGCGTCGGGCCATTGCTACGCACGCGCCAGATCAACAAGGCGCCAATGGGGATGACCACGGCGAGCGCCAGAAGCACCAGCCACCATGCCATCAGCGGCGAATTGGCCGTAGCATTTTCTTGTCCCTCTAGCAACTCTTCACCGGTGAATTGCGGCGGAAGCTCGTTTTGTCCTGGCGGCGGCGTCGGCTGGGCGCCGGGCGCACCGGCTTCAGGCGTTGGCTCCGTTGGCTGCTGATTGGTGGTCACCTGGGCAGCGTCTTCTCCGGTGGGTCGCTCAAGCGGGCTTTCTCCGGCGGTTGGCTCGAATTCGATCCAGCCGTATTCTGGAAAGAACACCTCAACCCAGGTGTGTGCGTCGCGTTCGGTGACGAAATAGGCGCCGCTCTCCTCATCGAACGTGCCTTCGGCGTAACCACTGGCCGTGCGCGCTGGCACCCCGACGACGCGCAGCATCATTGCCATCGCTGTGGCGTAATAGTCACAGTAGCCCTCCTGAAGGTCGAAGAGAAAGTATTCAAGCGGGTCGCGTCCTGCAGGCGGCGCCGGAATGGCGTCGTTGTAGGGTATCGTGCGAAGGTAGGTTTCGATCGCTTTTGCCTTGGCGTAGGGCGTGGTGGCGTCGACAGTGAGTTGACGCGCAAGTTCGGCCACGCTGGCCGGGAAATCTTCGGGCAACTGGACAAAGCGATCGAGTATCTCCGGTGGATAGTTCTGACTGGCGTTCTCCAGGTCGCGCACAGTGGCATCGGTGGCGGCGCTGACCAGGACATAACGATCGCCATTGACCAGCTCGCGATTGGTGCGCAGCATGGTGAATTCAACGGGCAGCGCTTCGGCAGGTGCGCCGGCGGCTGGGATCGGCGTGGCGCCGGCCTGGGTGCGCACCTGCGCCTCCAGTTGCACAGTGGCCTGCGCCACGTCGGGCATGCCAAAAAGCATCGTCCCCACCGGCGCCAGAAGTGTAATCGTCTGGCTGATGGCGGTGCGGGCGCGCCAGCTGGCAATCGGCGCAATCTCGCCCGGTGCAAAACGTTGCACTTCCTCAGCCGTGTTGAACCAGCGGCCGGCCTCGTAGGTGTCGAAGACAACTGCACGCCAGTAACGTGCGCGCGCTGCCTGCGCCTGAAAGACCAGTGAATCGGTTACGTTGCGTTCGCCACCCAAGGTGAGCGAGTTGCCAAAAGTAGAAGTCACTTCCGCCGGCTGCCGATTGAGACCCTGATAGAGACGCTGGACGTTTTCGGCGGTTGACTCCCAGGTCGAGTTGATCGGCGTCAGCAGCGCCCGCATCTGCGGGTTGCGCCCCAGACCGGGCAGCACCCAGGCGACCATCACCAGCAACGCTGCAAAGAGCACGCCATTGCGCAGGAAGTCCCACACGATGTCCGGCTGAAAATAGATACGTTGCTCGCGCCAGCGCAATTGCTGCTCGGATAGATTCGTGCGCACCAACAGCACCAACCCCACCAGGACAAACGCCAGCAAAAAGCCTACCGTCGAACGCGGGGCGTAGTAGGTGTTGATCAACAATACGACGCCCGCCGGCACAACTGCGCGCCAGGTGTAGCCATACCGGAAGATCGACCAGACGCCCAGATAGGTCAACCACCAGACCAGAAAACAAATCTCGAAGATGAAGACGTAGTTATCGGCGCTGGCGGAACGGCTCAAAGCGGCGTCCACCCAGTCGAGCAGCCGTAGCAACACGAAGTAGACGCGCGCCTGAAGTTCGCTGACGCTGGCGTTGGCGAGGAAGGGTTCGATCTGGCTGGCTGGCACAGTGCGCGCCATGGAGTAGAGAATCCAGGCTAACCCCACAAACATGCTGTGCGAGAGCGCAAAGAAGCCGTCGAAGCGACTAAATGACATCAGCAGGCCAAGCAGATACGCGCCGACAGTGATAGGAATCACCACAGCCAGGCTTTGTACGTGGCCTGCGGCATCGAGCGCCGCCGCCAGGATCAGATAGAGCAGCGCAGTCAGAATGGCGTTGAGCCAGTGACCATCCTGAAAGTAGACGCTTTCGCGGTAATGGAAGCGCCGTGTTGCGGTGGATGACGATGCACCAGGTTGCGTGAGCTGAGCCATGAATCCTTCGTTCTACAAAAGACGCCACAAGAGAGCGGTTACGCCAAAGGTGGTCGTGAGCAAAGCCAGACCGGCCAGCAACAGCCGCCATGGGCTTGGCGCCGCCACTTGCACGTCCAACATTTGTGGCGGGCTGGCCACAGTGATCAACCAGCTCCGCACGGCGCCTTCCGCCCCCGGCGTCGCCAGCTCGATCAAGACCTGGCTGTCCTGCGCTAATTGACGCCACGCCTGCGCTGTCGTGCGGTAATTCGCCGCCCGCAGTCGCGCTTCCTGTGAAGCCTGCAAGTCAGCCGCCAGGTTGCCAGCATTAGCCTCGAGCTGTGCCGCCTGCCGGTCAAGTTCAGTTGCCAGGCGCTGCCACTGGTCGCCCACTGCGCGCAGATCAATAGGTTGCGACACGCGCACTTGCTGCCACAACCCGTCAGTGGTCGCCTCAAGTTGTGGTCCAAGCTGTCCCAGCAAGCTGCGCAACAGCGCCCAATCGGCTCCCGCCGGCAGTGTGTTGGCAAGGGCAACGCCGTTGCCGCCCGCCGGCAACTGCAAGGTCAGCTCGAACTGGGTCGGCGCACCATCGCCACCGACGCGCTGAAGCTGCGGATCGGTGGCGCGCGTTGCTGGCGTTGCGCGCCACGTCTCCACAATGGCATCGAAGGTGGCCTGCGCCTCGGCAGTGCGTTCATCGTCAGCCGTTGCAACGACGTGCACGGTGACGCCAGTTTCCGCCATCCTGGTAGAAACGTCCCAACGCGCAAAGAGGTTTCGATATTCGGCGGGTGGCTGCACGGTTGGCGACTGAATCAGGTCGCCAGCCAACGCCAGCGCCGTGGCGCGGTCGCCCTGTTCGATGAGTTGCACGGCCTGTTGAACGATCAACGCTGCGCGTTCCTGCGCCAGAAAATCGCTGCTACTGGCGCCGGCGGGTAGGGTCTGGAGTTGTTCGATCAACGCCAGAGCACCGGGAATATCGCCGCGCCGACGCAGATCGGCCAACATCAGCCGCAGACCTTCAACCTGCCACTGTTCGAGTTCTGCGCGGCGTGGGTCATCGACCATGATGCCAGCCAATGCCTGCCCGACCTCGACAACCATTGCCTGGGCATCTTCGACATGAGCCGTTGCGGCTACGCGCGCACGGTAGAGGGCGGCCAGCCCAGCGTGAAGATCGGACAATTCAACGGCGGTGGCGCCTGCCAGCTCCCCCTGGCGAATGCCGTCAGCATAGACCGCCGTTGCCTGCGCCAGAAAGCGCGCCTGCGCCTGATCATCGCCAAGTTGTGCGGCGGCGCCGGCGAGCATCTGGTATTGCTGTCCAAGCGCAACATACGCCTGGGGTGCATGTCCCTGGGCTGCAGCATGCAGAGTCTGTAGCCTCCCCCACACGTCAGGCGCAACCAGCTCGAAAAGGATACGCACGGGCAGTTCCCCTTCAAAGAGCCATTGCAGTTCCCTGGCCTCACTGACAGTGTAGCGCCACGTTTCTGGCTCAATGCGCAACCAGCCAGCCGGGTCTGGCTGGGCGGCGGGACGCAGATCGATGCGCACACTGCGTTGGCCGCGCCATTGCCGCAATCGTTCGGTAGGGTAGACGAGACGAAGCGCCGACGAATCCGGCGCGGTGCGCCTGGCGAGCAGCGTCAAATTGGTGCGACCGTTGGGAGGCGCCACGACAGTGATCGTGACCTGTCCGTCAGCGGAGGTGGTTGCGTCCACAGGCGCGCCATCCTGCGTCACCTCCCACACAAAGGGCGTGGGATTAGAGATGATGAGCGGAATAGGAAGCGCGTCCTTGCTATCGTTCCGCAGGTCATAATCAGCGACAAGACTCAGCGTCACGCCGCCCTGACCCTCATCGTCCAATGTGAGCGTAGCGACGTGCGTGTGTAAGGTGGCTGGCGTTGCGGCGCCGGGGCTGATCACAGGAAAGATGATTTCTCCGGGGATGTCGGTGGTCTGTGATAATGGTGCAGCCTGTAGGGGATGAGCGGTCAGCAACATCCCCAGCATCAGCAACAACACGTGGATACTACGGGGCAAGTAGCCCGCCGAGCAGGTGCGCCACCCAGGGAGCGAGGAAACCGCAACCACGCGTTGGCGTCGCCACTCCTCCTCCTTCCAACTGCCAGGAAGTTGCGTTTCCTCTCTGCTTCTGGTATCGTGAACGACGATTAATCGATAATTTTTATCCATGAAATCGGGCACAATCATGGTTCGCCTATTGATGCAATGGGATATCAAAATGGGGCGCGAACAGGATTTTTCTGAGTTCGTTGTGCGAGAATTCGCCCCACGTCTGATGCAGCTTGGCATCGAGCCAAGCGAGGTCTTGTATACCATGTACGGAGAAGGGCCGCAAATGCTGACGCTAGGTGCGGTCGAAAGCAAAGAAAAGTTGCAGGAAATTCTTCAAAGCACCGGCTGGAAAAAACTCCATGAAAAGTTGCTGACCTACGTCACGAACTACAGCCAAAAAGCAGTGCCGGACAACGGACGCAACTTCCAATTGTAGGCGCGCCTCCTGCGTGTCGCAATCCTCTACGCACCCCATACTGATATTGACCCGGTTTGATGGAAAGAACGGTTAAGCGCCAGCCGCCCTCGGCGCACGGAAGGTGCTCGAGCGACGGCGTTCAAAATTCCACCGGACTCAGGTGGCCAAGAGTCGAATGGCGACGAGCAGATTGTAAATGCCTTCGATGTAGAAGAAGATCCAACTCGCACTCGACTTTCGCTTGATTCTCTCTGCGTTTCTCTGCATCTCTGCGTCAAAGCGAGGAATATCCAAACAACCATTGGCGCCGACGCCAGGGGAGTTGCTCAGCGGGGCGACGTTGCTGCATAGGTGGGCCATGCCAGCACAAAGCCCAGCGTTGCTTGCAGCATCCGTTGGAAGTCTGCCAGGTGATGCGGCGTGTTGCGCACCTGGCGCGGCGTCACGCCATGATTGAGCGCAAACGCCGCTATCGCCCCTGCTGCTTCGCCGAGGTTCCACTCTACCGGATGCAACCGGTAGCAGCCGTTGGTGATGTGCGTCACGCCCAGGTTTTTGCACCCAGGCAGCAGATTTTCAACGCGCACCGGCAGCAGCGCCCCCAGCGGAATCTGAAATGGGTAACTGCTGATGTCCACGTAGGAGCGCAACGCTGTGCTGGGGTGCAGATCGATGCGATAGCTGCCGACGCCCACGCTGTCGCTAAAGGCGGCGGCACGGTCGAAGCCGGCCTGTTGCCGCTGCGCCACGCCAACGTGGGCTTCTGTCACCGTGAACTCGGCCTGGATGCGTCGCGCCTCGCGAATGTAGATATGCTTCGCCAAACCATCGTGTGTATCCACCACATCATGACGCAGCCGCAAGCCGGGATAACCATAGCCGCCGTCGTGGCGGGGCGCCTCAGTCTGCATCCAATAGAGAAAGGAAAGACTGAGCTGGCGGCAGGCTTCCAGGTGTTGCGCCTGCGCTTCGGCGCTGACTCCGACCAATGGCCCCTGCCAGTAATCAATCTGCGGCCAGTTGACGAGGGTGATGTCGCTGGGATACAGACCATCCGGATAGTGCTTACGGTAGAAAATGCGGCGATAGTGCCAGAAATCCATGACGTAGGGGGCATCGGTCGGGCCGGCGAACAGGGGAAAGTGACGTGGCGCCAGCGTGATCGGATCGACATCCACCCAACCAAACTGCTGCGCCGGCCAGAAGGGCGCCCGATAGGTGCGCCAGAAATCGTACTGCGGCGGGCGGGAGATCGTGTGATCTTCGCCGGGCAGATAGTCGAGCGCAAAGCACCAGGTCACCGCCTGCTGATCGAGCGGGTCGGGAGCGCCGGGCAGCGCGTGTAGTTCACCGGTCTGCGCCTGGCTTTCCGCGCCGATGACGTGCTCGATGCCGCCCAACGCCAGTACATCACCCAATTCCGTGGCATCAATGACATAGGGTGCTATACAAATGATCTCCTCCCCCGTTGCATCCGCGCGCAGCGTGACGGCGGCCACGCGATCGCCGTGCATTTCCACCGCAATTGGGCGATGGTGCAACAGTACGTCGATCTGGCAGCGCGTGCGATAAGGCGCCAACAATTCGTCAATAACGGCAAGGGCGACGCGCGGCTCGTGACAAAGCGCGCTGACAAAGCCTTGACCAGGGTTGAGGTTGACATCGTTGCGCGCCATCGCAGTCAGCGGATAGGCGCGGCGGTAGTACGCTCGAATCCTGGCGCGCAGCAGGCGGTAGGAGGCGGTGCAACCGGTCGCTTCGATCCAGGGGTGTTCGTCGGGCGGCACTGCCTGCGCCGTCAACTGCCCGCCGAGCCAGTCAGTTTCCTCGCTGAGGATCACCGTGCGCCCCAGACGGAGCGCTGCCAGCGCCGCCGCCACGCCCCCCAACCCACCGCCCACGATCAAGATGTCCGTTGTGCGTTCCTTCATCTCTGCGCCATGTGCGTTTTACAGAAGATAGGTTTTGACGATACTTACAGGATACCATGCACCACAGCAAGGATGCATCTATGTCGCGTCGCTCCCAAACTTCATTGCTCGAACTGTTTGTTGTCACCGCGCCTGGTCTGGCGCCGCTGTGCGCCGCCGAGATACGCGCACATGCCTTGCTCGGCAGTCTTTTGTCGCCACAGGTGCAAAGCGGCGGCGTTGCTGTGCGCGGTGACCTGTCAGCGCTCTATCGCGCCAATCTGCATCTCCGCACAGCCAGCCGCGTGCTGGTGCGGTTGGGCGAATTTCACGCCGAGAACTTCACCCAATTGCGGACGCGCGCGGCGTTGCTGAGTTGGGAAACCTATCTGCAGCCGGGTGGCGCCGTCGATCTGCGCGTCACCTGTCATAAATCGCGGCTCTATCACACTGGCGCAGTCGCCGAACGGGTGGCGCAAGCCATTGGCGATCGGCTGCGCCAGCCGCCAGCACTGCACAAGTACGACGAGGAGAGCGACGAGCCGGGCGCCCAACTGGTCGTGGTGCGATTGCTGCACGATACATGCACGATCAGCATTGACGCTTCCGGGACGTTGCTACATCGGCGCGGTTATCGACTGGCAACGGCAAAGGCGCCGTTGCGCGAAACACTGGCCGCCGGGCTGTTGCTGGCTTCTGGTTGGGAGGCAACAGGCGCACTCCCGCCGCCACTGCTCGATCCCTTCTGCGGTTCCGGCACGATTCCCATCGAGGCGGCCATGCTGGCATTACAGCTGGCGCCGGGGCGCAATCGACATTTTGCCTTCATGAATTGGCCTGGGTTCGACGTGGCCACCTGGCAGACGCTGCTGGATGAGGCCGACGCTCATGCGCAGGCGCGCCGGGCGCAGCTTCGCGACGCCCTCCAGATTCAGGCGTCCGACCGCGATGCCGGCGCTATTGAAGCCGCGCAGGCGAATGCCCAACGCGCCGGTGTGGCGGAGGTCATTGCGTTTGCCTGTCACGCCGTCTCGGCGATTGAACCGCCAGCTGCACCTGGCTATGTTGTCACCAACCCGCCTTACGGCCAACGCGTCCGGGGCGGCGCCGACCTGCGCAATCTCTACGCCCAGTTGGGCAAGGTGCTACGACAGCGCTGCCCAGGCTGGCATGTCACCTTGCTGAGCAGCGACCGCGCACTGTTGGGGCAGATGGGGCTGCGTCTGGACGCCAGCCTGACCTTTGTCAACGGCGGCATCGATGTGATGGTGGCGAGTGGGGTCGTGCAGTGAATAGCGCCTATCCACAAGAGTGCTGCATACAAACCAGACCACGCATTCACAACCGTTGGCATATCAAAAAACTTCCTGGAAGCTCAGTGCCTCCAGGAAGTAAAGCTGTCGATGGCAAGGTGTAGTTGCTGATCCGGGCAACAGCCTACATATCTTGCAACAGGGTCGCTTCGCGGTCTTTCTGATTGCGCTGTGGCAGGCAGTAGCCTTGTCCGCGCACGGTCAACACATAGCGTGGATTATCGGGGTCTGGCTCGATCTTGCTGCGCAGGCGTCGCACGTGCACCCACAGCGACTCCACCGTGCCTTTGCGCGTGGGGTCCCACACCTTTGACAAC
>DGFH01000383.1:13719-14001 GCA_002391565.1 Anaerolineales bacterium UBA3905
AACGCGCCCGCGATTGTGGTACAGAATATGCATGATGCGGTTTTCGGTTGGGGTGAGCGTGATCTGCCGGTCATCCATGACGGCGTACTGCTGTGAGAAATTGATGCGCAGGCGATCGTCGATCTGTAATTCCGGCTCCAACGTGCGCTCCGGGGCAACGCGCATCAGCACGCGTCGGATGCGCGCCAGCAGTTCGGAAAAGGCAAAGGGTTTGGTGACGTAATCTTCAGCGTAGCGATTAAGTCCCTCGACCTTCGTATTGGTGTCGGAGAGCGCCGAAAG
>DGFH01000383.1:14209-14886 GCA_002391565.1 Anaerolineales bacterium UBA3905
TCCATGCCCGGCATCATAATATCCAACACTGCCAGGTCGGGCAGACCATCTTTGTTGACCAGTTCGATGGCTTCCTGTCCGCTGCCGGCGGTGAGGATCGTATAGCCTTCGCGTTGCAGCCGCAAGCTCAACATCAGCCGTGTGTCGGCAGCATCATCGACAACGAGAATCCGTGCGCTGTCATGATTGTTGGTAGTTCGTGCCCGGTTGTCCATGATCGATTTTGTTCCTTACCTGATATTTATGCCTCGCCAATTCCCATTTAAACTGCACTGCGTATGCTACCTCTACGCATCTACGCCGGGTTGCATTGCAACCGGGTTATGGATCAGTACGATTTGGCATATATGATCGTGTATTCATACTGTAAGGTGTGCATACGATGCTGTGTCGCTATCGTACCAACTTAATGCGGTAAATAACCTTACATCTATCTGTCAAAACTAGCAAGCACGAGAAGCAAAACCTATGCAACCAAAGCAGAAGCACCGGCTGAAACGTATCACCGTCATCCTGACGCTGGTGGGGGTCATGGGCGTCATGTTCCTGGCGGGAACGTTTACTGGCTTTATGGCGCGTCCGGTATTGGCCTGTCTCTTATACACATCTCCGAGCACACGAGACCGGACTCGATATCGTATGTCGTTTTTTCCTTGTGAAAAAAACAGTAGACTCAT
>DGFH01000131.1:0-21879 GCA_002391565.1 Anaerolineales bacterium UBA3905
GATTAGGAGATTGGAGATTGGAAGGCGCGGTGTTGTTAGTCGCCCGATTGACCCTTTCTTCAATCTCTCAAGCGCTCAATGACCGAAGATAATGACTGAAGATTTTGATGTGTGGCAATTAAAAAGGAGCTGTGTTTCTCATGGAACCCAAAATCAAACAAGTTGACAGTATGGCCGCCAACCGCTTTCATAATGGCTTTTACGGACAAGACATCATCAGCGTCAGCCAGTTCGACCGCACCAAGCTCGACTATATCCTGAACGTCGGCAACGAGATGAAAATTCTGGTCGAGCGCTTTGGCAGCGCCGATCTGCTGCAAGGCAAGATTCTTGCCAACCTCTTTTACGAACCAAGCACGCGCACCAGCTCCAGCTTCATGGCGGCAATGCTGCGCCTGGGTGGGCAGGTCATCCCGATCAACAACGTGCAGTACAGTTCGGTCACCAAAGGGGAAAGCCTGCCCGACACGGTGCGCACGTTGGAGAGCTACGCCGACATCATCGTGATTCGTCATCCTGAAGTCGGTTCGGCGGCGACCGCGGCGCATTACGCCAGCAAGCCGGTGATCAACGCGGGCGATGGCGTGGGTGAACACCCAACGCAGGCGCTCCTTGACCTCTACACAATTGTCGAGGCGCTGGGCGAAGTGGGCGGCCTCAAGGTGGCGATGGTTGGCGATCTGAAGTTCGGGCGCACCGTACACAGCCTGACCAAACTGCTGGTTAACTATCCCGTCGAGTTCGTCTTCGTCAGCCCGGAGATTCTGCGCATGCCCAAGGATGTGCTCGATGTGGTGGGCGCCAGCGGGCACAAGTTCGAGGAGCGCGAAGACGTGCACGACATCATCGGCGATGTCGATGTGCTCTATGTGACGCGTGTCCAAAAAGAGCGCTTCACCGACCTGGCGGAATACGATCTGGTGAAGGATCGCTACATTGTCGATCCGCCCTTGATGAGCCGCGCCAAGCAACGTATGATCGTCATGCACCCGCTGCCCCGCGTCAACGAGATCAGCTATGCCGTGGACAATGACCCGCGCGCGGCGTACTTCCGCCAGATGCGCAACGGCATGTACATCCGCATGGCGTTGCTGGCCGCAGTGCTGGGCAAGGCGTGAGCAGCGCGTGACTGTACAGGGGTGCAGGCGTATGAACATGGGGTCACTCTGGCGCGCAGCGCTGACCGGCGAGTGGTCGGCGCCATTCCGTGCCATAGGACGCCTGGCGCGACGCGTGCGGCTGGCTTTCTGCATAGGGCTGGCGACGGTTATGACCCTTCTTGCCGTGCGGCAAGCCAGCGCCCAGGCAAATCTTAACGCCCTTGCTACAGTGAATAATGAGGATGAGATCGTCTACATCGACGCAGATGGTTATATCAGTGTTTGGGACCCGCAAACACCAGCAGGATTGACGCCCGTTGTCTTCCGCAGTCCCGACGGTGGCTGGTACGACGCCGCCGCCGGTGACGTCAACGGCGATGGCGATGATGAGATCATCGCCATCGCCCAAAATGGCCTGCTCAAAATCTACGATCCTGTCGTCAATACGACCAACATCAACCCTGACAACCAGATCGGCGGCATTTACTGGGAGCAGCTCTTCCAGTTTGTGTTGCCAGGTGCGCCGCTGCTGGTCGACGCCGGCAACCTGGACAGCAACCCGGCGACATTGGAGATCGTCGTCGTCTTTCGTGAACCAGACAGCCCCACGCGTTCACGCATCCAGGTCTACTTTCAGCCGACGCCCGACGCTGGCGGGCGCATCTGGCTGCCGTTGACCGATGTCTCCATTCGTGAACTTTGGTCGGACATTAGCGTCGGAGATCTGGATGGCGATGGACAGGCGGAGATTGCGCTGGTCAACGAGGATGCGGGGACATTGAGCGTGTTCCGGCGCCAATCCAACAATGTCTTGTCGGCGTTTTGGAACGAGGAGAGCGCCTCGCGTCCCTGGCAGGATGTAGTGATCGGCGAGGTTGAACCCAGGCAAGCAGGGCAGGAACTGGTGGCTGTGCGCAGAGCAGCGCCGCCGGCTGCGTCGCTGGTTGTACGCCGGTATCAACCCCTCAACCAATTCGCCGATGTCGCTCTGCAAAGCTACCTGCCCGCCCCGCGCGTCGTGTTCCTGGCCGACATCAACGGCAATGGCGAAGATGAGGTGTTCTTGCTGCGCGATGTGCCGGCAAACGACACCCGTCCCCGCCTCTTTCTCAGCAATCTCGGTGCGGATATACCGTTCAACTTCGAGAATCGGCTCACCAGCGACAACGGCTATCGCTACGGCGCCGGCGGCGATATAAACGGCGATGGACGTGATGAAATCGCCGTGGTGCGCGACAACGCCATTCTGCTCTTCACCCACCCGATCACATCGAGTACACTGGCAATCACCTATACTACGGCCACCAACCGCCGCACACTTGTCTTTGGAAACCTTGACGCGCTGGGGCGTGATCTCCTGGGCGCCAGCCCGACGACGCTGACTTTCACCGTGCCGGCGGGCGCAATTTCCGCCTCACAAACGATCACGCTCAGCAATCGCACTCGTTCTGGCCCCATCGCATTCTCGGTGCGCACCGCTCCCGCCACCGGGTTGCTGTGGATCACGCCGTCAAGCCTGGCGACGCCTGCCGTGCTCAGCGTACAGGTGGATGCACGCACACTGCTGCCCGCCGCTGACGTCATGGCCAATATCCTGGCGGCGGATGCCTGGCCGACGCTGCCGGCGCAAGGCGTCTTTTCACCTACCTACGGCACCAACCTGATTGCGATTGCCCCCAATCCACTGGTGGCAAACTCACCGCTCACCATTCCGGTGATCGTGGACGTGACGGCGGGGATTGCGCTGCGGCCGAGCGCCCTAAACAGGATGCTCCAGCCGGCCGCCGGGGAGCCTACCTGCATACTGCCTGCAACGCTGGCAAACATCCAGGTGCTGGGCACGATCAGCAGCACCTTTACTGTCGAGCTGGAAGCGCGCAGCGGTGCAGGCGGCGATTGGCTGGCCGTGACGCCGCTGAGCGGGGTTGCGCCGGAGACGCTTGACATTACCGTCGCCCCCAATCCCGGACTGGCGCCGGGCGAATCGGCGGCGGCGACGCTAGTGCTCAACGGTGTGGTCAATACAGCGACGCCGTTCACAGTGGAACGGCGTCTGGAGATCGATATACGTTGTTACAGCCACCTGGAGTATCTGCCGGTGGTGTTTCAGTAGCGTGATACTACGCCGGCGCGCCGATGAGATGTTCCTTTTCGACGCCCATCAACTTTTCCCAACGCGCCGCCGCCACCGGGTTGCTCAACAGCACCAACGCAACATAGCTTGGCTCGAAGGGGCGCCGCAGCAACTGCATGCCGGCCTCTTCCAATAGCAGGTTGCCTTTGCGCTGATTGCAGCGCTTGCAGGCGGTGGTCAGGTTCGTCCAGGAATGTTCACCGCCACGGCTGCGCGGGATGACGTGGTCAACCGTCAAGGCCAGTTGGCCCGGCTTGTCGCCGCAGTACTGGCAGGTGAAGGCGTCACGCAACATAATCGCCGCCCGCGTTGGCGGTACACGACGATGGGGCAAGCGCACGTAATGCACCAACCGGATGACCAGCGGCACCGGAATCGTGCGATTGGCGGCGCACAACATCTGCTGCGTCGCTTCGAGCAGTTCCGCCTTCTCGCGCAGAAGCAACACGACAGCGCGGCGCACCGACACCAGACTCAAGGGTTCATAACCGGCATTCAGCACCAGGACCTGCTTCGACATACAATGTCTCTTTTCGAACTGACATAATTTCTCGCCGTCACCGGCGGCTAACGTGAACGCAACCTCCACTCTACACAAATCGTTGCAACCCTGCGCGGCATTCTAACAGGCGTCACGCCGAAAATCAAACCTACATATAGTGGTTCATCAATCCAGAAATCTCGTATGTAGCCACGCCCGCCGCGCGCAACACGATGCCCCACAAAAAGAGGCAGATCAACGCCATCGCCAGCGTCTGCACGCGATCATCGGGAATCTTACTGAAATATGCATAGCCTGCCGGCAAGGTGATCACGGCGACGACGCCGTAGAGAATGTGAATCCAGGCGCGCGGGAGTACACTGCCCAGACCCTCGAACCAGAGGAGCCAGCCAATGGCGAATTGCACCAATAACAACAGCTCGGCGATCACGGCGGCGCCGTACCAGCTGCTGTTGAGCGGTTGCGACCGCAGACGGAGGTAGAACGCCCATATCGCCAGAAAAGCCAAAAACAGGGTCGCCGTATTGGCCAACCCGGCATGAATTTGCACCCAACTCATATCACTGCCAATCTACATATGGTCTGTTAACATTTTGTTGTCGTTGTGTATTGTTTTGCTGCAACTGCCTTTACACCGGCGCGTGCACGCTCAGATATTGTTGTAAGACGCCCGCCGCCGGGCCCAGGATGTCATAAGACTCCCAGCCAGACGTCGCCGCCAGTGCAAAGATCGTGCCGCCGATCACATAGTCGTCCTGGCGCATGGCGTTATCGTACCACACCAGTTGCTCGATATAAGCGCCCGGCCCCCACAAACCGTAGCCATTTTCGGCCCAGTACCCCTGGAAATCTTGCCAGCCTTGTGCATCGGGCGGGCCGGGGCGATTCTGCACCAGTCCATCAACGCCCAGCTCGGTCATCACCAACGGCAAGGTCAGTCCGGCTGGCGCCAGAATCTCGTTGTAGACTTTGCGGTAACGGAGCGTCAGCCAGCCGCTGTCCTGTGGTGTGACGCCGGGATAACGCCCCTTGCCTTCGACTGTTGACAAGTGGTAAATCGTTGGCGCCGAGTACTCGTGCAATCCAAGCCAACCGTCGTATTGAATTGCCGCTTGCACCGCCGGCAGAAAGGCAGGCCATTGCTCCAGGGGCGGTTGCCCGGTGCCAAAGTTGCCGATCACGCTGCGGATGCCACGCTCGCCGAGCAGACGCGTGCGTTCGGCCTCGAACTCGCCCAGGCGCGCCATCTCATCATAGCTGCCAGCCACCGGTTCGTTGAAGGACTCCCAGCCGTCGAAATAGGGACGCCGCCCTGGGTCATCGGCGTAGGGCAGCACCATTTCGACAAAGCGTCGCGCCTCGGCCAACGGATCGATGCTTGCCAGATTGACCTGCTCCAGCGCAATGCGGCCGATCACCTTCGTGTTGGGCGAGGTCTGTTTGATTTGCGCCACGAAATTGCTGTCCAATTCGAGCGTCTTCACCACTGTCACGGCCTGCGTCTTGAGCAATTCAAAGAGCGTGGGTTCGTTACGCCCTACGAAAATGCCCAGCTTGCTGGGCGGCCCAGGCGGGAAAGGCGTCGCCTGGGGCGTAGGTGTGGCCGTCGGCGGGGCAGGCGTGGCCGTCGGCTCCGGCGTTTTGCTGGGCGTCGGCGTCAACGTTGGCTCCGCCATGGCGGCATCGGGGGCGCCATCCTGCGCGATGAAGGGCAGGTAGGTTTGGTAACTGCCTACACCTGGGCGCGGCGTCGCCAGCGGGCTGCGCACCGGTGTGGGAGTATCATTGCCACTGCCACACGCCGCCGCCACTAATGCCGCCGCTCCACTCATGGCGCCGCCCAAAAAACGGCGTCGGCTCCAGCGCGGCGCAGGCGATGATGATGGTTCGGTGGAAGGTAAGCAAGTGGCAGGTGCAGTTACAGTGTCGGTCGGGAGCGCCGTGTTCAGTTCAGTTGGTGAATCGTCATGCATAGTCGCTACCATAACATCAACGCCGGATTGTCTCAAATCGCAAGATCGTTTACCATCAACGTTGGGACGGAGATAGTCGTTCCGCAGCAACAAGAATCGTATTTCCCATAACAAATCCAGGAGGCAACATGGACAAGTTCGATCTCAGCATCGAATATTGCGTGATGTGAAACTACACCCCGCGCGCCCTCAGTTTGACGGGCGAACTACTCTCTCTCTTCACACCCTCGCTGCGCACGCTGAAGTTGATCCCTTCCAGCGGTGGGCGCTTCGAGGTGCTGGCCAATGATGTCGTGATTTTTAGCAAGAAAGCTGTGGGGCGGCACGCCGAACCCGGCGAGGTGGCGCGCCTGATGCAGGAAAAATTGGGGATTCGCCCCATGCCGACAGAGGAGTGACAGGCGCCAGGTGCGGGAAGAGGATGACGCCTGTGGGTGCGGCGTCGCGTCATCCCATATCCTGCTTACAACCCGGTCGGCATGTCAACGAACTCGAAGTCGATGCCAAAACGTTCGCTCAGGTGCGCCCCCAGCGCCTGGACGCCGACCGTCTCGGTGACGTAATGGCCGCCGTAAATGACGTTGACGCCGGCATTCTGCGCTGCATAGAACTCGGCGTGCGAGGTCTCGCCAGTCACAAAGACGTCGCAGCCCAAACCGGCGGCCACCGGAATTTCGCGCGCCGCCGCCCCACTGATGATGCCAACCCGGTGACAGACGGCAGGCCCATAGGCCTGCACCAACTGCGCCGGGCCTACGTTCCGGGCGTATCTCGCCACGAGTGCATCGAAGGTCATTCCATCAGGCGCGCTGGCCAGCACGCCGATCGGCATGCCGTTGACCGGTGCAAACATGCTTTCCACGGTTAGCCCTAACCGCCGCGCCAGTTCGACGTTATTGCCCACTTCCGGGTGGGCATCCAGCGCCAGGTGCGCGGCGTAGAGATTCAAGTCTGCGTCGAGATACGCGCGCACCAGCGCGCCAAAGCTCCCCACGAGTCGCTGTGGCGGTCCCCAGAAGATGCCGTGATGCACCAGCAGCATGTCGGCGCCACGCGCCAAAGCCGCCGCCACACACGGCGCCTGTGCGTCGACCATCCCGACGATCTTGCGCACCTCGGCGCGGCCTTCGATCTGTAAGCCCTGCGGCCCGTAATCTTTGATCTCAGCAATGCGCAAATAGCTATCGAGATAGGTCACCAATTCTGTGCGTTGCATCGGATACCCTCCAGTCAACAGTTGAGAAAACGGGAACGCGAGGCGAATTGCGATGAGCGACGTCCATGAGGAGATTACGCTTGAATTTGTGTAAAGACGGTAGGTGCATCGGTGAAATTAGCGGGCAGGCTTTCAGGGTGCATATCGTTATTGTAGCGATGGCGCCGGGAGGCGTCAAACAAGTTGAACAACAGCCGCTTACTCCAGCGCCTACGCTGCCGCCCTACGCTACGCCAACAGTAAGGCATGGCAGAACAGCACAGCGCGCAGCGCAGGATGCGCTCCTGCTTGATCACCAAGTCAAGCAGCCACGCCTGAAGAGATTCAAGTTGCGCAGTCGCAGTCGGCCGGAGACGAACTGCTGGCAGCCGGCGCCCCGTCGACATCGCCACAGCGCAGACAAATGTGCGCTCGACGGTGGATCTGTTGGAAGCTGGCGCTCGTCGTGGGGAGAGCGCTGCGGCTGAGGCGCAGATTGTCGCGGATCGCTCTGGGTTTGCCGGAAGGCGCGAGCGCGCCGATGCCATCGGGGGGCCAGGCTCACCGTGCAGAGTGCACTGGGAAGGGAAACAACAGTCACGCTGACGCGGATGCGGTAATATTCTTCAGCAGAATTCGATCTGGCCGCTCTGTCTGCGGCTTTTAAGCAGGAGTAGTGTTATGGCACGAGTTTCCCTCCATCAAGTTGCCCCAGACTTCACCCTTGCGGACTATCGCGGCGCCACGTTTCGCCTTTCCGATCTGCGAGGGGTCAAGAATGTATTGCTTGTCTTCAACCGCACCTTCACCTGACCGTTCTGCCGTGCGCACATGGCGCAGTTGCGCCAGGACTATGATCAATTTGTCGCGCGCGACATCGAGGTCGTTGTGGTTGGGCCAGAGGATGCGAAAGCGTTTGCCAGCTATTTTACGAAGGAAGCGTTGCCTTTCATCGGCCTGCCCGACCCGAAAGCCAGCGTGCTCAAGCTCTACGGGCAAGAGGTCAATATTTTCAAGCTGGGGCGTATGCCGGCGCAGGTTATGATCGATAAGGCGGGGATCGCGCGCTACGTACATTACGGGCATAATATGAGCGACATCCCCCCAAACGCAGAATTGCTGGCGCTGGGTGATGAGATCAACCAGAAGCAAGTTGCCTGATCCCTGGGATGAGGAGCCAATGATGGCGTCAGATATCTAAACCCGTGTGCTCGTGGTCGATGACCAGACCATCGTGCTTCAGGGGGTGGATGTTATTCTCGGCGCAGAGCCAGGCCTGGTGGTTGTTGGCTGTGTTGCCACCAGCGAAGAGGCAGTACATCGCGCCACAGAACTATAGCCCGATGCGGCGGGTTCGCTTGATTCTCTCTGTGTTGCTTTGCGCCTCTACATCAAATTGTTGACTTGTCAAACAGGTTCTGAGAAAGGCAAGTGAGGATTCATGGAACTGCGCGATCGCGCTCGCGGGTGCCTGCTCGGTCTGGCGGCAGGCGACGCTGTGGGCGCTACTGTAGAATTCAAGCCGCGCGGCAGCTTCACACCGTTGACCGACATGGTGGGTGGCGGCCCGTTTGGCTTACAGCCGGGTCAGTGGACAGATGACACCTCGATGGCGCTTTGTCTTGGCTATAGCCTGGATGAATGTCAGGGCTTCGACGCCCGCGACCAGATGACGCGCTACGTGCGTTGGTGGCGCAAAGGCTATCTCAGCAGCACCGGTCACTGTTTTGACATCGGCGTGACCGTGTCCGGCGCGCTACGCAAGTTTCAGCACACCGGCGATCCTTTTGCCGGTTCGACCGACCCACACAAGGCTGGCAACGGCTGTATCATGCGCCTGGCGCCGATCCCGCTCTTCTACTATCCCCAGATCGACCTCGCCGAACAGTACGCAGCGGAAAGCGCCCGCACCACGCACGGCGCTGTCGAATGTCTGGATGCCAGCCGGCTTCTGGCGCGCATGCTGGTGCGGGCGCTGATGGGCGCCTCCAGGGATGAGATTTTGTTCGGCGACGCCGCCACTTTTCAAGGCGCACCCAAGATCGCAGCCATTGCGCACGGCGTCTACCGCGACAAGCCTGCATCAGACATTCATGGTTCGGGCTACGTGGTGGATTGCCTGGAGGCGGCGCTGTGGTGCTTTGACCGCACCAACACGTTTGCTGAAGCAGTGCTGCTGGCTGCCAATCTGGGCGACGACGCCGATACGACCGCCGCCGTCTGCGGGCAGATCGCCGGCGCCTACTACGGCGCAACGGGCATCCCCGCGACGTGGCGGGCGAAACTCACGATGGAAACCGAGATTGAGGCGTTGGCGGAACGGCTGGTGCACAACCCTGAGCGGCGCACCGGCAGGGATTATTGACCTCCAGGTTGGGTGCTTGAACTCAATCGCTTCACCATACCGGCGCCAGAACGCAAGAGAGGGCGCTGCCCTGATAGAGGCAACGCTCTCTCTGCACCACAAATCTATAGATACATTGCCGGGCGCTGTGCACTTGCCAGACTGTTCAGGCAAACGCCACGCCCGGCAATGAGTGTCCTTACTCCGTCGGCGGCAAAATCACCGCATCGATCACGTGAATGACGCCATTGCTTGCGTCAACATCTGCGTTGACGACGTTTGCCTCATTCACTTTCACAGCGCCATCCTTCACGCTGAAGGCAACGGGAGCGCCCTGAAGCGTCTCCGCTGTCATACCGTCACTCAGGTCAGTTGACATGACCTCGCCTGCGACAACGTGATAGAGCAGGATATCGCGCAGGGCGCCTTCTGGGTCAGCCAGCAGGGTGTCGAGCGTACCTGCAGGCAGCGCTGCAAACGCTGCATCCGTAGGCGCAAAGACCGTGAAAGGCCCCTCACCCGTCAATTCGTCCACGAGACCGGCTGCCTCCACCGCCGCCAACAGCGTTGTAAAGGAGCCTGCAACTGTGGCAACTTCAGCGATGTTGCCAACAGGCGCTTCCGCTTCTGCAGCTGATTCTGCGCTTGCCTCCTCTGTTGGCGGCAGGATGACACTATCGATCACGTGAATCACACCGTTGCTGGCCTCAATATCAGCTGTGACGACGGTTGCTTCATTCACTTTCACGACGCCATCCGCAATAGCAAAGGCAACAGGGCTGCCCTGCACGGTGTCCGCCGTCATGCCGTCGCTCAAATCCGAAGACATCACCTTGTCGGGCACGACGTGATAGAGCAGAATCTGTGTCAACTGGCCTTGCGGGTCGGCCAACAGCGCTTCAACTGTGCCTGCAGGCAGCGCTGCAAAGGCATCGTCGGTAGGAGCAAAGACGGTGAACGGGCCTTCGCCCTTCAATGTTTCGACCAAACCGGCAGCTTCGACGGCCGCAATCAGTGTGCCAAAACTGCCGGCGCTCACGGCGGTGTCAACGATGTCGGCCAGTGGGGCGGCGGCTTCTGCGGCAGGCGCCTCCGTGGCTGCGGCGGGCGCCGCCGGCATTGTCGCCACTGGCGCGCATGCCGCCACCAACAGCGTAGTGACAAGCATCAGGGAAAGAGTTTTTGCCAACTTCATGGTGAGGTGTCCTTTCATACAGTGTTGATTGAGTGAGTGTGCATTGATGGTGCTGAGCGTCGCTTCTTGATGGCCATCTGATCTTGAACAATGCGCAAACATGATGCAAATATTGTGCATAGATTGTTCAATTGGTGTGCAATCTACCGGCAGAATATGAACAATGGTGTGGTGTGACTTCCATTCTCAGCAAGTTCTCACCTTCTCAACCACCTCATGGGTAACTGCGCCACTGCGACGCTGTTGGACAAGGCGGGCAGTCGGCATCCACCTGCGCATCCCCCTATCCTCGACACCCGGCGTCATTGCGCCCTATGGTACAATCACATCAGAGAGGCAAGTGACGGTATGGCGCAGTGGACAGAGGCAATACGTACATTCTTCGAGGGTTTCGGCGCCCTGCCGTCAGGTCAACGCATCCTGGCGTCGATGGACCCGGTGGCGTGGCTGCTCGTGACCCTGCTCGGCGGCGCGGTCGTGGTGGGGGTGTTTTTCAGCCTGACCACGCGCCGCACCTTCCTGAGCGCCGATGAAATCGAAGCAACGCCGCAAATGTTGTTGGCGCGCCTCAAACAAGACCCGACGCGTCTGCCCCCCATCGCCATCATCAGTCGCCTGGGCGCCGATGCAACGCTGGAATTGCTGGAGTATGGTGATCAGTTGCGCACGCACGAGTGGCGCTACAAGTGGGGCAGTGTACGCGAGGAGCTATTGGCGCTGCTGAGCCAGCAAAACGCTTTTGGTCCGACCTATGCCCTGGCGCGTTATTATCGATCCGCCGACAAACAGGAGCCGGACACGCTGCGCATCCGTCGCACAGTGTTGATTCACAAATTGGGGCAACCTCGCTACCTGGAGCCAGACGCCAACGGCAATCCGGCGGAATTGCGCATCCGCGCCCATCCAGCCGAGGTGCAGGGCGAACTGGGCTTCGAGGGTGAATGCACCTGGCTGCTGGCGGATGAGCCGGCGCCGCCCGCGCATGGCCCACTGGTGGAAATGGAAATGATCGACTTTCGCACCTTGCAGGACGCCGATGTGCGCATCAATATTCGTCGCTCGCCAACCGTCGGAGGCGGTTTTCGCCTGACGTTGCAAAAGCGACATGGGATGTGGGTGATTGTAGACGAACAGATCGAGTGGGTGAGTTAACCGCATGACTGTCACCAGCATCCTGAACTTTATTAACGTATTGAGTTCCAGCGTATTGGTGATCCTGGCCTTCTCGCTGCTGGCTTATACGCTGACCTACAATTTTCGCAACCCCGTGGCGCGACGCTTTGCCTTGCTGCTCGCCTTCCTCATGATTGTTTACGCAGCGGACGTTGCCCTGGATCGCATCGTTACGGCTGAATCCGCCAACCGCTGGCTGCGCCTGCAGTGGCTCGGCATTGCCATGACGCCGGCGACTGCTTATCTTTTTTCTCTGGCAGTGCTGGCCGCCACCAATTATCGGATCGGGCGACGACGTTGGATCGGGATTGCAGCGCTGGCGATCTCCATCATCAGCGCTCTCGACGCCGTTTTCGGCAACGCCATTGTCGATCAAGTCTTTTTTCGCCCGCCACTCAGCTACCTGGAAGGCGGACAACTCTTCTGGCTCTTTGCTGCCTACTACGCGCTGGTCAACGCGCTGGCGCTGGCGAATGTCTGGAAGGCGCGGCAGCGCTGTCTGACCGAGAACACGCGGGCGCGCATGTCCTATCTTTTCGTCGGTTTCATTGCGCCGGGCATCTCGGTCTTTCCATATCTGATTGCGTTTGCACTGCTGTGGGGGCCGCGTGAGTCGGGCTGGCTGGTGTTGCTCGTCTCGATTTTCGGCAACATCGCTGTTGGCTTTCTGCTGCTGCTGATGAGTTACACTGTCGCCTACTTCGGCGTGTTGACGCCCGATCGCGTGGTGCGGTATCGCCTGTTGCGCTTCTTCATGCGCGGGCCAGTCGTCGCCATTCTGGTCATTCTCGCCATCCAGATCACCCCGCCCTTTGAACGCATCTTTGGCCTGCCGCGCGACGCAATTCTCTTCAGCATTATCACCGGCGTCATCGTCCTCAGCCAGCTTTTACTCAGCGTCACCAAGTCGGCCGTAGATCGCCTTATCTATCGGGAAGATCGCGACGAGATCGCCTGGCTGCGGGAGCTGGACCGGCGTATGCTCGCCACCAGCGACCTGCGCCAGTTGCTGGAAAACAACCTGCTGGCGCTCTGTGAATTGCTGCGCGTGCCCTCAGCCTTTGTGGCCGCCGTCGTTGGCCCCGACCTGATGCTCGAAGCCATGGTCGGCGCCGATGCCCAACGCAACCGCATTCTGGCCGTCACCGACTGGTCGGATGCGTTGGGGCGGGCATTGCGTGAGCGGTCGCCTGCTGCGCCGATTGGGGCAACTGCGCCATACTCGCATCGCGGCTACTGGCTGTGGCCGCTGGTCGACCGCACCCACGACGACGAAAGCACGCGCGTCCTCGGCATCCTGGGGGTGCAGGCGCGCACGGATGCACCGCTTTTCACCAGCGATGAAGCGCGCGCGATCGAAACAATCCTCGACCGCACCACGCGCGCGCTGGCCGACCGCAAGCTCCAGCAAAGTATGCTGGCAAACCTGCGCTACCTTATCCCGGACATTGAGCAGATGCAACAGTTGCGGGGCGCTGTGCCTTACGTTGCCGCCGACAGCGCGCGCGAACCACTGACGGCGCTGCTCGACCCCAGTCCCATCCATAGCCCGGAGTTTGAGGCCTGGGTCAAGGATGCACTGAGCCACTATTGGGGCGGGCCGAAATTGACGCACAGCCCACTGATGCGTCTGCGCGTGGTCAGCGAAACACTCGGCCACGCCGACGACGACCCTACACGGGCCCTGCGTCTCGTGCTGGGCCAGGCGCTGGAACGGCTGCGCCCCGAAGGCAAGCAGAACTTCACTGCACCTGAATGGCTGCTCTACAACATCCTGGAAATGCGTTTCGTGCAGGGGCGCAAAGTTCGCGAGATCGCCGACCGGCTCGCTATCAGCGAAAGCGATCTCTACCGCAAACAGCGCGTGGCGATCGGTCATCTGGCGCGCGTGCTCTCGGAGATGGAGCAGAGCAATGCCGCCGAGGCGCTGACGTTGCTTGCCGCCACGAATGGCGCTCCACCCGATGCAGCCGACAACGCTCCAGTTGCCGCCGATTCCACTGCCGACCTCAGCACCACAAAATCCACCGCGCCATAACGCACCCTCGCTGCGTCATTACTGTTGATGCGCGCACAGAGTCGCCGCAAATCTTGATTATAAAAGATACAGACTTTGCGTGGGTCTATCGACAAACTGATCTGTATGAAATCTATTACTGTGCAATTGATCTTGCATAGAAGGAGACGAGAAATGAGTTCACTCATGCGTTGGTGGGGGGGGATGGTTGCGTTGCTGTTGGCTTTCGGGTTAGCAGGCTGCATCACTATCAACCCTGGATTCCGACCCGCCGCCACCCCAACGCCTCCCCCGCCGCAGGCGTTTGTCAGTTCGCTGATCGCTGCACTGGTCAGCCGCGACAGCGCCAGCCTGCAAGCCATGATGGGCGATCCATTTGTCCTGGCGCAGTGGCAAGGCGATGTGCAGACGCTGGCGCCTGCGGCTGCCATCGACGTGGTGACGAGTCAATTGCTCGACCCGACGCAGCCGATCGCCTTTGTCACCAATGATGTGATCAACGGCTGGCTGGGCGGCGTCGATCCGCTTACCCTGTGGCCGCCAGAAGTGAAAGTGCTCGATGCCGTCGGCGTCAGCGTCGGGCATGCAGGCGGTGTGGATGAGGCAATCCTGATCATCGCCGAAGATGGCGACGGCGCGCCTTACTGGTATGCCCTCTTACTGGCGCCGGGTGGTTTTGCCGGACAACCCGGTGTAGCCACGCCGATCGTCGTCCCCGCCGCGCCGCTGCCGCCGCAGGGGATGCTGCCGACCGACATCACCAAAGTGCTTGTCCTGGGGGCGGTGGGCGTCTTCGATGGGCCAGGCGCCACCTTCAACCAGATCGGCGTGGCCGTGCGTGGGGAAACTTACACCGTGCGCGGCATCAGCGCCGATGGGCAGTGGTGGGCGGTGACCTGCGCCCTGGGCGCAACGCCGTGCTGGATCGGCGCCAACCCCACCTTCGTGCGCCCGGTTGGGCAGCCAGTCGTGACCAACACGCCGCTTCCCCCGGCCACCAACACGCCGCTCCCGCCGGCGACGAATACTCCGCGCCCCACCCCGGCGCCCCTCTACCCGATCCGCATCCACTTTGCGCCGGGGCAAAGCTCCGCTGTCGTGCGTGCGCCGATCGGCCTCTTCGAGTTGCCGCAATATGTGCTCTTTGCGCAGGCCGGGCAGACATTGCACATCCTGGTTACATCGCCCAGCCCAACCACGAACTTCTCGGTGCGAGGAATCAACGATGGCGTACTGTACAAGGCGGCGCAAGATGGGCGCCGCGAGTGGTCAACGGTGTTGCCGCGCAGCCAGGACTACCTGATCACACTAGCGACTGCGGTCAACACCAGCTTCGTGATGGAGGTTACGATTCCACCGGCGCCACAGCCGCCGACAGCCACCCCCATGCTCACGCCGGAGCGCATCAACTTTGCGCCAGGACAGAGCAGCGCAGTGCGCAGCGATGCTCTCCCGGCAAGCCAGTTCAAGCAATATGTCTTCCGCGCCCTGGCCGGGCAAGCGGCGATCATCCTGCTCAGTTCGCCAAGCAGTCAGGCCAACTTCGCCGTGCAGGGCGTGATAGATGGCGTGACCTATAAGCCGTTCTCGAACCCGGCGCGTGAATTTAGTTTTCTGCTGCCACGCACCCAGGATTATCTGATCTCGCTCAATGGGCCGGCTTTTCTCAACTACACCCTTGAATTGACTGTACCGCCAAGCGGCCCGACGCCGCCACCGACGGCCACGCCCACGCCGCCCCCTGTTGCTCCGGAACGCATCAACTTTGCGCCCGGCGCCACCAGCGCTGTACGCAGCGGGGCGCTGCCCGCCAGCCAGATCAAGCAATATGTCTTCCGCGCCGCAGCGGGACAGCCAGCGCATCTGCTGCTCACCTCTCCGGGCGGGCAGGCCAATTTTGCCCTGCAGGGCGTCAGCGACGGCGTGACCTACAAGGCGTTGGCTGATCCGGCGCGTGAATTTAGTTTGACCCTGCCAGGTGATCAAGATTATCTGATCACGCTGAATGGCCCGGCCTTCCTGAACTACACACTCGAACTGACCGTGCTCCCTGTCGGCCCCACGGCGACGCCTACCAGCGCGCCTGTTGTCCCGGAGCGCATCAACTTCCCGCCGGGCGCCACCAGCGCAGCACGCAGCGGTTCGTTGTGGGCAAACACGCCGCGTGCCTATATCTTTGGCGCCAGCGCCGGGCAGACGGCGCGCATCATCTTCAGCTCGCCCAGCCCGGCTGCGGCTTTCAGTGTGCGCGGCGTCAGCGATGGTGTGCAATACAAGCCGATGGCCGATCCGGCGCGCGATTGGTCGTTCACCTTGCCATTGAGCCAGGACTACCTGATCACACTCCAGTCCCCGGTTAACACTTCGTTCTCGCTACAGTTGATCATTCCCCCAGGTGGACTGCCAACGGCGCCGCCGCCCACGCCGACCGCAACGGCCACGTTCCCCCCGACTTTCACACCCACACCAACCGATGCGCCGCTGCCCACCTCCACGCCGACGTTGACGCCCACTGCCACCGCGACGCCGACGCTCGCGCCGACGGCCACCGCGACGCCCACGCTGGAGCCAACCGCCACCGAGACGCCCACCGAGACGCCCACTGAGACGCCCACTGAGACGCCCACGCCATAGCAGTTATCGACCTTCAGGTTGACATAGGATTGAGGCAAAGTTACGTGTTGTGCAAAGATGCCGACTCTGCATCACGCAACACGTAACACGCAACACGTAACACGCAACACGTAACACGCAACCCATCCAAACAGCACGCGACTCCCGGCGCGTGACTTTTGGCACGTGCACGAATGACTGCACCTGTGGTTGAATAGCGACATGAGCCCATCAGCCTTACTGTCACGCCTCGCCTGGATCAATTATGTTGGACTGGGTACGCTCGGCGTCGTTGCATTAATCATCTTCGGTAGCTATACACCCGAAGATGAACGACGCTGGCTGGCGCTGGGCGTGATCGGCGTGCTGACAGTGCTATTGTTCCTAGACGATCGCCTCATCCGCCGTCCCATTGTGCGCCACAGTTGCTATATCCTGACCGCTCTGGCGCTACTCGCCCTGATCGCCCTTAACGCCAATCTCACGGGTTTCGTCATCATTGGCTTTCTATTGTCGGGCACGGCGATGGCCTCCCTGCCGCCGCGCGCCGGTTATCTGTGGATTCTGTTGTACGGCGCCACTACCTTGCTCTACACCACGTTGATTTGGCCGGGCAACATGCAAGCACTGCTGAGCGCGCTCGGCATTCTGGCGGGGTATCTCTTCATGGGCGCCACGATCGATGCCCAACGCAAGGCTGAGCGCGCCGAAGCCGAAGCGCAATTGCTGTTAGCAAAATTGCAGGAAGCTCACATGCAATTGCAGGAGTCGGCGCAACAGGCCGAAGCGCTGGCGGTTGCCGAAGAGCGTAATCGCCTGGCGCGCGAGGTGCACGATACGTTGGGGCACCGGCTGACGGTGGCGGCGGTGCAACTTGAGGGGGCGCAGCGGCTGATCTCGCATGATCCTGTGCGTGCGGCGCAAATGGTGGCAACCGTGCATACACAGGTGATCGAGGGGTTGAATGAATTGCGCCGCACGGTGGCAGCCTTGCGCGCTCCGCTTTCTGCTGAAGTCAATTTGCCAGCGGCGTTGCTGCGTCTGGCGCGCGACTTCGAGACGGCAACCGGCATGGAGGTGGAATTGCGGTTGGCGGATGCGCTCCCAACTCTGACGTCGGCGCAACGGCAAGTCTTTTATCGCGTGGCGCAAGAAGCGTTGACCAATGTCCAGCGTCACGCCGCCGCCAGCCGGGTGCGTGTGACATTGCAACAGGGGGATGATGAGGCGGTGCGCCTGACGCTCGACGATGATGGCTGCGGGTTGCCGGCGATGCCGGCGCCGGGCTTCGGGCTGCGCGGCATGACTGAGCGGGCGCAACAGATCGGTGCGCAATTGCAGCTCGGCAACAGCGCGCTGGGCGGCGCACGCGTTGAACTTTCGCTGGTGGTGGGAAAGGCTGCCGTCGCATCGGAGGTGACATGACCGTCAAGATTCGTGTATTGTTGGTCGACGACCAGCGGCTGATGCGCGATGGGTTGCGCACATTGCTGGAACTGGAAGAAGATCTGGTCGTCGCAGGTGAGGCGGAGTCGGGCGAGACGGCCCTCCGCGCTTTCGCCGATCTGCAACCCGATGTGGTGCTGATGGATGTGCGCATGCCGGGCATGGATGGCGTGGAAGCGACGCGACGCATGCGGGCGCGCTGGCCGGAGGCGCGGGTGATCATTCTGACCACCTTCGATGATGACGAATATGTCTTCGAGGGGCTGCGCGCCGGTGCGCAAGGGTACCTGCTCAAGGCGATCTCCGGCGCTGAACTGGCGAACGCAATCCGTATGGTGATGGCAGGCGGGGCATTGATCGACCCGGCGGTGACGCGCAAGGTTGTGGCAGAGTTTGCACGTTTGGCGCCGCCCGCGCGCGCGCCGGACGCCGGGCTGGCCGAGCCACTGGCGGAACGCGAGCTTGCTATTCTGCGTCTGGTTGCTCACGGTCTCAGCAATCGTGAGATTGCCCAGCGACTCTTGCTCGCCGAGGGGACAGTCAAGAACTATGTCACGGTGATCCTGCAGAAGATCGGCGTACGCGACCGCACGCAGGCGGCGCTGCGCGGGCGGGAATTAGGTCTGCTGTAAAGAGCACGTTTTCCCGGCTGCGCCATCGGCGCAGCCCTCGCTGCAGTCTGTCGAGCGTAGCAGGCTCCGGGTTGCACCGTCACGGCAGGGAGTTGCAACCTTCTTTACCGGCGACTGCCAAAATCCACCAGCGCCGTCATATTCCACAACAATTGTTCAGCGTGCGTTTCCGGATCGATCACCACGCGGTAGACAATGTCGCCGCTGACCTGCTCGGAAAGGGGAGTGTCGCCCGGTGAGATGGCGCCGGAGATGGGGGCTGCGTTGCTGTTTTCGCCCACCGGTCGAATGTGCACCACCTTGCCGCGCAGAGAGAGGTCGGGCAGCGCATCGAAGGTGATATCCACCGGGTCGCCGGGGCGGATGGTCGCCACGTCGATCTCGGAAAGATCGAGCGTCTCGATGCGCCAGGCGGAGAGATCGGCGAGTTGCAGCACGGGCAGGTCGGGTGTGACGGCCTCGCCCTGGTCGATGTCCAGGGCAGTAATCACGCCATCGAAGGGGGCGCGCAGTTCAGTTTCCGCCACTCCCACCAGCGCATCTTGCAACTGCGCGATGGCGATGTCGACGTCGCCTTGTGCAACGGCAATCTCTTCGGCGCGCGCCCCGGACTTGCCAAATTCCAGCGCCGCGCGCGCTTGTTCTACGAGCGCGGCTGCTTCCGCCAGTTCCCCGGGCTGCGCCTGTTTTAACGTATCAAGTTCTGCCTGGGCAACGCGCACCGCAGCAGCCGCGCTGGCTGCCAGTTCTGGTCTGGCGCCGCCTTGCAGCAATTCCACGCGCGCCTTGGCGGCGTTGTAGTTGGCGGTGGCTTGTTGCAGCGCCAACGCTTCCTCGGTCATGCCCACGTCGGGATTGCCGCGCACCTTGTTGTAGGCGGCGCTGGCCTGGTTGAGTTGCGCCTGCGCCAGTTCCAGGTTGGCATTGGCTTCGATCAACTCTTGTGGGTCTGCGCCGACAGTGAGTAGACGATAATCGGCCTGCGCCTGCGCAAGTTTGGCTTCGGCAGCAGCAATGGCGCCGGGCGTCAACCCGTCAGCTAATTTTGCATAGTTTGCTTCGGCGGCGGCTAACGCTGCTTCCAACTGGGCGATTTCTTCTGGCCTGGGGCCGGCTTCCAACAACGACAGGGCAGCGCGGGCACGATTGAGTGCTGCCTGGGCCTGCGCCACGAGCATGCGCTGCCGGGTGTCCTTGAGCTTGAGCAGAAGCTGCCCTGCGGTGACGTGTTCGCCTTCGCGGACGAAAACTTCTTGCACTACGCCTTCGATAGGCATACTCAGCTCAACGCTGCGCACCGGAACGACGCGCGCTTCGGCGCGGATGCGTTGTGCGCCCATGACGATTGGCTCCATGGCATTTTTGCTCGGATTGCCTTCGAAGCGCGGGGCGGCAGCCAGCATCAGAAAATCCTCGCGCCAGAAACCCAACTGGTAGCCGCCATAGGCCACGCCAGCAAAGATCGCCACTGCGATCAGCAAGATCGCCATCTGTCTTGTCATGGTTGCTATCGTCCCCTTTGCGCCCGCATGGCCCAGCCGCGTGTCCGGCAGGTCGGGAGGCTGCACGCTATTCTATCACCAATCCCCTCAAAAGGGGTGATCCGACGCAGGGTCAAAGCAGATTACTGACCTTCAGGTTACGATGTGGCGCACCAGGCTGGAAATCAATAAGCGCCGGATATAAGTGAGCGAAATGTTGTGAAAACCTAATGCGCCACCGGCGTCGGCGCGCCGGTGGGCGCCGTCAGGTAGATCGGCTCATGATGTGCGCGTCCGCTGATCTCTTGCACCTGGGACACATTGTGTGCGTCGAGCCAGTCCGTCAGTTCGTTGCGGATCGCTGTGATCGCCTCCGGGCCGCGATAGTAGATTGCGCTGCCGACGCCAACCGCCGTAGCGCCTGCCATCAGCATTTCCACCGCATCCAGCCCCGTCGTGACGCCACCCGTGCCGATGATCGGTGTGTCGGGACACGCCTTGCGCGCATCATAGACGCACTTGAGCGCAATCGGCTTGATCGCTGGCCCGCTCAGCCCGCCGCTGCGATTGGCGAGGATCGGCTGTCCGCTCTCGGCGTCGATCACCATGCCAGGCATGGTGTTGATGACGCACAGGGCATCGGCGCCTGCGGCCACAACCGCGCGTGCGATGCGTCCAATGCTGGGCACGTTGGGCGCCAGCTTGACGATGACGGGGATGCCGGCGTGGCGCGCGACCTCTTTGACATAGCCGGTCACTTCGGCCGCGGCGTCGGCGCTGCCAGCATAGGGTTCGCCAAATTCGCTGTGCACATTCGGACAGGAGATGTTGACCTCGATCAGGTCGGGCTGCGCCGCAGCAACGGTGGCGGCGACTGCGCCGAACTCCTCTGGCGGGCCGGCAAAGATGCTGGCAATCAGTGGGACGCCTAATGGTTGCAGCCGTCGCCTGGCCGCAGCCAGCAGTTCGACCTCGGCCGCCGCGCCCGGATTTGCCAGCCCGATGGCGTTGATCAGCCCGTGCCCCCAGTCCAGACAAGAAGGGTTGACGTGGCCGGCGCGCGGGGTCGGGCCACAACTTTTCGCCGTTACGGCGCCGCAGCCGGCCAGCGCCGCGCGTTCCAGCAGGCTAACAGTTGTGCCCCAGATGCCACTCGCCAGCACCAATGGCGTGGGCAGGGTCAGATCCAGAAAGCGGGTAGTCAGGTCGGTCATCAGAGTGGCCTCATACTGTCGGTGGAATGGAACGCAGATCACGCGGGATGGGACGGATTGACGCTGATTCTAATCTGCGCTCATCCGCACGTTCCGCGTGAGCCGCGTGCTATTGACTCTTGCCCAGAAATGTCAGCACTTCCTGGCGCTTGGCGGCGTCAAGGCGGCCTGCCTCGACCAGGATGTCGAGAATCTGCGTCAGGGTGAACACGGCGTGGGCAGTGATGCCGGCCTGCGCCAGTTTTGCCGCGCCGCCCTGCTCACGGTCGATCAGCACCAGCGCGTGCTCGACGACGAGGCCGGCGGCGCGTAGCGTCTCTGCAGTGGCGATCGTGCTGCCGCCGCTGGTGATCAGATCCTCGATGATCGCCACGCGGTCGCCTGGCGACCACACTCCCTCGATCAATTTGCCCAGACCGTGTTCTTTGACTTCCTTGCGCGGGTAGATCAGCGGCTTGTCCGCCGCTATTGCCACCGCCGCACCGATGGGGAGCGCCGCGTAGGGTACGCCAGCGATGCGGTCGCATGGCGCGTCGACCAACTGAGCGGCGTAGGCTTCCGCCGCGCGCGCCAGCAACTGCGGGCGGCTTACCAGCAGGCGCAGGTCGATGTAGATCGGCGACTGGATGCCGCTGGCCAGCGTGAAGTTGCCAAAGCGCACGGCGCCCAGGTCGGCCAGCTCGATCACCAGTGTACGCAGGGATGGGTCGAGCGCAGCGTTGGCGGCGCCAGCCGCAACCGGCGCCGCAGCCGCCTTCTGGCGGGCGGCGTTGATGGCGTTGCGCATCTCCAGAGCAGCGCGGCGCGGGTCGGCGGCATTGGCGATGCTGCGGCTGGCGTTGACGATGACGCCCAGCCCG
>DGFH01000131.1:22042-24002 GCA_002391565.1 Anaerolineales bacterium UBA3905
TTGACGATGACGCCCAGCCCGTCGGCGCGCAGGCCGGCGGCCAGCGTCGCCTCCAGGTCGCCGCCCTGCGCGCCGATGCCCGGCGTCAGAAACCAGGCGTGAGGCGCGGCCGCGCGCACGCGGGCGACCGCCTCCGGGAAGGTGGCGCCGACGACCAGCCCAACATTGGGCGACCAGCTCACCGCTGTGCGCGCCACGTGGATATAGAGCGGTTGATGCGGCTCGCGATCCAGGCTGCGCCAGTCGGCAATTTCCAGCTCTTGAAATTCACCAGCGCTGGGATTGGAGGTGTGACAGAGTACGAAGAGACCTTTGTCGGCATAACGCGCAAAAGCGTCGACGCTATCGCGTCCCAGGTAGGGGCTGAGCGTGACCGCGTCTGCCTTCAGGTCGTCGAAGCAGGCGGCGGCGTAGGCGGCGGCGGTGCTGCCGATGTCGCCACGCTTGGCGTCGAGGATTACCGGAATATCCGGCGGGATTGCCGCCAGCGTGGCGCGCAGCGTTGCCATGCCCGCCGCGCCCAGCGCCTCGTAGAAGGCGATGTTGGGTTTGTAGGCGCAGACCAGGTCGGCGGTCTGCGCAATGACAGCGCGGTTCCAGGCCAGGATGGCGGCGGCGGGGTCATCGGCGTCCTGACGATAGCGGGCGGGAATCTGGTCGGGCGCCGGGTCGAGACCGACGCAGAGCAGCGACTGGTTGCGCTCGATGGCAGCCGCGAGTTTGGTGAAGAAATCAGACATAGTGCACCGCCGGCAAGTATTCGACATAAGGTGTAGGTGAGAAGGCCATGCGCATCTGCCAGGGTTGGTTGGCGGCGGGGCGGGTTAGCGCCCAGGCAGCAGCAGGGGCGAGCGGGTTCTGGTGGTCGAACTGGCGGCGATAGTGCCACAGTTCCTCGCGATCCAGGCCGAGGCGTTCCAGCATGACGCGCACTGGCCCGCCATGAGTGATGATGGCGACCGGGCCTTTTATGGCGGCCTCGGCGAACAGTGCATGCAGGCGTGGATGGAAGCGTTCGTAGACGATCTGGTCGTTTTCCTCGCGGCTGTACTCGCGCACGGCATCGTCAATGGTGACAGGAACGCCGGCGATGGCGGCGGCAATCTCCGCCGTGCGGCGCGTGCGCACCAGTGGGCTGGCAACGATGTGCGTTACGCCGGCACGACGGAAGAACTCACCAAGTTGCGCCGCCTCCGCCTCGCCCTGTGGAATCAGGTCGGGGCCAGGAGCGACGTCATAGCGGATGTCGGTGCGGTTCCAGTCGGGTGTAGCATGACGGGCAAGATAGAGCACGGGGGAGGTGAAGTCGGTTGCACCATTCATCAAAATGGCGTCGGGTGCTGTAATCATCAATCGGTTTTCCTAACTCTTTCCAAAATTTTCTTGATGGCGACAAAACGTCCCACCTATATTACATCAGCAGCGACTGTAGCGGTAAAAAATCTGCCTCTACCCAGGAAACGATTTGTGGGTGCGCCCGGCAGCTTCACAGAGTATGCGTGCCTGCGCTACAATGGTTTCAGCAAATCCTTGCCCGCTGCGGGCCAATCGCATCCTGTCACAATCATGAGCCAACTGATCCAAATCATCACGGCGCAAGACCCAGAGGTGCGCAATCGCGCGCTCGACGCCTTCTGCCGCAGCGCCACACTCGACGCGCTGCTGACGGAGTGCGCCGCGCTCGACGCCTTTCGCCGGCGTAGCGATAACCTCTACGAGCGCGTGCGAGCGCTCTTCTTTCTTTACGCCATCTACCGTTTCCACATCCCGCTCAAACCGGGATTGACGCCGGGAGGGCTGGTTCCTTTCACCGGCTACGACAACTTGCTCAAACGCCGCTTCGAAGAAGCGATCGACATCTTTCTGGCCGCGCCGCTCAGCGACGCCACCGCCAGCGCGCTCGCCGAAGCGTATCGCCGCCTCGGCTTTCAGACGCTCGCCAACCAGGTGCGGCGCAGCG
>DGFH01000131.1:24100-41515 GCA_002391565.1 Anaerolineales bacterium UBA3905
CGCCAACCAGGTGCGGCGCAGCGTGCGTTCCGTGCGCGGCAACCAGTGGATGTTCCGTATCGGCCATCCGGCGGATCAGCCGCTGCGCGTGCGCCCGGAACTCTACCGCAACGACGGTGCGACCGTCTCCCCCTCTCTCTCCGCTCCCTCTTCTCCGCTTTTCCCCATCCTCCATGAAGCCACGCCCGTGCGCATGGATTTGAGTCACAGCGGCTGGAGCGACATCTTTTTTCTGGGCATGGATTTCCCTGAAGGTGCGCGCGTGCTCAACGTCTCCATCGACCTGGCAGTGCGCGGGCAGGGTGACAGCAAGCCCAAACCGCCGGTGGAGAGCTTCTTCCGGGTGATCGACCAGCCGATCCTGCGCCTGGTCAGCGTCGATCTGGGCGCAGTCGCCGAGATTACGTCGCTGGCGGAGGTCTTCGATTTTGCGCGTGACTACCTGGGGTTGCTCAAAGCTGCCGTGATCGCGTCGGGCATCGTGCCACCCGGCATCGAAGGGTCGGGACAGTCGCTGGCGGATTTGCTGGCGCGGCTGATCGCGCCGGGGTATGGCATCGAGCTGGTCAGCCAGGTCAACGGCATCCCCAAAGGCTCGCGGCTGGCGGTCTCGACCAACCTGCTGGCGTCGCTGATTGCGGTCTGTATGCGCGCCACGGGGCAGGCGCAGTCGCTCACCGGCGCGCTGAGCGAGGAGGAGCGCCGCGTCGTCGCCGCCCGGGCGATCCTGGGCGAGTGGTTGGGCGGTTCGGGCGGCGGCTGGCAGGATTCGGGCGGCGTCTGGCCCGGCATGAAGCTGATCCAGGGCGTGGAAGCCAGCGCAGGCGATCCGGAGTACGGCGTCTCGCGCGGGCGATTGCTGCCGCAGCACACGATCCTGACCCACGCTGAGGTGACGCCCGCCACGCGCCAGCAACTCCAGGAGAGTCTGGTGCTCGTGCATGGCGGCATGGCGCAGGATGTCGGGCCCATCCTGGAGATGGTGACGGAGAAGTATCTGCTGCGCAGTGAAGCGGAGTGGGCGGGGCGTCAGGAGGCAATGCGCATCTACGACCGCATCACCGACCTGCTGCGCCAGGGCGACATTCGCGCCATCGGCGCGGCGACCGAACGCAACTTCCGCGGCCCGATCCAGACGATCATCCCGTGGGCGAGCAATCTCTACACCGAGACGCTGATCGAACGCGCCCGCGCCGCATTTGGCCAGGATTTCTGGGGCTTCTGGATGTTGGGCGGCATGGCGGGCGGCGGCATGGGCTTCATCTTCGACCCACGCCGCAAAGCCGAGGCGCAGGATTGGCTCCAACAGATGATGCGCGCCGCCAAGCGCGAGCTGGAAAGCGCTGTGCCCTTCGCCATGGATCCGGTCGTCTACGATTTTGCCATCAACGAACGCGGCACGTGGGCGGAGCTGCGCAGCGGCGACGACGCGCTGATGCCGCCCGGCTACTACATGCTCACCGCGCCGGCGCTGATCCGCCACGAACAGCGCACGCTCTCCGCCTTCCGCCGCGCTGAACTGGACGCCTTCGGCGCAGCGGCGCGCACCCAACCCGCACTGGCGGGCATGGTGCAGGCGCTCTTCGACCGGCTGTTGCCCCCGCGCGACCAGGCCGACGGTCGTCAACAGAGCCTGGCGGCGCTGCTCGACGCGAACGGCTTCGACCGCGTGCAGCATGAGCAAATTCGCGCCGACCTGCGCAGCGGGCGCATCGGGCTGGCGCAGAATCGGCTGCCCGTGCGCTCGGTGATCGAGGATGTGCAACCCGGCGACGTGACCGACATTGAACGCCTACCGGAGAGCGAACGCGCCCGGCTGCGCGGTCTCGGCATGGACGCGCTGGCGCAGGGCGCGGTGGCGGTGGTCTCGCTGGCGGGCGGCGCCGGCAGCCGCTGGACCAAGGGCGCGGGCGTGGTCAAGGCGCTCAATCCCTTTGCGCGCGTCGGCGGCAGACACCGCAACTTCATCGAGGTGCATCTTGCCAAAAGCCGGCGCGTGGGGCGGATGGCGGGCGCGGCGCTGCCGCACATCATCACGACCAGCTATCTGACGCACGCGCCCGTGGCGGAATTTCTGGCGCGCGAACAGAACTACGGCTACCCAGGCTCGCTGCTGCTCTCGCCGGGGCGCGCGGTGGGCTTGCGGCTGATCCCGATGGCGCGCGACCTGCGCTTTGCCTGGGAGGAGATGCCGCAGCAGTTGCTTGACGAGCAGGCGCAGAAGGTGCGCGAAAGTCTGCACGCTGCGCTGATCCACTGGGCGCAACAGGCGGGCGAGGGCAGCGACTACGCCGACAACGCACCGTTGCAATGTCTGCATCCGGTGGGGCACTGGTACGAAGTCCCCAACTTGTTGCGCAACGGCGTGCTGGCGCAATTGCTGGCGGAGCGCCCCCATCTGCGCTATCTGATGGTGCATAACATCGACACGCTGGGCGCCGACGTCGATCCGCTGGTGCTGGGCCAACACATTGCGCGCGGCGCAGCGATGACGACCGAGGTGATTACGCGGCGCATTGACGATCGCGGGGGCGGGCTGGCGCGCGTCGATGGACGCTTGCGGCTGGTGGAAGGCCTGGCGTTGCCGCGCGAAGAGATCGAGTTCAACCTGACCTACTACAACTCGGCGACCTACTGGATCGACATTGCACAACTGCTGGCTGCCTTTGGGCTGACGCACGTCGATCTGGCTGACGCCGATAAAGTGGCTGCCGCCGTGCGCACCATCGCCGCGCGCATGCCCACCTACATCACGCTCAAGGATGTCAAGAAGCGTTGGGGCAAGGGGCAGGAGGATATTTACCCGGTGACGCAATTCGAGAAGCTGTGGGGCGACATGACGACGCTGCCCGGCTTCGACTGCGCGTTTGTGGCCGTGCCGCGCGTGCGCGGCCAACAACTCAAGGAAGTGGCGCAGCTTGACGGCTGGCTGCGCGACGGCTCGGCGGCGTATCTGGAAACGCTGTGTGCGTGGAGGTGACCTGACCATGTGCGACACGCTGGTGATGACCCGCACCGCTACGGCTGCGGGGGTGACGCTCTTCGCCAAGAACTCAGATCGCGACCCCAACGAGGCGCATCATTTGCTGCTGCTGCCCGCCGCCGACCACCCGCCGGGGAGTCGTGTGCACTGCACCTACATCGAGATCGAGCAGGCGCCGCACACCCACGCCGTGGCGTTGGCAAAGCCCTTCTGGATATGGGGCGCGGAGATGGGCGTCAACGAGCATGGCGTCGCCATCGGCAACGAGGCGCTCTTTACCCGCGCCCCGGCGGACAAGACACCGCGACTGCTCGGCATGGATCTCTTGCGGCTGGCGCTGGAACGGGCGGAGACGGCGCGTGGGGCAGTGGAGGTGATCACCACGCTGTTGGAGCGCTACGGGCAGGGCGGCAATTGCGGCTTCGCCCATCCACTCTACTATCAGAACAGCTTTCTGATCGCCGATCCTGACGATGCCTGGGTGTTGGAGACGGCTGACCGCCACTGGGCGGCGCGCCGCGTGCAGGGACACTACGCCATCTCCAACGCCATCACGCTGGGCAAGCAATGGGATATGGCGTCGCCCGACCTGGTGACGTATGCCGTCGAACAGGGCTGGTGCAAGTCGGCGGCGGAGTTCGACTTTGCCCAGGCGTACTCTGACTTTCTCTACACGCGCTTCAGTGACGCGCGCAAACGTTGCGCCGCCACGATGATGGCTTTGCAGACCAGCAGCGGGCGCGCCACGCCGGAATCGATGTTGGCGGCGCTGCGCCTGCACACCGCCGACGCTGCACCCGACTGGTCGCCCGCACGCGGGCTGACCGGCGCCACCGTCTGTATGCACGCCAGCTATGGGCCGGTGCGCCGCAGCCAGACGACCGGCTCGCTCGTCGCCTATCTCCATCCACAGCGGCCACTGCTCTTCGTCACCGGCACGGCCGCGCCATGCACCAGCATCTTCAAGCCGCTGTGGCTCGACACGCCGCTGCCGGAGAGCGCCGGGCCTGCGCCCACCGGCGTCTACGATCCGCACACCCTCTTCTGGCGGCACGAACGGCTGCATCGCTCGCTCTTGCGCGACTACCCGCAACGCATCACTGTGATCCAGGAGGAGCGGGCGTTGCTGGAGCAGGAACTGCTTGAAGAGGCGCTGGCAGCATGCGACGCACCCCTGGAAGATCGGCGTCGCATCGTTGCCGAAGGCTTCAGCCGTGCACTGGCTGCTGAGGAGCGCTGGTTGACGCGCATTGCGGCGGCGCCACCCAACCGACGCCAATCGTTCTGGCATGAGCGAGCGTGGGCAGGCTTCAACCGGGCGGCGGGTGTGCCGACCGATGCGCTTGTGTAGTCATCCGAGGGAGCGCCATGTCCACGGCAAAAGCTGCTATCATTGACCTGTTTGCGCACCACGTCTCCTCCGGCAAGGCGGCGTTCTTTCGCCAGGCCGGCATCGAGTTCGTGATGGGGCGCCGTGAAGGGCCATACATCTGGGACATCGACGGCGCCACACGGCTGATCAACTGTCACTGCAACGGCGGCGTCTTCAACCTGGGGCATCGCCATCCCGCCCTGGTGCAGGCGTTGGTGGAAAGCGTGCAGACGCTCGACATCGGCAACCATCACCTGCTCAGCGCGCCGCGCGCCCGCCTGGCCGCGCGGCTGGCGGAGCTGGCGCCGGGGCTGCCATACACCGTCTTCGCCGTGGGCGGCGGCGAGGCGACCGACCTGGCAATCAAGGTGGCGCGCGGCTTCACACGCCGCCACAAGATCATCTCGGCTGGCGGCGGCTATCACGGGCACACCGGTTTTGCCCTCTTCACCGGCGACGAGAAGTACTTTGCGCCCTTCGGGCCGCGCGCCCCAGGGTTTGTCCAGGTCGCCTACAACGACAGCGACGCGCTGGCCGCCGCGCTGGATGAGGACACGGCCGCCGTGATCCTGGAGACCATCCCGGCGACGCTGGGCATGCCGATCCCCGCGCCCGACTATCTGGCGCAGGTGCGCCGCCTCTGCGATGCGCACGGCGCGCTGCTGATTCTCGATGAAATCCAGGCCGGGCTGGGACGCACCGGGCGTCTGTGGGCCTATGAGCATTTCGGGGTGACGCCCGACATCCTGCTGCTTGGCAAAGGTCTCTCCGGCGGTCTCTACCCGATGGCGGCGACGCTGTTGCGGCGTGAACTGGAAAGCGTCTTTCACGCCGACCCGTTCATCCACATCTCGACCTTTGGCGGCGCCGAGGTCGGCTGCCCGGTGGCGCTGAAAGTGCTGGAGATCAGCGCCGACCCGGCGTTCCTGGCGCACGTCCAGGCGATGGCGCAGTTGTTCGCTGATGGTTTCGCCAGCCTGCAGCGCCGTCATGCCGGGGTGCTTGTGGGTCTGCGCCAGCTTGGGTTGATGATGGGCATCGAGATGGTGCATCCTGCGTGCGGTCCGCTCTTCACGAAAGCCGCCTACGACAACGGCTTTCTCGCCATCTACGCCGCCAACGACACGCGCGTGGCGCAGTTTCTGCCGCCGCTGATCATCGAGCCGCCGCTGGTGGAGGAACTGTTGCAGCGCGTCGACGCCGCCTTGACACAGGTGGCGGTGATGTTGCGTCGCATGTGAGCCGTGGTGCGTGCGTGTTGTGTGCGTGCTGCGTGCTGCATGGTGCGTGCACCACTGAAATACGCACCACGCACCACGCACCACGTAACACGCACCATCCATTCTTTTCACTGATGAACGATATGCTCGCAGTTGATGTGGAACGCCTCGAGGCGTTCGAAACCGGGCTTGACTTGCTCCATCCGGAGCGCAGCGCGCTGCCGCCGCAAATCCTCGGATACGGCGAGATCAGCGCTGTGCTTGCCATCGGCGACGATGGGCTGGCGTACAAGCGGATGCCGATGTTTCGCAGCGAGGGAGAGATCGACGCCTATCGCTACGTCTTCGACCGCTACGTGGAACAGCTAACGATCGCCGGGGTGACGGTGACGCCGAGCCGACTGGTGACGGTGCGACAGCGCCGTGGTGCATATCACGTGCTCTATCTGGTGCAGCCGCGGTTGCCGGCGGGCGCCATCGGCAACCAGCTTGTGCGCACCGCCGACCAGGTTGGCGCCAGGGCGTTGTTGACCGCCGTCTTGCGCGAACTGGTGAAAGTGCAACGCTTCAACGTTGCTCATGCCGGAGCGTGGGCGCTGGGCATCGATGGGCAAATCTCGAACTGGGCGCTGACGTCGCCGGCAGCGGACACAGAGGGGGCCTTAAGCTATTTTGACATAACCACGCCATTGATCCGCCAGGCAGGTGTGGAGTTGCTGAATGCTGAATTGTTCTTGCGCAGCGCGCCTTCGTTTCTGCGGTGGGTGCTGCGTCGCTTCTTCTTGCAAGATGTGCTTGACCGCTACTACGATGTGCGTCGCGTCGTCATCGATCTGATCGCCAATCTGCACAAAGAGGGACGCGCCGATCTGATTGACGCCTGGATCGAACATGCCAATGCCCAGTTGCACGATCTGCTGCCCGAAGCCGCCATCCCGCCATTGCAGCGCCGTGAGATCGACGCGTACTATCGTGAAGACGCCTTCATCTGGCGTTTCTACCTGGCGGCGCGACGCCTCGATCGCCGGCTGCATCGCTGGACGGGCCGCGCATATCCATTTCTGCTGCCGGGGCGGATACAGCGCTGAGCGAGAGCTTCCGTTGCGCACCTGGAGACGCTTTGCAAGGGGAGGGGATTAGAGCCATGCATCATCGCGTTTACCTGTATGGCCTTGGCATCATCGTTGTCATGATCACGTCGTTATTCAGCGGTGCAACCTGGGGGCAAAAGTTGGGGGTGGGACGCACTGCGCATGGCGTTGGCAGCGTGCGCTTTGTCGCGCCGGCTGCGCTTGGTTTCGGCGATTGTAGCAGCTGGAGCAATGCCTGTACGTTGCCCCAGGCGCTCAGCATTGCCGTCAGCGGCGATCAGGTGTGGTTGCAGGCTGGCGTCTACAAACCAGCCGGTGGACGCGCCGGCGCTTTCCAATTGCTAACCGGCGTCGCCATCTATGGCGGTTTTCCCATCACTGCCACGGGGCTGTTCTCCGAACGCAGCCCGGCCCACTTTGTCACGGTGCTGAGCGGCGACATCGACAACAACGATATTGCTGATGGGCGCGGCGTCGTGACCGACACGGTCAACCTCAACGGCGCCAACAGTTATCACGTGGTGACTGCCACCAACGTGGACGCAACTGCGCGCCTCGATGGAGTCACGATCACAGCCGGGCAGGCCGATGCACCGACTGAACCGGACAATATCGGCGGCGGTCTGCGCAGCGTCAACGCTGACGCCACGTTGGAGAATGTCATCTTTGCCGGCAATCTGGCGCGTAGTGGTGGGGCAATCTTTGCAGATGCCGGCAGTGACCTGACCCTGCGCAGGCTGACCTTGATCGGCAACCGCGCCACAGATGTGGGTGGCGGCGCACTCCACAACCGCGCCAGTGCACCATCGCTCACGGATATTTTCTTTGGTCGCAATGTGGCGCCTTATGGCGGTGCGCTTTATAACGAGAATAGCAGCCCAACCATCGTCAATGCCGTCTTTAGCGCCAACCGGGCGGAGAATGTCGGCGGCGCCGTGCTCAACCAGAGCAACAGCAATGTGCGCCTGGTGAACGTCACGCTTGCTGGCAACTCGGCTGCCATCCGCGGCGGCGGTCTGTACAGCATTGGCAGCGCGCCCACGCTGGCGAATGTCATCCTGTGGGGCAACGCCGCTCCTCAGCAGCCGCAGGTCTCCGACGACATCACCGCGACGACTACGATCACGACCAGCCTGGTGCAGGGGGGATGGCCAGGCGCAGGCAACCTGGATGCCGATCCGGGCTTCGTCGATGCAGACGGCGCCGACCAGCAGCCGGGCACCGCCGATGACGACCTGCGATTGATGAGCAATTCACCTGCGATCAATGCGGGCGCTAACGCCGTCTTGCCCGGCGGTGTGAGCACCGATCTGGACGGGAATCCTCGCATTGTGCAGGGCGTGGTGGATCTGGGCGCGTATGAATTCCAGTTGCCCGTGCAGACGTTGACCATTGGCGGTGCCGGCGCGGGGACAGGGGAAGTGCTCAGCACGCCGGGCGGCATTACCTGTCTGATTGAAGCCGGCGCAGTCACTGGCGACTGTGTGGAAGCCTTTGTGGTGAGTACGGTCGTCACGTTGACGGCGACAGCGGATATCGACGCCATCTTTGCCGGCTGGACGGGCTGCGACAGCGTCAACGGGGCGCAGTGCGTCGTTGCGCTGCACACCGGCCGCATCGTAACGGCGACCTTTCAGGCATTGCGCACATTGGGCGTTGGCGGCGCAGGCAGCGGGACAGGCAGTGTGAGCAGCGCACCTGGAGGTATTGAATGCACCTTGAGCGCAGGCTCACCCGCCGGTGTATGCAGCGCCTTCTTTGTGGATGGGGCAACCATAACGTTGACGGCGCAGGCTGCGACTGGCTCTCGCTTTATTGCCTGGGGCGGCTGCGACAGTGCAGTTGATGTCACCTGCAGCGTGACGATGCGCGCCAATCAAAGCGTGGCGGCGACCTTTGTGGCGCTGCGCACATTGACTGTCAGCGGGACCGGCGCCGGGGACGGCGTCGTCAGCAGTATGCCTGCGGGCATCGACTGCGCGTTCACGGCGGGCAGCGCCAGCGGCGCTTGTAGCGCATCGTTCATCGATGGCGCCGTGGTCACGCTGACGGCAACCCCCGCAGGGGATGCAACCTTCACCGGCTGGAGTGGCGCATGCAGCGGCGTCAATCCAGTCGTGACCGTGACCCTGGCTGTAGTCAACAAATCTTGCACGGCCAGCTTTGTACGGAACCAGCCAGCAGCCGTCGCGTTGACCATCACCGGCGCCGGCGATGGGAGCGGCGTTGTCACCAGCACCCCGGCCGGCATCAATTGCACGATCATGCAGGGGAACGTCAGTGGCGTATGCACGGCGCTGTTCACCCTGCATAGCGCCGTGACATTGACCGCCATTGCCGACGCCCACGCCGAATTTAGCGGCTGGCAAGGGGAGGCCGATTGCGCCGACGGTCAGCTCACCTTAAGCGCGCCCAGGCAGTGCACTGCCACCTTTGCAACAACGCAGCGCAACCTCTATTTACCGTTCGTGCGGCGTTCGTGATGACCAGGCAAGGTGGTCATGGCGCCCGTGTTGCGTGGGGTGGGCGGCGCGTCGAAATCCCCTATCCACGCAGCGGATTGCACCGATGAAATGCCAACTAGGTAGGATAGGAGTGTGGTGCAGGCGGGCTGGCGTCATCGGGGTGCAGGTTGCCCATGTGGCGTTGCAGCATGATATACTTCCGGTGCAATTCACCCAAACCTGTCCTCACTCTGCCGGGTGTGTCAGGCCGTTCACTTTCACCATCCATCAATATAACAAATAAGGAGCAATACCATGCCGACGATGAATCGACGCACATTCCTGAAAGGAATCGCCGCGCTGGGGGCGGGGGCGGTGCTCTATCAGTACGCCGATGGCAGCTATCGTATCGTGCTGGCGAATGCTGGGGCAGTGGATTATGAAATGCGCGTGGTGCACACCAACGACCACCATGCCCGCATCGAGCCGGTCAGCGTCACGATTGGCAGTGGCAACCCGGCGCCAGCGCGCGAATTTGGCGGCGTGGCGCGTCGCAAGACTTTGTTTGATGAGATCAAAACTACCAATCCGACCCAGGATATTCTCTTCCTTGACGCCGGCGACGTCTTTCAGGGCACACTCTATTTCAACCTGTATTCAGGCCAGGCCGATCTCTTCTTCTACAACGGTTTGGGCTACCATGCTGTCGCTGTCGGCAACCATGAATTTGACAAGGGCGACCAGACGCTGGCGAATTTCATTGCCGGGGCGCAGTTTCCTGTGCTCAGCGCCAACATCAGCCTGAAGGCTGGCGCCACGTCGCCCCTGGCTGCGCTCAAGGTGACAGGCGCCACGACCGCCAATGGCAAGCTTGGCGACGCCACCATTGTCACGTTGCCCAGCGGCAAGAAGATCGGCGTCTTTGGCTTGACCGCACCCGATACGCCTCTGTTGAGCAGCCCTAGCAAAGATGTCGTCTTTCATGATGACCTGAACGCCATTGCCCAGGCGCAGGTTGATGCACTGAAGGCGGCTGGCGCCGAAGTGATTGTTGCATTAACGCACATTGGTTACCTGGCAGATCTCGATCTGGCCGCTAATGTGCGTGGCGTCAATCTGATCGTCGGTGGACACAGTCACACCCCTCTCATCCCAGACGCACAAAACACCTGGCCGCTAGGCATCGCACGCATTGCCGCCTATCCACAGATTGTCAAAGACCCAGACAACAAGGATGTCGTCATCGTCCAGGATTGGGAATGGGCCAAATGGGTCGGCAACATCGTTGTTGGCTTCGACGCCAGTGGCAACATTTCTGTGATCAGCGGCGAAATCGATCCGGTGTGGGCCGATGGCATTACGCCGTCTGGCCGCGCCCTCTTGCCAGATGAAGGCGCCCCCATCGCACCGGATGCCGCCTTCCAGAACAAGATCGCCACGGAGTTCAAGCCCGGCGTGGATGCTCTGCGCGCCCAACAATTTGCCGAGTCCGCTGTGCTGTTGGATGGCGCTCGCGCCAATGTGCGCAGCCGTGAAACCAATCTGGGCAACCTGATCACCGATGCGCTGCGTCGCCAGATCATCGTCAAGCCCAACTTCAATCCACGCAACCTGCCCATTATCTGCATTACCAATGGCGGCGGTATTCGCGCCAGCATCCAGATCGGCAGGGTGACAGTCGGCAATCTGCTGGAAGTCCTGCCCTTTGGCAACACCATGGCGACGGTGATTCTCAAGGGGGCTGGGGTGAAAGCGGCGTTGGAAAATGGCGTCAGCCAGGTGGAGAGTGGCGCCGGGCGCTTCCCTCAGGTGGCTGGGCTGCGCTATACGTGGAATCCATTTGTTGCCGCCAACACGCGCATCACGGCGGTCGAGGTTGCCACCCAAAATGTCATGGCGTCAGCGGCCGCCCTGACGTATGAGCCACTCGATCCGGACAAGGATTACCTGGTTGTAACCAACAACTTCATGCTGACAGGCGGCGACGGCTACAGCGTCTTCACCCCCGCCGGCGGCGGTGTGGAGCAGCTGGATACATTCTTGATCATGGCCGATGTGGTGCAGGCCTACATCGAGGACACGTGGCGTTTCTCAAACCTGACGCAAACTTATGATCCTATCGACCAGGAAGTGGATGGACGAATCTTTCGTGAATCTGCCTGGATTCCCTTCGTGGCGAATCAGGCTGCCTTCGTTGACTAACCGTACAGCGTAATCGCAGGCATGTTGCGCGTCCTGTGTTTGTCTGCCATCTGTCTTGAGCAAGCGAATCCCGGAAGCTGTCACAACTTCCGGGATTCGCTTGTGCTTGGCCCATTCCTTGCGCGTGGGTAGCGCAAGGTGCGATGCATTATCGTCCCGGCAGCTCGAAGCTGCCGGGACTGGAACATAAGCTACCTGCCTGGTCTGCTAGTTCCCGCACGGCGCTACGTTGCGCCAGTTCGCCACCGTGTCGTTCACAGTTTGCGCACCGGTGGCGCCGTAAGCCAGGGTGAGCTGGCGGTTGGCGATCTCCTCGCACGCGCTGCCCTTCTCCACGAAGTCCCATGACCCAAGCGTGTACTTGTACTCGATCTGCGTGCCTTCCAGTCCTGTCAGCGTGATGGTATAGCTGTTCGGCCCGACATTGGTCAGGCTGACGCCGCCGGGGTTCCACTGCGGCAGACCGCCATTCAGCCGATCCAGCGTGCCCGCAATGTAGACGGTTGCGCCCGTCGGCGTTGCACCGGGCGTCGTCACGTTGAAGGTCACCGTCACCGTGCGCAGCGCCGCCGTGCCCGCAACCTCGTTGGAGGCGCCAGAGCGGTTGAAGGAGGTGTCCACCGCACGCACCACGTAGAAGTAGACGCCGTTCTCCTCGACCGCCGTGTCAGTGTAGCCGGTCGCGGTCACCAGCGCCACCGTTGTGTACGGGCCGCCCGCCGTGCTGCTGCGGCGCACTTCGTAGCCGTACATTGCCGTGTCGTCGCTGGCCGCGTCCCACGCCAGCATGATGCCAGCGGGCGAGCCGCTCACCACGCGCAGATTGGCGGGCGTCGACGGCGCCGTCGTGTCGCCACTGGCGACCACTGTCAACTTGCCGGGATTCGCCGGCGCCGCGCCCGCCGCCACCGGCCCGTTGAGGTCGGCGTAGAGCCAGGAGCGCCCACCGTTGGTGCTGTAGCGATAGAGATAATCGTAACTGCCTACGGCGTCGGGCAGCAGGCTCGCCATGAACTCGTCATTGTTGCCCGCATCGACGTTGAAGGCAGCGTCGATCCACTGCCAGCCGGCGTCCGTCGCCGGGTTGCTGCCCGCCGGGCCATAGCCAAGCTGCGCTCGCAACGTGGGCGTAGCGCCAGGCTGACTGGTCACGCCGTCAATCCAGACCTGACCGTAGGCGGTCGGCGTGCGGTTGATGGTGCTGATCGTGTGGTTCATCGTCGGCGGCCACTGCAGATTTGCCCAGCCGATTTGATAGCTCGGCACGCCCGATGCTTCGTTCGACGCGGCGCCTTCGTTGCCAGCCGCATCCACCGCCTTGACGATGTAGTAGACCGCCTGGGCATTGGTCAGGCCGCTGTCGGTGAAGGATGCACCTGTCGTTTCGCCTGCCAACACATACCCGCCGCCGCTGACCGGGCTGCGGTAGACGCGATAGCGGGCGGCGTCTGCGACGGCGCTCCAGGCCAGTGTGACCTGGCGGTCGCCGGCGGTGGCGGTCAGGTTGGTTGGTGCGCCTGGCGCCACGATGTCCTGGTCATGCCAGGGAATCAGGATCGCTGCGCTCATCGGCTGCAGCGTGATCGTGAGTACGCCGGCGACGGCGGTGTAATCCTGCGCTCCCTTGCGCGGTGCACGGTCGAGCGCGTCATAAAAACAAGTTGCGTCACCCAGCTTGCCGCGCAGTGGAATTTGCAGCGTTTGCGGCGTGCTGTTGCGGTTGATGGCAACGATGGCGGCTTTGTCCGGCGTGCGCATCAGGTAAGCCAGCGTGCGGTTGGCGTCGTCGGTGAGCAGGAAGCTCAGTTCGCCATTGCGGAAGACATCATGCTGGCGGCGCAGGCTTGTCAACGTGGCGTAGTGCCGCCACAGGTCGGCATTGCCGCCTGCACCACCAGGGATTTTGCCCTTATTGGTGGCCGCATCCACTTCGGCGGCGGCTACTTCCGCTTCGATGCTGGCTGTGCTCTCCTCCACTGCGGCTGCGCCCGTGACGGCGCCGCCATCCTGCCAGGGGAAGGTGCGGCGATCATCGGGGTCGTCGTCGCCGGTCAGCCCGACCTCGTCGCCATAGTAGATCGTCGGCGCGCCGGGTGTGGTCATCTGCACGACGGCGGCCAGCATCAGGCGGCGCACGCCCTCGGCGACATTGGCGGCGTTAAACTCGCGGTCCTCGCGGTTGCGGTTGCCTGGCGTCAGCGCCCACAAGATGCGCTGCGTGTCGTGGCTGCCCAGCAGATTGAGCATCGTGTAGTAGGACGCGTCCGGGTTGTCCTCACGCACGGAGATCAGCTTCTCGGCGAAGAGGCTTGGCGGCTGGTCGCTCTGGCCGTCATCCGGGAAGCCCTTATCGTCCACTTTGCCAAAGAAGCCGAGGATAGCGTTGCGGAAGCGATAGTTCATGGCGGTGTCGGCGCTGTCGCCCAGCACCTTGGGCAGCACCTCGAATTTCTTCCACAGCTCGCCGATGATCGGCGCATCTGCTTTCGTGGCTTTGACCGCTGCCCGGAAGGCCGGCCAGAAGTCGGCAGGGAAGGAGGGATCGCCCATCACGTCCAGGCGCCAGCCGGCCGCGCCCATATTGAGCCAGAAGCGCGCCACTGCGTCCGGCGCGGCGTAAATCAGCTTGCGCACGTCGGGGTTGTTCTTGTCGAGCACGGGCAGGCTATCGAAGCCAAACCAGGCGTCGTAAGTCATCGTATTGGGCCCGCCAGGGCCGGCGCAGGGGCCGCCCGCCTGCGGTCGGAAGAAGAACCACGCGCGGTAGGGCGAATTGACGCTTTCGCACGCGCCGACTTCGCTAAAGTGGCCGTAGCGGTCGAAATAGGGACTATCTGACGAGACATGGTTGAAGACGCCGTCGAGCACGATGCGGATGCCGCGCTTCTCCGCCTGCTGGGCGAGCTGCTGGAATTCCTTGTTTGTGCCAAAGAATTTGTCGATCTTGCCGTAATCTTGCGTATCGTAGGCGTGGTTGGAGCCGGCCTCGAAGATTGGGTTCAGGTACAACACAGTCACGCCGAGGGCCTGCAGATAGGGCAGGCGCTGCATGATGCCGCGCAGGTCGCCGCCGAAGTAGTCGCGGCCACGCGGCTGCTCGGTGCAAGGTTGCGCCGGAAACTGGTAGCTGCGGCAGAAGCCTTCGGGCAGCTCGCCCCAGCTTTTCACGATGATCTGGTCGAGGGGGTTAGTCGGGAAGCTGTAGCGCGGTTCGTTGCCCGTCGGGTTGTTGTTGGCGCGGCCATCGCGGAAACGGTCGGGGAAAATCTGGTAGACGACGGCGTTTTGCAGCCAGGGAATCGGCTGGAAGTCTGGGTCAAAGACTGTGATGGCGTAGCCGTTGTCGCGCAGATTCGGTCGCGCCTCACCCCAACCGCCGTTGCGGAAGTCGTCGTCATCGTAGTACGCGGTCGCTGCGCCATCCTGCACGATGAAGCGATAGTAGAGCGTCGTCGGGACGCTGGGCGTGAGCGTGGTCTGCCAGAAGTCACATAGCTTGTCGGTCTGCGCCGGGTCGTAGCAGGAGACGCCGCTGGCGACGCGCTCCATGTCGAGGAAGCTCTGGGCGTTGGCGGTGGCATCCCAGACGCGCACGCGCACACCGGTCACGTCGTTGGCGTAGGTGCGGAAGCGCAGCGTCACCGTGTCGCCGGGGTTGACGGCGCCAAAGGGCACGCGATAGAGCGTATCATGCGAGTTGTGACCCAGGCCAAAATACTCCACGTTGTTGTCGGGGCCGGGGACGCTGCTGCGGAAGCTGATCGAGAGCACCTTGCTCGTCGCATTGAAGCTGAAGGTCACCGTGCCGGGGCCGGGCACCGTGAAGGGGATGTTGGGGCCGTTCTGCACGCCACCCTCACCATAATTCAGATCCCAGCTTTCGTTGATGGCGACCTTGCCTTCGTAGCTGCCGGCAGGCAGCTGGCTGGTGCTGAAGGTGTACGTGCCGTCGCCGTCGGGGTCTTGCAGCCAGGAGCGCAGACAATCGGGCTGCCAGTCGCCGCTGCACCCCAACTCGCTCTGGAAATTGCCGGGTGCGGTGGCGATGATGCTGTTCTGGTTGTCGGTGATCCAGTTGGACTTGTGGTCGTAGTAGAACTTGACCGGGGTGGCGGAGGCGAGGTTGAGCGGAATGTTGGCGCCGTTGCGTTGGGCATTGGCGCCGTAGTTCTCGTCCCAACTGTTGTTGAGCGCGACCTTGTACTCGTAGGCGCCCACCGGTATGGAGAAGCTCTGTTGCCAGACGTCATCCTGCGCGTCGAAGGTCAGGTGGGTGGCGGCGCAGGTAGGGTCCCAATCGCCAGGGCAGCCCAGCTCGCTCTGCAGGCTGCCCACCAGGGTGACGCTGGTTGGGTTAGGGGTGTTGGCTGCCGGTGCGATGGTCGTCGCTGCGCCTGCGCTCGCTTGGATCGCCGGCAGATAGAGGTGTGACGTGGCGTCGCCACCGGCTGGCTCTTGTTGCCAGCCCTGCGGGAGCGCCGGCGCTGCCAGCGTCGGCAGTGGCAGCAAAGACAGCAGTATTACAAGCAGCAACAAACTATGTAGAATTTTTCGAGATTTCACAATATGTTTCTCCTTTGAAACAATGAAGCATAGACGGGTTTGGTCAGAGTGAGTGAGCAAGCAAAGCGTTGCTATTATACAACTCTTTTACGAAGCGCTGTCAATCCGAAAATCCTGACGAATTGTGTAGGGAATGCGTAAGGTTGTGAGGTGGGGAAGGGGAAAGATATTGTCGTTCACCTTCCCGGAAGCTCTGCGCTTCCGGGAAGGTGAAACGCGATGCCTTCTAGCCGGGCAGACGCAACACGATGCCCTCATTGCCGACGACATAGAGTGCGCGTAGCCGCACCTTGCCGCGACTCTCCATGCCGGTGCTGAGTAAGATTTCAGCCTCGGCGCCAAATTGGCTCAGGTCGAGGCGGTGAGTGGTGGCCGCAAAATTGAGCACAATCAGCAGTCGTTCGGCGCCGTGCGTGCGCGTGTAGGCAAAGATGTTGTCAACGCCGACGTCGATGGCGGCGTAGTCGCCGATCGTGAGGGCGGGCGAAGATTGTCGGAGCGCCGTCAACGCACGGAAGAAACTGAGCATGGACGTTGCATCCTGGCTCTGGACGGCGACGTTGCGTTGCGCATAGTCGGCGGCCAGCGGTAGCCAGGGCTGCACGCCAGGCGCCGTGAAGCCGGCATTGGGCGAATCGTCCCACTGCATGGGCGTGCGCTCTGGGTCGCGCCCGACGATGTGAGCGATCTCCGGCTGGTTGACGGCGGGCGGGTCTTGCACCATTTCAGGGGGAATGGGCACATTTTCCATGCCCAGTTCGTCGCCGTAGTAGCAGGTCGGCGTCCCGCGCAGGGTCAGGAGCAACATCTGCGCCACGCGCGCCTGCGCCGGTCCCACGCGGGTGGCGACGCGGTGCTGGTCGTGGTTGCCGAGCACCCAGTTCGGCCAGGCGCCGGCGGGCAAATCCGCTTCATATTGATCGACCAGGCGGCGCACAGTCGGCGCATCCCACGGCGCCAGAATCAACTGGAAATTGAACGGCAGGTGGCATTCGTCGAAATTGGCGCCGTAGTAGGTCATCAGCCGTTCGTTGGGCAGGTAGATTTCGCCGACCATCATGCGGTCATCGTATGCGTCGAGCAGGGCGCGCATCTGGCGGATCACGTCATGCACTTCTGGCTGATCTTGTGTGTAGATGTGCTGAAGACGGAAGTGCGGGTTGACGCCATCCCAGTTTGGATCGACTGGCTCATCGCGCAGTTCGGCGTCTTTGATCATCAGCCAGATCACATCGACGCGGAAACCATCGACGCCGCGGTCGAGCCAGAAGCGCATCTGGTCGAGCATCGCCTGCAGCACTGCCGGGTTGCGATAATTCAACTCTGGTTGTTGTTTGACGAATTGATGCAAATAATACTGCCCGGTGCGTTCGTCAAAGGTCCAGGCGGGACCGCCGAAGAAACTGAGCCAGTTGTTGGGGGGGCCGCCGTCGGGCGCCGGGTCGCGCCAGATGTACCAATCGCGTTTGGGATTGTCGCGACTGCTGCGGCTTTCCAGGAACCAGGGATGCTCGTCAGAAGCTGTCTCTTATACACATCT
>DGFH01000325.1 GCA_002391565.1 Anaerolineales bacterium UBA3905
GTCTGGGATTGGGCAAAGCAGGCGACCGCCAGTGGCCCGCTCTACCTGGGTGAACCAGAGACCACTGCCGTGTGGGTGAATTATCGTTCCCCCACGCCTGGTCAACGCCCGGAAATTTTATTCAACCCGCTCAACGGGCGCTACGCGTGGCCTCTCTTGCGCCCGCATCTGGGGCAACGTCCACCTTATGCGCCCAACATGCATAGCGGCGCCCCGTGGGCTGGTGAAGTCGCCACCGAGGAGCGCCCGGATGGGATGTGTCCGGCGGATGCGCCCGTGCGCAGCTATCCGATCGTCGCTATCCAGCAGCCGTTGCAGGTGACGCAACAAAATCAGGATCCGGGCGGCATGCTCTACGTGCTCGCGGAAGAGAAGCGCGCGGTGCAGAGCGGCGCCAAGAAGGCAGAGCCACTGGTGATCCGTTCCAATGTTGGCGACTGCGTCGATATCATTCTGACCAGCGAACTGACCGACGCCCAGGCGCTGCACAACTACTCCAAAGTCAACCTGCACGTACACTTCGTCCAGTTCGACCCGACGGCGTCCGACGGCGTCATCAGTGGCATGGCTTTTGAGCAGTCGGTGCGCCCATACCTGACCGAAGGCGGTACGGCTGCTGCACCGCGCGCCCGCACGCTGCGCGCCCCGGCCACTGCTGGCAGCATCAACATCGTGGTCGATCAGATCAACCGCCTGCGCCCTGGCATCGCCATCGGCATCGGCCTGGGCGAGGGCAACGTGGAGGTGCGCAACATCGTTAGCATCGATCCTGGCACGCGCACAATCACGCTGGATCGCCCGCTGCAGAACACACACCAGGTTGGCGAAGCGGTGGGCACCGAGTTTGTGCGTTACCGCTGGTATTCCGATGTGGATTCGGGAACAGTTTTCTTCCACAGTCACATCACTTTCATCGACTGGTATCACGGTCTGATCGGCGCGCATATTGTCGAGCCAAGCGGTTCGACCTATCACGACCCGCGTACGGGCGCCGAGATTCGCAGCGGCGCAGTCGCCGACATCTACACAACCGGTGTGGCGGGCGTGACGGAGGCTGGCTTGTTCCCTGGCCCTCAAGATGGCACTGTGCGCGGCTTCCGCGAGTTCGTTGTCTTTTTCATGGCCGACAATCCTGCTAATCCTCCCAGTGGCGGCGCCATCAACCTGACTGCTGCGCCTTTTATTGAACGTGGGCTTGACCCTGGTCGCTACTTCTGTTCTGCAACCAATGGCGACCCCAACACGCCGATCTTCCGCGCTTACCTGGGTGACCCGGTGATCGTGCGCGGCATGAGTGTGGTGGAAAAAGAGGGCGCGCTGCGCATCAGCGGCCACCGCTTCCGCCAGGAGCGCTTCAGCCTGGAGGGTGATCAAAGCGACGTCTCCGGTCAGGATGTCTCTGAGCGCTACGACCTGATCCTGGAGAACGGCGCCGGCGGCATCCAACAGCGTCCGGGTGACTATCTCTACTACACAACGATCAAAGAGCAGTTCGTGGATGGTGCGTGGGGGCTGCTGCGCGTGCACGACACGGCGCAGCCCGATCTGCGGCCATTGCCTGGCCGCGCACCGGCGCCAGCCGGCGTCGGTTTTCCACAAAATATGCAGGCCAACGGCAACCAGGTGCAACCCGCCACCCACCCTGGTGATGTTTGCCCGCTTGGCGCGCCGGTGCGCAGCTACGACGTAGCAATCTTTCGGCAAGCGATTCCCTACTTCGCACCTTACCCGTCGCCGGAAGAGCCGCCTGCAGCAATCGACGGCGGCGGCATGATCTACGCGCTTGCCGAAGACGAAGCCGCCATCAAAGCAGGCGCCAAACCGGTGACGCCGCTTGTGCTGCGCGTCAATGCTGGCGAATGTCTGGAAATCACGCTCCGCAACAATCTGGCGGCGCCGGCAGCTGGCGCGCCACCCGAAGTCGCCTCGCTGCACCTGAGCAAACTGACCTACGACCCGCAAGGTTCGTACGGCGCCGCCGTTGGCTGGAATCGCGATTCGACGGTCGCACCCGGTCAACGTCGCCTCTACCGCTTCTATGCGGATCGTGAACTGGGCACTGCGCTCATGTACAACCTGGCGAATCCGCATCAGGTTGCACGCGGGGCTTTCGGCGCCGTCATCGTTGAACCGCCTGATGCGATTTACCGCAATCCGGTCGATGGCACGGAGGTCAGGTCGGGCGTCGTTGCCGACATCCTGAGCGCCAGCGGTAGCTTCCGCGAGTATGTCGCGCTGTTACAGGATGAAGATGACGTTATCGGCCAAAATGAGATGCCCTATCCGATCCAGGTCAAGGGTTTCACTGGCATGAACTATCGCGCCGACCCATGGGATAGCCGTCTGTTGACTGACCCGAACCCGGCGACCGTCTTTGCGACCAATGCCTTTCACGGCGATCCTGCCAATCTCTTCCAGGCCTACAGCGGCGATCCGGTGGTGATCCGGTTGGGCAAACCGTGGGGTACGCAGGGACAGACCTTCGCCGTCGAAGGGCACCGCTGGCCGCTAGAGCCAAACATGCGCGACGCCAACCTGATCGGCGTCAAGTCGATCCGCGCCGGCGAGACCTTCGAGTTGAAGCTGGCTGGCGGCGCAGGCGGCGAGACCGGCGCCAGCGGCGACTACCTCTTTGGCGATATGCGCTATGCCTTCCGCGAGGCTGGCATTTGGGGCATCATGCGCGTCCACGCAACGCCGCAGCCCAACCTGCTGGCGCTGCCTACGAACGGCGCCATGCTCACAATGATGATGTGGCCGGAGGCGGAAGGCGGCTACGCGAATCGCCCGCTGACTTATTATTACCAGATTGCCAACACCGGCGGCGATGCGTTTGCCAACGTCCGCATCCAGGACGACATCTGCACAGCGGTTCAGTTGATCGATGGCGACCTCGACGCCAACCAGATGTTGGATGCAGGTGAAGTGTGGGATTACGCCTGCCAGGCTGTGCTGGACAAAGACACAACTAACACAGCGCGCGTGACAGCGCAAGATGCTCGGGGCGCCTGGGTGACGCTCAGCAAGCGCAGTTGGGTCAATATCATCGACCCGCATTTAACCGTCGTCCAGCGCGCCAGCAGCAACACCGTGGGCGTCGGCGCCTCCGTCACCTTCACCTACGAAGTGCGCTCGCATCAGGGCAACGATCCGTTGGCCGCCGTCACCGTCGCCGACGACCAGTGCACCGACGTGCAATATGTCAATGGCGACGCCAACGCGGATGGCGTGCTCGATCTGAATGAAACCTGGCGCTTCACCTGCTCAACAGTGGTCGCGGGCGATATCACCAGTGCGGCGACGGCGCAGGGCATCGACTCCTACGGCGAAACAGTGACGGGGGCGACGAGCGTCTTTGTCCATGCCCTGGTTCCTGGCCTCCAGGTGGCGGTGACGCCGAGCCTGAACACCGCTGCCATCGGCGCCAACATTGCCTACGCCTACCGCGTCACCAACAGCGGTGAAACCCCGTTAACCGGTGTGCAGGTGTACGACAGTCGCCTGGGTGCGGTGGCGCTCAGCAAAGTCAACCTGGCGCCCGGCGAAGTGGCGCAAGGCGCAGCGGCCTACACCGTTGGTGAGAATGATCTGCCCGGCCCGCTGGCGCAGTCGGTGTTGGCTTCGGCCAACTCAGCCGTGGCGCCGAATACGCCGATCAGCGCCACGGCAGGTGCATCCGTTGCCGTCAGCGGGCAGCCGGCTGTCGCCATAACGGTGCAGCCTTCGACCGATGCCGCACGCCCTGGCGATGCTGTGACCTATACCTACATCGCCCAGAACACTGGCGATGTAACGCTTGCCAACGTCACGTTGCATGACAGCCGCCTGGGCGTGTTGACGTTGAGCAGCACCGCTCTGCAGCCTGGTGGTGTGGCCGTGGCTTCCGCTGTCTACACGGTTACGGCTGCCAATCTACCCGGCCCGCTGACCAACCGCGCCACAGTGAGGGCAACGGCGGTCGGCGTCAATCTGTCGATCAGCGCCACCGCTGCCAGCGCTGTCACGCTCAACTATCGTGCAGAACTGGATATTGCCAGCAGCGTGAGACCGCAGCCGGCAAGTGTGGGTGAGTTGGTCAACTATGTCTACACGGTCACGAACACCGGCGAGGTTGCCCTCTATGGGTTGACGGCCAGCGATACACGCCTCGGCTTCCTCACCCTGAGCAAGAGCCAGTTGGCGCCCGGTGAATCCGCTACGGCGCAGGGGACGACGCCTATCGTGGCGGGCGACCTGCCCGGCCCGCTGCTCAACACACTGACGGTGAAAGGCAGACCCGCACCGGAATTGCCGGAGATCGTCATCAAGGCTGCCAATTCGCTGGCGCTGGTTGACAATGCCGACATCGTTCTGGTGCAGAGTGTAAATAAGCTGGTGGCAAAGCCAGGCGAGACTGTTGTCTTTAGCTACAAAGTGCAGAACGTGGGCGCCATGATGCTTGACAATGTCACGCTCAATCACGACCTCCCCACGCCGCAGCCGCGCGCGCCGCTGTCGCTGGCGCCGGGCAAGAGCATCAGCGGTGCGATCACCTATGTGGTCAAGGAGTCGGACGTGCTGACGCCGATCGTGAATCAGATGGAAGTGAAGGCGACGGTGCGTAGCAACGGTGCGCAGCTCACTGCCGCCGACGCTGACATGGTCTTCGTGGTGGCGACGCCGCGTATACAGGCCAGCGTCCATACCAACGCACCGGTGGCGGCGGTTGGAGAGCGCGTCCGGTTCACGCTGGTGGTCGAAAACATCGGAGACCTCACAATCCGGGGGCTGACTGTGGCGTCAGGCTCGTTGGGTGCGATCACGTTGGGCGCCACAACGCTGGCGCCCGGACAACGCACCGAAGGCGTGTTGGAAGTGGCGATCACCGAGACGCAGCTACCCGGCCCGCTGGCGGCGGCGTTCCAGGTGCGCGGTGAGGCGAATATCACCGGTGTGGCGGTTCAGGCGGCGGCTTCTGGCGCGGTGGCGCTTGTCAGCAACCCCAAACTGAGCATCGTCAGTACGGCCAGCCGCACCACCGCCACCATCGGTGAGACAGTGGCCTACAGGCACATTCTGACCAACGCCGGCGACGTGACGCTGGAATTGGTGAACGTGACGGACAATCAAAACCCGGCGTACGCGCCAACGCAGACAGTGTTGGCGCCTGGACAGAGCATCGAGGTGGCAGGCAGTCGCACCATCGGTGAGCAAGACCTGCCCGGCCCACTGGTCGCCGCACTCACGGCGACGGCGCGCCCCGTGCACGGCGTCGGGCTGGCGACCGCAACAGGCGCCAGCCGCACGCCGCTGACAAGCAACGCTGCTATCGATGTAATCCAACAACCCAGCCTGGCGCAGGTCAACGTCGGTGAGGAGCTCGAGTATCAGTTCACACTGCGCAATGTCGGCAACGTAACCCTGTACAATGTTCAGTTGGTCGATAGCAAATTGGGCGCGATTCCTCTCGATGGCAGTACGCTGGCGCCGGGCGCCCGCCTGACCAAACGCGTGAGCTACCGCGTGCAGCCGCAGGACATGGGTGCACCGCTGGGGCTGCGCAGCACGGCGACCGCCGACACTGCGCTGGGGGTGAGGGTAAGCGACGCCGACGCCAGCGCCGTTGAGGTGACCAGCTCGTCGCTCACACTACGCCATCGCGTGCATGGCGCCAGCAACGCCGTCGTTGCGTTCAACTTCCGCCTCAATACAACGGACTTCACGTTGCCAGCGGACAACTATGCCATCTTTGAGTGGCTGACGCCAGGTGAGTACAAACTGCAAGCGCAGCAGCGCAACTGGCGCTTCCTGGAAGTGCAATGCGAAGGTCAGCCGCCGCTGGATGCGCGTAACGGCGTGACGCTGACGATTCAGCGTGGACAAAGCCTGGTCTGCACACTTGTGAGCGAAGCGCCGACTGCCACCGTGCCCAGTGGCGATAGCGCGCACCTGGTGTTCATGCCGCTCATCAGCCGCAGGTAACGACCAGCGCAGCGCTCCTCTTGCAAACGCAGAGGGCGATCGGCAGTTTGTCGATCGTCCTCTGCCCCTTCCGCCCCCTGCATCTCGCTGCCTCCTCCGCTTTGGCTGCAAACCCGTGTGATGTACAGGTTTATTTCGGCGTCATGTCTGGAGCAAATTCCGTGCGTTGCATTGCTCAACCAGGGCTGCGTCGCCAGAATGCGTTGTCCGGTGCGACGCACGCGCCCCAAATTGAAATTTTCCCTGATGCGACCGCTGGTTGACGCCACTATCGCGATAAGTTTGAAACGCAATTGTGAGATCCGTGTGACATCTGGCGCGCATACTGAGAGCCATCGCCGCTGAAGTTTCTTGTGAGGTGAGGTGGAAATGGCTTCTCGTAGGGTTCAACGCAACTACAGTGGCGCCAACCTGGCGACGCCAGTGCGTACGCCACAGGTCTTTCGCACGTGGCGCTGGCTTGTCGTGTGTCTGTTGCTCTTGACGGCGCTGCCAGCTCAGGTGCACGCACAGAATGGCGCCGTCGTAGCGGACGCTGGCCCCGACCAGGTGGCGGAAGTGGGGCGGCGGGTGGAACTCGACGGGCGCGCTTCGCGCGGCGCCGGGCTGACCTACCGCTGGCGCCAGATCGCTGGCCCGACTATCACACTCGAGGCAGCCGCTATGCCGGTGGCGTGGTTCATCTATCCCTTTCTGCCAGGACTAGATGTGCGCACCCTGGCTTTTGAGTTGACCATAACCAGCTCAGCCGGCGTCACCGCCACCGATACCACCTTCGTGCTGGAGGCGATTCTGCCGCCGCCGCCTGCACTGTCCACGGTGGCTGTGCCCGAACCGACGCAGCTTGGCAATTATGTCCGCAATCGCCAGGCTGCGATTCAGCTTGGCAAAGCGCTCTTCTGGGATATGCAGGTGGGTAGTGATGGCGTGCAAGCGTGCGCCTCCTGTCATTATGCGGCGGGCGTCGATCGCCGCGTCACGCATCAACGGCATCCGGGCGCCGATGGACAGTTCACTGACGGTGCGCTGTTGCGCACTTTTCAGGCCAGCGACTTCCCGTTTCACCAGGTGCGCGACCCGTTATCGAGTGTGCAGGAGGTCGTCCGCTCGCACGATGACGTGGCAGGAAGCCAGGGCGTCGTGCGCACTACCTTTGTCGGCGTCGATCCTGGTGCACGCGTCGACGCTGGCGTCAGGGCGCCTGATCCGATTTTTCATGTCAGCGGCGTGAATACGCGTCAGGTCACCGCACGCAATGCGCCGTCGGTGATCAACGCCGTTTTCAACCTGCGTAACTTCTGGGACGGCCGCGCCAGCTATGTCTTCAACGGCGTCAATCACCTGGGTGTGCGTGATCCACAGGCGCATGTATGGTCGGTGCAGAATGGCGCGGTTGCACCCGAATTTGTACGCCTTGATAAGGCCAGCCTGGCGTCGCAAGCGGTGGCGCCGGCCAACAACCCTGTCGAAATGGCCTGGGATGGACGGCGTTTCCCGGAGTTGGGGAAGAAATTGTTGGCGCTGTCGCCGTTGGCAGGACAGCGCGTCGATCCGACCGACAGTGTGTTGGGGGTGCTGGCTGCGCCGGAGGGAGGTTTGCAGACAACCTACGCAGCGCTGATCCAGGCGGCTTTCGCCCCGCGTTTCTGGGATACAACTGACATCATCGCGTATGACCCGTCTGGCGTCGCCACCGCTGCGCACGCACCAGGACGTCCGTTGCGCGCCAACGAATTCACACTGATGGAGGCAAACTTTGCGCTTTTCTTTGGACTGGCGATTCAACTCTACGAGGCGACGCTGATCTCCGACCAGACGCCCTACGACCGCTACCAGCAAGGCGATACGTCCGCGCTGAGCGCACAGCAATTGCGCGGGCAACATCTGTTTATGAACGTGGTGCAATGCGTTGCCTGTCATGCTGGCGCCGAATTCACGAATGCAACAGTCAGCCAGTTCTTTGCCGTGGCGCCAGAAGGCGGCGTCGATGTTGGCGCACTGATCGAACGCATGGCGACCGCCGACAATACGCTCGGCATCTACGATCTCGGTTTCTACAATATCGGCGTGCGTCCCACCGCAGAGGATGTCGGCATAGGGGGGCTGGACAGTCTGGGCAATCCGCTATCTGCATCGCGCCTGGCGCAGCTTGGCACACCGATCGGCCCGCCGCTGACGCTCAATCCGCCGGTGAATCCATCTGAGTATGCAGCCGTTGCTGGCGCGTTCAAGGCGCCTGGTCTGCGCAACGTAGCGTTGACCGCGCCTTATATGCACAACGGCGGCATGGCGACGCTCACGCAGGTAGTCGAATTTTACGCACGCGGCAGTGACTTTCGTCAGCAGAATCTACACGATCTGGCGCCCGCCATCATGCCGCTGCCGATCAACCGCGCCGACGTTGACGATCTGGTTGCCTTCCTGAATGCGTTGACGGATGAACGCGTGCGCCGCGCCGCTGCACCCTTCGATCATCCACAACTCTTCATTCCCAACGGCGATGGTCTGCTCGAAGTGCCAGCGGTCGGAGCGGCTGGCGGCCCACCGCTGGAAAGTTTTGTGGACGGAGCGCCTGATTTCGCAGTGAGTCTGGAGGCGCCCACCCTCGTCCACGCTGGCGCGCCGCTGACAGCAACTCTCAATGTGACCAATACCGGTGCATTCAATTTGCGCGCAGTTGCCACCGCTACAACCCTGCCTGGGTGCAATTGGGGCGCGCCGGAGCGCGATGCGTGGGCTGCCGACGTGGTCGAGATCGGTGAAGTATGGCGCATGAGCTGCGTAACGACTGTGGAGGCGAGCGGCGCTTACACAGCAACGACGGCGGCGACCGACAAACTTGGGCAGCACATCACGCGCGGCGCCGCCCACACATTCCAGGTCATCCGCCCGGCGTTGGCGGTGAGCATTGGCCCGCTTGCTGCGGTGGCGGCAGCCGGCGCACCGGTTACGTTCACTTACACTGTCACCAATACTGGCGACACGCCCCTGATGGGGGTGACGCTGCTCAGTTCGCTGACCGGCGTCCACACACCGCCTGTCGTCGCGCTTGCGCCCGGTGCAGCGGCGACGCTGGTCACAACCTACACCATTCCGGCGGACGCGACGGCGCCGCCACAACACCAGGTGCGCGTGCGCGCTCAATCCGTAGCCGGCATGGAGGTCGTCGCCGAAGACACGCGTGTGTTGAGTGTGCTGCCAGCGGCCTTGCAGCTAACGATCGAGCAGGCGCCTGCGGTTGTCGTAGGCGATGTGGCGAACTATCGCGTCCATATCGAAAACACCGGAGCGCTGGCGCTGTATGGTCTGACGCTCCACGCTGCGCAGGGGAGTGTGGCGCCGCTGGTGATGAATGAGCTGGCGCCCGGCGCGCATATCTCCGTCACTGGCGCACTGACGGCAAGCGAGACGGCGTTGCCCGGCCCGCTGGTCGAGTCGTTGTTGGCGAGTGCTCACACCGTCTACGCACAGCCGGTCACCGCTACGCAGACGCTGGCATGGGAGTTGGAAGCTGCGCCAGCGCTGGCGTTGACGCACACGCTCTTCCCGGCCGCAGCCCGGATTGGTGAGACGGTGACATATTCTTATGTCGTCGCCAACACCGGACGCGTCTCTTTGCACCATATTGCTCTTACCAGTCCTCGCTTGGGCGTACTGTCCGTGACTGACGCAACCCTTCCCCCCGGCGCATATATTGCCGGCGCCCATCAATTCGTGGTGACGGAGCACGATCTGCCTGGCCCAGTGTCTCTGCGCGTCGAGGCAAGCGGCGCGAATGCAGTGGTAGGGGCATCGGCGACGACGTCGGGTGTGCTGACGCTGACGCTACAGCCGCAGCCAGGGCTGGCGCTGACTGTGCAGCCACCCCCTACAGCTGCGTATAGCGGTGAGACGGTAACCGTGCGCGTGCAGATCACGAACACCGGCGACGTGACGCTCGACCAGCTTATGGCGGATGCGGCGCCATTCGGTCCGGTGGCGCTGCGCGCCACCCAGTTGGCGCCAGGCGCAGCCACCAGCGGCGAGGTGCGCGTCCTGATCACAGAAGCAGCGCAACCCGGCCCGGCGCCACTCACCGTCACCGCACGCGCTGCGTCACGGTATGGCGGTGCGTCGCTTGCGACCACGTCCAGCGCCCAGATCGCCTTAACCCGCATCCCGGCGCTCGCTGTGGAGGTCACTGCGCCCGAACATGCCCGGATCGGGGAAGAAATTGT